>JABJED010000283.1 GCA_018665025.1 Gammaproteobacteria bacterium
ACCACCTTATCGCCCTGCCTGATTTCTCCAGCAACATCGACCACACCAACCACTCCGCGCTGCTTCTTTGACGCAATGATGAACTGCCTCGGCGTCACAGCTGATCCATTAGTTGTCGAATATAAACTTGAAATCTTTTCTGCCATATCACTATAGGGCGGATTGTAAGATTCAACCATTAGAATAGCACCAGACTCAAACTTAAGACGCGATCCTCTCGGTAACTTGGAAAAGTCAGGAATGCCTGCGATGCACAGGTTAGCCCCCAGGTCTTCCGCTGTCAGCGGCTTCTGTAGTTCAAGCGCTGCTGTCATCGCATCAAGTTCTTCAACTGAAACCGCGGACCACTGCCTGTCATTACGCCTCACGGTCCCGGCAGGATCACTGTCACGTTCATAAGCAACCCGAGACACACCCTGGTGATTGTCTCCTGCAAAACGATCGAGCTGCGCTGTGATAGTCGAAACCAGCTGCTCGCTCATGTCTTCCCGGGTGCCGATGTGTATCGAATCAACTTTGCCTGGTGAATGCTTCAATGACTTTCCCATCACATGAGAACAGAAGAGATCCTATGCCACTCGATTTGATACTGGTCTTGGTTGGCGGGTCGACCTTGAAGGCTCAGACTTCGTCGGCCGGCAGGCGGTAATCGAGCGGGCCAGAAAAACCACGCCAGGTGCCAGATCATAGGCACCGAGTGGTGATTCAACGATCGTCAGTTCCGGCTCGAATGAATCTGCTCCATCGTCACAGTTAATAAAGATCAGCCCATGAAATACGGTCAACTGAGGTGGGTTAGGTCCGTAATCCGCAGGATCAAAACTTTCAAGCGCATCCATTTCCCTTACGGCGTGCAGGCCGCCATCAAGCTTGTAGGCCCAGCCATGGTATGGACAGACGATGATGGCATCGGCACCGAGTTTGAACTGCAGCAAATCCCCTGGGTTTAATAGCTGGCTGACATGCCTGCGTAGATCCAACTTCGAAACAGGAGTCTATCCAGTTCCCGCTTGTAGGCGACCGCTGAGCGGCAGAAGTACCGGTCCATCGCGAATCCGGGGTTCTGCTTCTACGCCTCAACCCTGGCTAACAGTGTTTTAAGGCTATCCTCTCCAACCATCGCCATATCCAGGTTCATCAACAGATGTCAGGTGACAGAAAGGTGATACGTATAAAATTCATTGTCTTTCTTCCACCCCTCTTTCTCGTAGAGCTTCTGGCCCGGAAAATTGTCAACCGCGGTTTCAAGGGTCAGCCGTTCATAGCCATTCTCTTTGGCAAATCTTAACGCCTCGCCCATCAACGCCTTGGCTACTCCCCGCCGTCTGGCGTCCGCTTCCACGTAGAGGTCGTAGAGAACCAACCGCTTTATCAGATCAACCGAACAGAAAGTTGCATAGAGTTGCGTGAACCCGATAGCTTGACCGGTATCTTCAGTAGCCAGGAAGACTATCGATTCGTCGTTTGACAATCGCTGCTCAAGATACTCCCGGCAGCGTGGTTCATCCGTTGGTTGCTCGTAAAACTGACGGTAACGATCAAATAATGGCGCCACCTGCTTCACTTGTTCAAGTCCGGCACGTTCAATTTTCATCACTTAGCTCCCGCGTTTAAACAATGGCAGTATCCCCAGCCTATTCCCCGAATCCACGGAATTACCCTCCCCATCACGCAGTTCACGCGGTGGATCAAACCGCTGGGTCAACGGTGTGACGACTAACATGGTCACAAGACAGGCTCCCAGCCCGATAAAGTCGGCAGGTAGTTCCGGTGCCAGGTAAAGCGTAGTTAACCAGGCGATTATACCTGCGGCCATCGCTGACAATGCGCCGGTTCGGTTGGCCTTTCGCCACCAGACACCCAGTATGAACGGCACAATCATCGCTGCCAGACCCAGGATATTGGCGTTCACCATCAGGTCAAAGACAACCTGGATTTTCATTGCAACTACAATTGCAACCAGGCCGCTTACCGGAATGGCCCACTTGGCAACAATCAGCGTTAGCCGATCCGAGGGGTTACGGACGACGAGCGGTAGCACGTTCCTCGCCAGCACACTCGCGTTCGCGAGCAGGGCGCTATCGGCTGAACTCATAATCGCTGCCAACATCGCGCCAACGAAAATGGCAATAGCGGCGGGATGGAGGTGTTGAATGGCCATCGCAGGGATGATCTGCTCTGAAGCAGCCAGTTCCGGCATGGTGACACTGCCGATAATCCCGAGCATTACAGGAATCATGCCGAAAATCAGATAACCAAATCCACCAATGTAGAACGAGTTCTGCGCAACGCGTTCATCCTCGGCTGCCGACACCCGCTGAAACAGTGTTTGTGCCGAGATATCAACAACCCCGATGATCGTCCATGCACGCAGATAGTTGAGCCACTGCTCTCCTGTATTCTGGAAAGGCAGCATGCGGAAAGTCTGTTCGGGAAGCTGCGGTGAAATGGCATCCCAGCCGCCTACATCTACCAGAACGACGATCAGTAATATTATCAAACCAATCATGATAATCAGCATCTGGACAAAATCCGTCATCGCGACCGCCCACATACCTCCAACCGCGGTATAGATAAAGATGACGATGGCGCCTCCAATAATACCTGTCTCAAGAGGAATAGAAGTGAGTGATTCGAAGACAACACCAAACGCAACCAACATGGCACCTACCCATACCGTGTTTGAAAACAGCGTTGTAATGACAATCCCGTACGATGCGGTTTTACCAAACCGCTGTTCCATGAAATCAACGACCGTTGTCATCCGCAACCTGCGAAACATGCGGGCAAAGAATAAGCCGATGAGCAGTAAAGCGAGCGCACCACCCCAGGGGTCTTCGATTACGCCCATCATGCCATCGTCATAGGCCGCCCCAGCGCCCCCAAGCATCATCGCACCCCCAAACCAGGTTGCCATGACCGTCATGGAACAAAGCCAAATGGGCATGCTGCGCCCCGCCAGCATAAAATCAGAAACCGAATGATTTCTGCCCGAGGCATAAATGCCGACGCCAATCATTAGCACCATGTAAAGTGCAACGCCGATTATTATTGTTGTTTCGTTCGACATGGGTTTCCTTTTTTACGCCAATAAATACGTCAGTAAAATACAACCATTGCAAACAGATCAGGTTCGATCACGTCTGGCCAGGTATGAATAGACGAGAAAAGATGAACCCATCCCGAGGATGAGTATAGCCAGGGAAATCTTGTCACGATGTGGGGTTTCCGGCGTCCAGACGGCTGCGTATTCAAACCAATAAAGCACATACATGCACACAAGCCATGGCAGAAGCGCAAGGATGGTATCGACCGTTAAACGGGCTCTGGATTTAGGGATCTCGGGCATGTCCGCATTCTCTCACCAAACGCCAATATATTAGCTCAATCCTGGCAGATGTTTAGGCCTTGCCTGTAGGATCGAAGCTCGCCTCTTTCTTGACCTATCGGGAGGGGTGTTCCACAGCAATCCTGAATGAGAAGATATCCCATGTTGTCACGCCTGGCGGCTGAGCATTCAAAGCATGAACCTGGATTTGATCTTGAAAAGTAAAGCGGTAAACGGATGGGGGCTGTTCGGGCTGATCGCTGGCCCCATGTGTCTGGTCATTATTGCTGAATCAATCGCTGCAGACTTAAGCACCGGTGCTGGCGTGTCTCAGATGATTGGGTTCTCAGTGCGTATTGCCGTGCCTTTTATTTATCTTGTAGTCGCTGCTTCTTCAGTTCACATACTATTCCCGAGTTTGTTTTCCCGTTGGTGGTTGCGCAATCGCCCCTATATCGGTTTCTGCTTTGCAGTAGCAATGGCGTGGCAGGCTACTTTCATCTTCATCATGTCAAATGTCTATCGTGACTATTATTACCAGGATGTCTATCTGCTACGCGACGAACTTGAAGGAAGCGTTGGCTATATCTTTCTGGTAGCGATGGTTGTGACATCGTTCCGGCAGGTTCGCGCACACATGAACCAGGTACAATGGAAACTTGTCCACACTTTCGGCATTTACTTTCTGTGGGCCTATCCTTTCAGTGTCTACTGGTGGAATCTCAACTACTACGAGAATCCTGCCCTATTAGACTATGTGTATTACTGGGCTGGATTTCTGGCAGTAGCGCTCAGAATCACTGCATGGGGGAAAAAGCGCGAACGCACCGAAAAACAGTTCCCCCTAAAATTCTTAGGGATTACTCTCATCGCCACCGGCATCACAGCTTCCGCTACCGGATTGTTGTGGCAAAAAACGATGACCGAAATTGTTACGACACCAACCTGGTCTGCAGATCTTGTGTTGTGGCTGCCATTTTGGCCATTCGAGCCATTTCTACCGCTTTTTCTTATTGGTCTTGGAACAATGACGCTGACATCCAGTAAAAAACATGCCGATTCTCGCGCCTCTTCGCCACAAACAACTCAGCTATAGCGCCGCTTCTTTCAAAGAGCGCATAAGCTAACCTCCATTGTATGCTGCCGTGTCGACAACTATAAGTTCGCGGTAGTCTTCTGTCATTTCCCAGGTCCCCAGAAAACCTTTTTGAAGCATAAACATTTCACCCGCTTTATAAGTGACAGCATTTCCCACAGTGTCCGTCAGAATCAGCTCGCCCTTCAAAACCAATACAAATTCATCGTAACTAGTCGGTTGATCAAACATGAGCCTCGCCGGGCTGGAATCCCACACGGAAACAATATTCTCACCCTCGAAGATGATGCTTTCGCTATTGGACTGACCCCCATGCTCAACTGTGATCCAGTCGATTTTTCCAAGTGGCTCAAGTTCCATTGCGTTCAGGCCGGCCATAGACCAGCTTTCCGGTGGCGAAATTTTTACTACCTCCGACCCAAATGCTGATGCCGAAGGCAGTAAACCTAATTGCACCACCAAAGTCAGAGCGATGCCTGACGCGAATGAGATCCCCACCAACCCAAAGTGCTTCCAAATTCCCTGTGACATCTGTCTCCTCCTTACAATATGAATGATCTAAGAAATAAAGCTGTGAACCGCACGATGTGCTTCTTCAATCGCAGATTCCGTCATGGCGTTTGAAGCTGCGTCCGTCCCGGCTATGGCGATATTGCCGATACGCTGGCGGGCATCGATCCATGGCTTGCGCTCGTGACGCCACATCTCAGGCCACCAGGCTACATCACCCGACGCCTGATCAATTGAATACGCATAGCCATGCGGCCAACGGTTAACCGTGATGCCAGCAATATCTCGAGCTGGATCAAAACCACCCGGTCCGAGCATACGGCCGAGTTGATCGCGCACATTGTGCTCAAAGGTTTCGAACGATGTATCAAAAAGCTGGCGTCTGCCGTCACGAAACTGATCGGCAGCAGACATGCCTGGCGCTAGCGGAATGTGCTGCATATGGAGAACGACAGGTTCATCCGGCGACTTCGGAAACTTGTAGTCGCCAAAGCTTACCGGGTAACTCATCAACAAAGTGTGAAAGAAACTGCCGGGGCAATAGGCTCGTCGTATGCCGAGATTCACCAGGCTCCGCCAGTTTCGAATCGCAACATTCGTATAGACAAGTGGCGCTCGTATGGAACTTGCCAGTGCAGCAGACTGGCTCTCCGGCACTTCATCGCACACATAAGGAAGCATAGCGTGGTAACCGGCCCAGACAGCTTTTCCTGCCGTTACCGTTTGCACCTCGTTGTCACGGGCATAGGTGATATCGAGGTTGCCTTTTAGGTCACCATTTATATGTTTTAACTCAATTACCGTGCTGCTCAGGCGAATTCGCGTGTGGCTACCTGGCAAATCAAGCCTGGAATAGTCGAAATGCGTACTGACGATGTCTTCCATCGAAGATCCCGGAGCGATGCCTGGAATGAGCTTACGAACCAGGAGTCGCGCGACGGACGCATTGCCATCCGGGAACTGAAAATTTTCCCCGTACTCTTCGTCGTCGGCTTCATCATCATATCCAAGATCCATCCCTGCAAAGCCGGGGTAGTCTTCCAGCCAGGCCATCCATGCCGGTAGCGCGTCTGCGCCGATTGCCCATACGCCATGTGGCATCTTCTGGATAAATGTCAGTGTCTCTTCACTCATTCCGGCGTAGTTCTTGAGATAGTCGCGCCAGCTAAGAGACTCAATGATCGCGCGTCGTTCTGCCGGTGTCATGCCAGCGAGGTAGTCTTCTTCGTCGGCGGACAGTCGCACCAGTTCAGTCTTCGCCACACCAGACAGTGGCGAATCCTTGATGGCTTCACTATATCCGTAGCCTCCGACCACCAGATAATCTGCGCCAAAAGTTTCCTTGTCCAGGAACGTACAGCTCCCGACTTTAAGAGTTTCGAATAAGTTCTCGTCATAAAAGTCACCGCGTCGACTAACATCAATGCCAAGTTCTTGAATGACTTTTTTTACAAGGTTGGGGTAGGTTTTCGGTGACTCCATGGTCATCGTCCCACCGTAGCCGAGCAAAGTCCGGCCATCGACGGTGAACTCATTTCTTTTTGCATGCCCACCAAAATCGTCGTGGTTGTCGAGGATTAGTATTCGGGCATCAGGGTCAATGTCGCGTTGATAGATATACGCGGTTGATAAACCACTAATACCCGCGCCAACCACAACAAGATCATAGTGTTCATCTATCTTTTTGGATTCCCAACGCTTCCCCTGAACGGCGGCGTGGGCAACTTCAAAGGATCCGGCGTGAGAACCGCGCATGCCAGTCATGCCAGGAGGATAGTACGTGGATTGCACATCTGCGATCTGATCGCCACTCACATTACCCCCAGGCAACAGTGAAGTACCGATGGCAATGCCAACGCCATTCAGAAAATCACGCCGGGTAATCGACTGATTCATCCCCAGGCCCCAATCATCCGAATTCATAGCTCATCTCATAACAATCAACAGTGTCTAACCAGCATAGGCCGTTTAGCACGGCACAGTATCGCTTCCTACCCGCACAAAAGAATCCCCTTTACCTACGCCGTACACTTATCTCAGATATATCTACGATTGCACTCTCTGGAGGAAAAATGCCTGAAATCAGTGTACAACACCAATGCGCTGGACTGACCGACCTCGTCGATGTTGCTTCTTTCGGTAAACCGGTCGGTCCTTTACCAAAACAAACTGACAGTGGTTTTTTTGAAGAGGGTAACCTGGCGGCAGGTACCTGGGAATGTGAACCTGGGACCCTTGAGATTGACCTGGATATCACCGAGTTCTGCCACCTTCTAAAAGGTCACTGGAAACTGACCTCGGCATCGGGTGAGATCACTGAAATCCGCGCGGGTGACAGCTGGGTGTTCCCAAAAGGCTGGAAAGGTATCGGCGAAGTACTCGAAACTGTTCGCAAGGCATACATCGTTATCGGCTAGCAACTAGTCTCGTGAAGCTACCCAAATCACATGCCGCGAACCTTTTCCCTGATGTGCACGAACACGATGCTCTTCTACTTTAAACCCGGCCCTTTTTAACAGGGCGGTAAATCTTGGCGCGGGTGTCGCGGACCAAACGGCGAGCACACCGGTTTTGCGTAACGCATGGTATGCAGCCTCCAGACCGACAAGAGAATAGAGGTCATCGTTTTCTGGATGAGTTAATCCTTCTGGGCCATTGTCGACATCCAAGATGATTGCATCATACTCATCAGCGGCACGATTAATCAGTTCACCCACATCTGAAATGGTAACCTCCACCCGGCTATCAGACAGAGGGTTGCCGGCACACATACCTAGAACATCTACCTAGAACATCTACCTAGAACATCTACCTAGAACATCTACCTAGAACATCTACCTAGAACATCGCGATTCCATTTTTCAACACCCGGGACAAGTTCGGCGACCACTACCCTTGCAGCCTCGCGCAACGAACCTAAAGCCGCAGCAAGCGTGAAACCCATCCCCAAACCGCCGACAAGCACCTTCGCCGAATCTGAACTGCAGCAACGCGCGCAGGCGAGCGAACCCAAAGCATCTTCCGAACCGTGAGTCCGACTGTTCATCAGATCACCGCGACCCCGAAAGCCGGATAGAAAATTCATCTCCGCGCCTGAGCAGGCGCAGCTCGCCGCCGTCGCGCGGAATATCAGCCGTGTCCAACAATTCCCATCTATTCATGGATGCGTATCGCTGGGGTCAACCTTCTCATGGTCATCTTTTTCTTCAATCCTGGTTTCCAGTTCTTCGCCACTTTCCAGGTTCTCGCTAACATCAACGTTGAGACCAGATGCGTGACTAATACCCAACAGGTATGCAGCATAAGGAATGCCAACCCAGATAAAAACAGCACGATCCTCATCGGCCCAGTACGCAAACCAGGTGATCGCTGATACAAAATTCTCCAGTTGGTTCACGAAGATATCGACAACAAAGCCGATCAGACCATTGTCAAACCATTCTCCAATGACGGAAAGATGTCCCTGAAAACTGAACACCTCACCGATTTCGATCAAAAGAAATGTCGTCAATGCGGTGATACCGTAAAACCCTCCGCCAAAACGCATCCACTTATTTTCCATCAGGCCGTAACTGCTTTTGTCGTCACTGCGCCATTTCTTCCGATAGGCCTTTAGATCAGTTTTCACTGTTCGGCGGTCGGCCTCGCGCGTAATGTCACCTCTTTTATACCTGCGATGGATTACCCACCAGCTTGTAGCAAATACGGGCATGCCTAGTTTCAAGATCGCTTCCAGCAGTTCGATCACAATCATCCGCGATTTCCGATATCCACCATATTGGTCCTAAACATACAAAGACTATTACATTTTCCAACCCAGTCGATTAACGGCTGCGCGTGCCGGTAACTCCTTCGGTGCAGACCTGCCCATGCACCACATGTGATACTTTCTGATGGTACGACTAGATCCACGCTCTTTTTCCAAGGCTGAACCATGATCGACCTAGACAAATTGTATCAACCAAACCCCGGACTAGCTTCGCGTTCCATCTCATTTGAGAACCCGACGGGTGCTCCAGGGGCAGGGGGGAAAGTGGAGAGCCCACTCGGCATTGGCCGCAAAGGTGACCCCGCCCGCATGGTTGAGTCGGGAGAGACCGTATTGCTTGCGGACATATCAGGACCGGGGACAATTCGGCATATCTGGATGACGACTCTCGCCCGGCCAGTCACTCTTCGTGGCGCATTGATACGCATTTACTGGGAGGGAGAATCATTCCCAACCGTGGAGTTACCCCTGGGGGATTTCTTTGGATTTGCTCATGGATCAACCCCAAGTTTTCAGTCGGCACTACACGCTGTTGGTCCACGCTACGGAATGAATTCGTTTGTGCCAATGCCGTTTCAGCGACAGGCACGCATTGAACTCGTTAATGAATCACTGCGACCGATGACGCTTTTCTACCAGGTAGATTACACGATCGGTGACGAACATGGCGCGATATTGCCGAAACTGCACGGCTGGTTTAACCGGCAAAACCCAACTGTTGCTGGGCAAGATTTTGTGTTGTTACACGAACGCGTGGGAACCGGGAGGTTCCTGGGCTCCGTTATCGGAATCCAACCATTGGGCAGCGCTTGGTGGGGTGAAGGTGAAGTAAAGTTCTATATGGATGACGATGGCGAGTTCGCTACCATCGTTGGCACCGGGTCAGAAGACTATGTGGGATTATCATGGGGTATTCAGCAAGCACCTTTCCTGTATCTCGGCGCCAATCGGGTTGACAACGAAGAAGGGACTGAATCCGGACCGGTCTCAATGTATCGCTGGCATGTGCAGGATCCGATTTTCTGGCAGGAAAAAATCCGTGTCACGATGCAGCAGATTGGCCACCAGGGATCCTCGCCGACCCTGGATGACTACAAGCGGAATCTCTTCGAACGAGAAGATGACTGGAGCTCCGCAACATTCTGGTACGCCGAACAACTCGCACCCTTGCCTAGGTGTTTGACGTTTGAAGAACGGGTTGCGAACCTGCCAAAAGTAAAAGAAATTG
>JABJED010000284.1 GCA_018665025.1 Gammaproteobacteria bacterium
AAATAAGCCAGCAATACCCAATCGCTGGCGTATCAGGGATACATCATCGGCGCGACGGGTTTTGTTCGCTCTACCGTATGTACTCATAAGGTCACGACGCAAAGTCTTCACTGCTGTATAGAGTAATATGCCGTATTATGATTCAAGCAACTGCTCCTGGAGACGTATGGACGACCTACTGACACTATCGGTCCGAGACCTTGCTAAAGCAATTCGCAGCAAGCAGACCACAAGTAAACACCTGACTAAACTGTTCCTCGACCGAATCGAGACTGTCAATCCGGCCCTGAATGCCGTTATCCGGCTTGAGCCTGAAATCGCGATGAAGTATGCAGAGCGCGCAGATATAGCCCTGCAGGGCGGCGAGACGCCCGGGAAACTCTTCGGTGTTCCCATGACGATCAAGGACTCTCTGGACACCTTCGACATGATAACGACCTGGGGAACAGAGGGCCGCCGGGAATTTCGACCGGGCAAAGATGCCACTTGTGTCGAGCGCCTGCGTAATGAAGGCGCGGTCTTGATGGGTAAAACCAACACGCCCGAATTTACCCTTTCCTTCAAGACCGATAACCTGATCTTTGGACAAACAAACAACCCATTCGATACCTCCAGAACCCCGGGCGGCAGCAGCGGTGGCGCGGCCGCAATTATTAGTGCTGGCGGTTCGCCTTTCGACGTAGGAACCGACACCGGCGGCAGCATCCGGCTACCAAGTCATTTTTGCGGGATCAGCGGAATCAAGCCAACCACCGGCCGAGTGCCGTGCACAGGCAATGCTCTACCAACCAGTGGCGTTATCGCGACCCTCACACAACCAGGTCCTATGGCAAAATCCGTCGACGACCTTATCTATCTACTGGAAATCATGGCAGGCCCGGATAATATTGACCCTCACGCAATCCCATGTCCCTTAACAGACCCTTATGCAGTAAACCTTGCTGAACTGAAGATTGGCTACCACACTGACAACGGCATAAAAACGCCAGATGATCCTATTGTATCGACCATCAGATCCGTCGTGGATCTGCTCAGTGCCCACAAAATGGTGGCATCTGAGGTGCGGCCAAGTGGTCTTGAGATGGCTGGTCTTATATTTGGCCATCTGCTGGCTGCCGACAACGGCGATATGATCAACATGCTGCTCGAAGACAGCCAGACGCTTACTCCTTCACCCGTCATAGCAGGTCTACTTGAGGGCACCGGAGATCCAATAAGCGGCCCCGAATACTCCCAGGCGATCAATCTCTGGCACAATTTTCAAAGCTCCATGCTTAGCTATTTCGATGAGTTCGATATCCTGGTCTCTCCCGTTAACGCGCATACAGCCATTACCCACGATCAGCCGGAAGACTTTTCTGCCTATTCATATACAACAGCCTATAACCTGACCGGATGGCCATCGGTAGTCATCCGAGCGGGCACGGACCCTGATGGGTTACCGATTGGCATACAAATTCTGGCACGTCCTTTTCGGGAAGATCAATGCCTGGCGGTAGCATCCTGGCTGGAAACCCGGCTGGGGCCATTTCCTGACGTCAACCATCCGATAGTCAACACCAATGCGCAACATTGAGGAATAAATGTATAATCGAATGCTCGCTTAAGGCACCAAGCTCAGGTTATCTCAGCTGAAAGCTGACACTTGGCGCCCAAGCTCGAATAAGCTCTGGGGCAGTTTTGTCGCGAAACCAGAATTAGAACCTACAGGATTAAAGATGAAGATAAGACAAACTATTGCGCGCACCCTGGGCGCCGTCATTCTCACGTCGGCATCAGTTCACGCCGAGACACTGGAAGAAATTTACAATCTGGCAGTGATCAACGACCCACAATTGGGCGCAGCCCAGGCTGTTTTCCTGTCCCAGAACGAGGTGGTTACCCAAAGTCGGGCAAGGATTCTCCCAAACGTTTCCCTGGTCGGCCAGACATCTAACAACATGCGCCGCAGCCCGACTAACCCCTCCCCAGCCGCCAGCAATTTCAACGATCACAACTGGGCTGCCGTATTGAACCAGCCTATTTTTCGCCTGGATAGCTGGTACCGTTTCCAACAGTCAAAAAGCATTCAGGCTGAAGCTATCGCTAATTTTTCTGCCGAACAACAGGCACTGTTAGTTCGGGTTTCACAAACTTACTTCTCCATACTTGATGCAAACGCTGCGTTATCAGCAACTAATGCCGAGCGAAATGCCGTCCAGAGACAACTCGAACAAGTTCAACAACGGTTCGACGTTGGACTCGTCGCGATTACCGACGTCCTGGAATCACAGGCAGCCTATGACTCATCCACGGTTAATGTCATTGAATCAGAGGGCGCACAGTCAACCGCCTTCGAACCCCTGCTCAGACTAACAGGCCGCAACTTGACAGTCGTCAGCGCCCTGGTGGAGGATTTCCCGATCAAAGCTCCGGACCCGAAAAATGAAGATGCGTGGGTTGATACCGCATTTCAAAATAACTATTCATTGCTCGCGGCACGAGCAAAACTCCGCAGTGCCGAGCGAGGACTACAAATCGCAAAGACAGGCCATTACCCCACCATCGATGGGCAAGTTGCATGGGCTCACAACGTATCAGGGTCTAACAACCTCCTGGGAAACAAAATTGACCAAAGGAGCCTCTCCCTGAACCTTAACGTCCCCATCTATCAGGGTGGAGGGGTTAAATCAGCCGTTAAACAGGCGGGTTACAACCTCGACGCGGCCCGGCAAAACCTTGACCTGGTAGAAAAGCAAGTCGCTGAAGCGACACGTATCCTCTACACGGCAATCAACACCGACGTAGCAAGGGTCCGCGCCAGACTGCGTGGTATCGAATCCAGCCAAAGCGCTCTGGATGCAACCCAGACAGGTTACGAAGTAGGTACGCGTAATATCGTCGACGTTTTGAACGCCCAACAGAGCCTGTACTTGTCCCAGTTTCAGTACGCAAAAGCCAGATACACTTATGTCATCGATACCCTGCTCCTGAAACAGTCTGTTGGCACCCTGAACCCAGAGGACCTTTACGCACTAAGTCGCTTTCTCGATGACAAGGAAACAATTTCTCGAAACACAGCAACCACTCGATAGATAGATCCAGTAATTATGCGCATTTTTGGAGCAACTTTAGTCGTAATTGCAGTCACCGTTGGGATATTTGTATCTGCTACCAATAAGGAAAACCCAACGGCCATCGCGACCGCAGAAACCACACCGGTATTTTTGACAAACGATGAACAAAACAACATATCAGTTTTCAAGAGCGCCAGCCCAAGCGTTGTGTTCGTCACCAACACACAACTGAGAAGACAACGTTTTTCACTCAACGTCATGGAGATACCACGGGGCAGCGGCACTGGGTTTATCTGGGACGAATCGGGGCTAATTGTTACGAATTTCCATGTCGTGCAGGGCGCGAACAAAATCACCATCGAGCTTCAATCCAACAAGAGCTATCAAGCAACGATTGTTGGTAGCGCGCCAGAAAAAGATATCGCACTCCTGAAGATCGATGCCCCAAATGAAGATCTGCAACCTTTGCCACTCGGTGACTCAACATCCCTCGCCGTAGGCAGGAAGGTACTCGCCATAGGCAACCCGTTCGCATTGGATACGACACTGACTGTTGGCGTGGTCAGCGCACTGGGCCGGGAAATAAAATCCGTCACCAACCGAACAATCAAAAATGTTATTCAGACTGATGCTGCTATTAATCCCGGCAATTCCGGAGGGCCGTTACTGAATTCAACCGGTCAACTGGTCGGTGTAAATACCGCTATCTATTCTCCAACAGGCGCAAGCGCAGGTATCGGGTTCGCCATTCCCGTCAATGCGGTCAAGGTAATCATTCCGCAGCTGATCGAACACGGTAAGTTAATTCGCCCTGTACTGGGAATAGAGACCTTAACCGACTACTGGACGCGGCGCCTGAGAGTAAAGGGCGTTGCTATCCTGTCAGTTAGAGAAGGCCTTCCTGCCGCCAAAGCCGGCATGGTAGGTGTCAGGGAAGACCGGCGTGGCAAAATTCACCTTGGCGATGTGATCATCGCAATCAACGGCCAAAACGTCATCAATGAAGATTCCCTGCTCAACCAGCTGGAACAATTTTCCCCCGGTGATAACGTCAAGGTCACCACTCTCAAAGATGAAAAAATACATAACTACAACGTACAACTGGTAGCACCCGCTGAATAAATGTTCCTCTACGAACTCGACCATAATCAAAAAGAAGCCCGGACCTTGATGTGAAGATATCTCCACCGCCCCTCCTTCTGTTAACCCTGATAGTTCTGCTGAGCAGCTGCGCCAGCCAAACCGATAACGCTACTGAAACATCCGACACAAGGAACGAAACAGGTGAAAGACTATTGGGCACTCCGCCAAAAGACTGGGTAAATGTTTTCCAGCTCAATAATGACAACACTCGTCTTACCGATTTTATCCCCCCGGACCAAAGTAAAGGTGACTGGTCAACGAAACTGTCATTCGAGGCACACACTACAGAAGCGCTATCAATCGACCCAATAGAACTTCTATTCTCTGAAGCAGAGACAGATCAGTCTCGGTGCAACCGTGTTACTCACTACAATATCTTCTCTGGTCTGGAAAATGACTATCAGACATCAGTAAGACTGTTTCTTTGTGGCGAAAATTCTTTCACCAATCGTGGTGAGATTAAGCTGATAAAGGCTATCCGGGGCAACGACTACCTATACTCTGTAAGAATAGTAAGGCGAACGCCTCCTTTTGACGCGAACGAGGAAGAAATCCGCAAAGAAGAAGTCGCGCTCTGGGCTACTTACCTGAGTAAAATCTCCGTCTGTGACGGATCACCGGATCATCCATGTCCCCAGCCTGAAGTCGAGGCAGAATCTCAGGGCGATTCGAGTCAATAACGCTACCTTCGTAAAGCGTTAGGCCCGTTGCCTGCCTGGTTTACTGTGCAACAATGCTTTTGTGAATCTACGCGCGAAACTCCATCGATTTACCTACTACCTCTTCCCTGGCCAGTGCATCCTGTGCAAAAACCTGACCTACCGCCAGTTGGACATCTGTCTCGCCTGCGAATCAGACTTGCCGTGGTTAAGAAACTGCTGTCCCTATTGCGCTGAACCTTCCGCAGACATACTTCCTTGCGCACGGTGCCTGCAGAAGCCACCAAGCTTTAGCGCAACACTCAGTGGGTTTGAATATCGATTCCCGATAGATGTGCTAATACATGCTTTCAAAGACAGCCAGCACCTTTCCTCTGGCTATGTACTAACTCACCTGGCTTACGGTCGCCATCGACAAACCTTAAGAAACATATCGGGACAAGACCTTCTGGTTGTACCAGTACCACTGCACCCTCGAAAATCTCGTGCACGAGGCTTCAATCAATCACACCTGATCGCACAGCAGCTGGCAGACCTGATACCAGCGAAGCTGGACCAGACACTACTGTATAGAGTGATTGATACACCAGATCAAAAGAGCCTTCCTCTGGCATCAAGGAAACATAATCTAAAGGATAGCTTCCGAGTTAAACGGGATCTAAAAGGCGACCGCATTTTACTGGTCGACGATGTCGTAACGACAGGAACAACTATTACGGAGATATCAGATTGTCTCATTCAATCGGGCGCTTCCGATGTCGTTGTTTTTGCCGTTGCAAGAACGCCACCCTCGCAACCGATCGTACCGGGCCTCCTGCAGTGAAACAGGCGGTATGTTAAAGTCCTTCTTTTTTTAGTATTGAGAGCCATGGACTGGGAACATGCCAACATCAGTAACGACTTCAATCCGGGTTTAACTGAACCTGAAGCACCTGACCAAAGTTATCACATCGTAATTTCAGACGGCGAAGTGCTCTGCATTGACGGCCAGTATCCATGGCGCCCCCTTACAGGAGATGAATTTCAATGGTGCGGCCTGGATGCTGTCTCATCGCACTATCTCGGTGATCTCAGCGACACTCCGATCTATGCAGTCGAAGTCGACCCTGATGCAGATGAACCCTCAGGTTATGGTTTCCAATCCTTATGGTCATTCCTGACGAGCGTTGAACAACCTGTGTTCTACCTGATCGGCAGAGCAAAGCAGGTCATCGAATGGCATCAGCACCATAACTTTTGCGGCGCATGCGGACAGGTCACTTCAACAACACCCGTGGATCGCTCAAGGAAATGTGAATCCTGCAACATCGCCTTCTATCCCAGGTTGTCTCCATCGATCATTGTCTTGATCCACAAAGGCGACGAGATTCTTCTTGCCAAAAATGCACACGCACGCGGCAACTTCTATAGCACCCTGGCGGGTTTTGTAGAACCGGGAGAATCCATTGAAGAAACTGTCCATCGTGAAGTGTTTGAGGAGGTGGGGCTTAAGGTCAAGAACCTCAGGTACTACAACAGCCAATCATGGCCTTTCCCTAATTCACTGATGCTAGGTTTCCACGCTGAATACGATAGTGGTGAGCTGGTACTCCAGGAAGAAGAAATCGCGGATGCACAGTGGTTCCACTACAACGACCTTCCGCACAAACCGGCGATGATGTCCATCTCTGGATGGCTAATAGATGACTTCATCAAACGGATG
>JABJED010000007.1 GCA_018665025.1 Gammaproteobacteria bacterium
ACAGTATTGCGCGGCGATATACGCCACCATTGAAGCCATGACCGCACCGGTTGTGGTGGCGTAAAGCAGTGTAAACAGCTCTACAGAACCTGTTACCGAGCTACCGTTTGGCAAAGCGACATCTTCCGCCAGTTGAATCAGCTGCCAGGGCGGCTGACTCTCAAGGCCCGCAGAGGGTAACGCGTTGGCTAGCCACATGGTGCCGAGAATAAGGAAATTGAGACCCAACCCGACCGTGACCATAAAGTTTGCGCGTGCACGCCCATATAATTCACTGATCAGGTCCGTGCAGAGAAAGGTCAAGGGGTACGGCAGTACGCCCACCGCTAATACCCAAGGGCCCAGCTGGACGAACCGGGTGATACCGATGATGTTCAGCATGGTCATCGCGGAAAGGAAAGTACCCGCGAGGATCAGGAAAACCCTTTCTCGTCTCTCCCGGACTTCGTCGGAAATTTCTCTGGTCTGGTTTTGCATACTAGTGCTCTATTTGGCCAAGGTTGGCGTGAATGATGGCGCCGTTTATAACCGGGTTGTCTGCAGCAAAGCAGATTGTCCCTGCGATCTCGGTGGGCTCGATCAGTCGCCCAAAGGTTGACCCCGCGGCGATACTATCCAGTACCTCCTGCGAGTCACCGACGTGAGCCCTTAACATCTCGGTATTTGTGAATCCGGGACAGACGCAGGCCGTATGGATACCAGAACCAGCCAGATCCTGGCAGGTGGCTCGCATCATGCCGATCATTGCATGTTTGGTAACAACATAACTAAAGGAGTTAGGAACGGCTTTTTCTGCCAGGGTTGATCCTACATAAATGATTGACGAGCCAGCGTTCATCTTTGGCAATAGGGCGGCGTTCAAAATTTGGGGTGCAACGACGTTGATGTCGATAACGGCGCGAAAGTTATCAATGTCACCGCTTCTTACGGTCTCACTGGTGAGTCTCGCTGCATTGTGAACCAGGTGAATCACGCCGGACTCCAGGCTATCTGCGAATGCTGCGACTTCCTGTGCTGCCTGCGGTGCTGCTAGATCAATCTGGATATTTTTTATGCCGGGTAGGACTGCAGGAGTCCGGGACAGATTAAAGACCCGGTGTCCTGCATCAATAAATTGTGCTGCTGCGGCCTTACCGATACCTTTGCTAGCACCTGAAATTACAACGGTACTCATGATTTCGCCTCTGAATTATTGATATACCAGCTTGCGGTCCCATTTTGTCCGGGGCTGGATGAAACCTTTACTGTCATCTCTCTGATATCCTCTGCCTTGATATCAGGGTGGGCAAGCATTCTTTCCAGTAGGTAATGGCAGAGTTCTTCAACACTGGCATTTGATATCGGCAGGGTTATGACGTCCCTCGGTAAAAATGGCAGGCGCTCATCGCCGTAGACCCCCACAATATACTCTCCATCGTGTTCCAGCTGAAAGTAGGGCGATTTCTCTGGCAGAATTGTTTTCTCGTCTAACTCATCGCATAGCTCTTTCATCACTCGTTTGATCAGTGAGTAGTCAAAGATCAAACCGTTGGCATCAATCGGCGAAGTGAGTTCGCATTCCACCTGGAAGTTATGTCCGTGCAGATCCTCCCTCTCAGTCTGGGAGAAAATGGTAAAATGTGCGGCCGAAAAATTCAGGGCCTGTTTGGCGATTTCTATCCTGCCTAGTTTTTCTTGAGTCACGCTGTCAGCCGGAAAAATGTAAACGAGCAGCTTAACAGAAGCTGCGAAATCGATCATTTCAAAAGTCCTTAGGTGTTTCCGCCGCGTCGCTTTGGTTGTTAGCAGATCAGTTGCCATGGCCTTCGTACTTCAGGCACACTCCTGTACTGAATTTTTGAATGGAGATTTACCATGGCCCTATCTACGTTGAGCCGTTCTATTAAAGGAGAGGTTGCGATTGTTACCGGTGCCGCATCAGGTATGGGCAGGGCAACCGCGCACCTTTTCGGTGATGAAGGCGCGCGAGTCGCCTTGATTGATATTAATGACGAACCGTTACAGGCAGTTGTCAAAGAAATGACCGATGTCGGTTACGACGCAAAAGGTTGGGCGCTGGACCTTTCAGATGAGGCGGCGATTGGAAAGATATTCTCGGAGATTGGTGACCATTTTGGCGGGATCGATATTCTGATCAATAATGCGGGCATATCGATGTTTGCGCCGATAGATTCTGAAGATTACGGGGTCGCGTGGAGTAAAAGTATGGCTGTTCTGCTTACTGCGCACACACTAACTATCCGAGCAGCCTTACCGTTGCTGCGTAAGTCCGCGCACGCTCGCATCGTCAATATTGCGTCGACGGAGGGGCTGGGTGCGACTAAATATGGCAGTCCTTATACGGCGGCAAAAACCGGGGTAATCGGTCTGACGCGTTCTTTGGCGGTTGAACTAGGCCCTGAAAATATCACCGTTAATTGTATCTGCCCTGGTCCTATCAATACTGGCATGACGTCAGCTATTGCAGATGGGGACAAGATCATTTTTGCCAAGCGTCGCTCAGCGCTCAGGCGTTATGGGGCTCCGGAAGAAGTCGCGCACGGCACACTCGGTCTGGTTTTACCGGCATCACAATATATTACCGGTGTAACTCTGCCTGTTGATGGTGGCCTGACGATCCGCAATGCTTGAGGCGATCACAGCAAACCGTTCAGAGAAAGCTTTCGATCGCGAAAAAATTCACGCGGGGAATATAGGTCTTAATGTTGACCACGCGGCTGTCCAGGTCGAGGTTGAACGCCTTTTGGCCAGCATGAGCTTGCAGCAGAAAATTCATGAAATACGTGGCTGGCAGGCTGCGCCCATCGACGGGCTTTACTATGCCGGTGGTGATGAAGCACTCAAGATTCCTGCTTACAGGATGGTAGACGGACCGAGGGGGGCAAGAATCGGAATGGCGACGGCATTTCCTGTGGCGATTGCCAGGGGAGCAACCTTTGACGTTGAGCTTGAACGCCGGGTTGGTCTAGCCGCGGGCCTGGAAGTTGCTGCAAAAAACGGCAATGTGATCCTTGCACCGACCATTAACCTGCTGCGGCACCCTGGTTGGGGCCGCGCCCAGGAAACCTACTCGGAAGACACCTTTCACATGGGCGCTATGGGGGTCTCGTTTGTGTCCGGCGCACAAAATTATGTGCTAACGAGCCCGAAACACTTCGCGCTCAATAACATCGAAATGACCCGCTTTGAGATGAGCGCCAATGTCGACGATCGGTCGCTGCATGAAGTTTACCTGCCACATTTTAAACGCTGCGTTGTTGAAGGTGCTGCAGCGTCGGTGATGAGTGCTTACAACAAAATAAACGGTATTTACTGCGGTGAACACCCGGTTTTGCTCGACGATATTCTTCGGGAAGACTGGGGGTTTAAGGGTTTTGTGGAATCCGACTGGTTTCTGGGGACTCGGTCCACTGCGGCTGCGATTAATGCGGGTATGGATATTGAGATGCCTGTGGGTTACCGGTTTGACGACGAGAAGATTACGGAAGCGATCGCTGCAGGAGAACTGACCGAGGAAACGATCACGCGAAATGCTGGCAGGGCGTTATACCAGAAGATTGCCTTCGACCTTGCCAACAGAGTGGTACCCGATGCGTCGGTGGTGGAATGCAGTCAACATATTGAACTGGCGAGGGAAGTGGCTGAGAAGTCATTCGTATTGCTAAAGAATGAGGCTGTGCTGCCCTTATCGACATCGCAACGTATCGCAGTTGTCGGTGACCTTGCTGATGTCCCGAACTTGGGCGACCGTGGTAGCAGTATGGTGACGTCATCAGAGGTTACAACGCCCCTGGCTGGGCTCAGGGCTTTTGGAAATGAGGTGGCCATTAACTATTACACCAGCGACGCTGACCTTGGCGACATCGGTGAGTATGATGTCGCAGTGGTTGTAGTTGGGCTGACGTATAAAGAAGAAGGTGAGTTCATTCCTACGCAGCAACAGGAATCAGAGGGCTCTGACCTTGCCCGAGGTGGCGATCGAGCCGACCTCAGGTTGCCCGAAAGCCAGGAGCAGTTGATTCTTGATGTCGCGTCGAAAGCGAAGAAAACCATCGTGTTGCTAGAGGGTGGTAGTGCGATTGAGGTGTCGAGTTGGGTGAACGAGGTCGATGCGTTGATGATGATCTGGTACCCAGGTCGCGAGGGAGGGCATGCCGTTGCCCGTGTGCTCTTTGGAGTGGTTAGTCCGTCCGGGAAGTTACCGGTTAGTTTCCCTCGTTCAATCAGCCAATTGGTGGATTGGGATATTACGGCGCTCGATATCACTCACGACCTGTTCCATGGTTATCGATACCTTGACAGGAAAGCGGAGCAGCCAGAGTTTCCTTTTGGGTTTGGCCTGAGTTATACGGAATTCATCCTGGAAGGTTTGCAGGTCGAGCGTGCCGAGGATCGATTTTTCCTGAATGTCAGCGTGAAGAACTCGGGCGACACAGTTGGTGCAGCAGTTCCACAGTTGTATGTGTCGTATCGGAACTCATCTGTTGAGCGACCGGTTAAGGAGCTCAAGGGTTTTGGTTGGGTTGAGCTGCAGCCAGGTGAAATCGCAGACCTGGAAATTGAAATGAGTGATGAAGAACTGTGCTACTACGATCCACATCATGGCTGGGTGCTCGAAGCCTGCACCTATGACTTCAGGGTAGGACAGGTGTCAGATAATTTGCCACTCGAATCGACCTGGAGCTTCGATGGGGAAGACTGGTTGCCCGAATGAATATAGTTGATGACACCCGTCCGATTTATGCATCACCCATGGATACAGAAACTTACAGTCTTCTTGGACTGGACAGGCACGCTCCCCAGGCGGTTAACAATCACGGCAGATACGGCGGGCTCGCGTCTGTCGATGGCCAGTTTGATATAGATTACAATCCTTGCGCAGAAGCTTTCCCCGATGAGCAGCTATCTCGTGGCAACGTGACGTCGTTAAAAGACTGGAATGAATCCGTGAAGTATCCTGGAACAATCAGGGATATCCGATTTTATAAAACTGCAGGGATGAGAGCCGGCGCGACCGATGTTAGCCTCATGATATTCAATGACGGAATTGGATACCTTGGACGTAATGGGCGAGTCCGGGCGGGACTGGTTTTGGATAGTTTACATGCGGCTGGTGAGATCCCCGCGACGCTGGCGGTCTTTATTAACCCGGGTAGACCTGTCGGTGTCTCAGCCGAGCCGGCATCACAGCCGGAGAGAGACAGGGCCGATGAGCAACGAAGTATCGAATATGATTCGCTGCGTCCCGACTATTCGGAATTTCTACTGACCGAAATCATTCCCCTTGCGGAGCAGACCATGGATTGCTCCGCAACAGTTGATCCCAACCGTCGAATGATGATTGGCATGAGCAGTGGCGGTATCTGCGCTTTCACAGTGGCATGGCATCATCCCGACAGGTTTGGCAGGGTGCTTAGTCACTGCGGCTCGTTCACTAACATCAAGGGCGGGCACAATTACCAGTCCATGATCAGAACCACGCCAAGAAAGCCGATTCGCGTGTTCATGCAGAGCGGGGAGAATGATATCGATGGTCTGTTCGGCAACTGGCCACTGGCTAACAAAAGTGTTGCCCAGTCACTGGAATTTTCCGGATACGATTATCGATTTGAATTCGGTGTTGGCGGTCATACACTGGCCCATGGTGGGGCGTTGTTTGCCGACGCCATTCGCTGGTTACTGCGGTAGCTGAGCTAATCGGCTTTATCGAGGGCTTCCAGCAGCGGTATCAGCTTTTCTCGCGTTGACTCATGATAGAAATCTTCACCCAACAACCTGACATTTGGGCCGTAGGGGCAATGACCGAGGCAGACTGACCTATCTACTGTCGCATCAAGCCCGCGTGTTTCAATTTCGCCTTCAAGCCAGTCAGCCAGTGCCTCGCTGCCTCGGTGGGCGCAGCTTGGCTGGCTCGTAAAGGGTCGAGAATTAGTACAAACCACAATGGTTTTCATGGGCGTAACAGTTCAAATAATAGTCAATCAGCCGGAATCATAGCAGTTCGCAGCGTTTCACGGCTGTGGCACAATAGCGCACTTTCTTAAATTACCTCCGGAACTCAAAATGGAAGATGTCGTAATTGTTGATGCCGCACGTTCTGCGGTAGGTAGAAGAAACGGCTCACTCGGTCTGGTACATCCTACTGACACATTGGGTCATGTGATGATGAAAATGCTGGAACGAAGTAATGTTTCGTCGGACAACGTTGACCAGGTGATTGGCGGTTGTATCAATAAGCTTGGCGCCCAGGGAATGAACGTCGCAAGAACTGCCTGGTTGTCGCATGGCGGGGCGCAAGAAACGCCCTGTATCACTATTGACTCCCAATGTGGTTCTTCACAGGAAGCCGTTCACCTTGCGACCAGTATCCTCCGCTCAGGTATGGCTGAATGTGTGATTGCCTGCGGTGTCGAGAACATGTCGCGACTGCCGATTGGAACAGACTCCGTGGGCCTTAAACCAGAGCTTGGTAAACCTGTTTCCCGCTCGTACTTCGAACAATATGAATTCACCAGTCAGTTTGAGGGTGCGGAACGGATGGCAGAAAAATACCAGATCACGCGACAGGACACTGACGCTTTTGGTCTGCAGTCCCAGGAACGCGCCAAAAAAGCGGTAGACGGTGGTCATTTCGATAGCCAGATTATTCCTATGGAAGTGCCGGTGTTTGACGATGAAGGTAAGAGAACAGATGAGTCTTTTGTGTTCCAGAAGGATGAAGTTCTTCGTGATACCAGCCTCGAGGCACTCGCAGGGCTAAAACCTGTTGCGCGGGAAGATGGTATTCATACTGCGGGAACTTCCTCGCAGATTGCAGATGGTGCTGCGGCCGTCCTGCTCATGACGGCATCCAAAGCTGCCGAGCTTGGTGTGAAGCCCATTGCGCGGGTCATTGATGCCCAGTTGGTAGGTTGTGACCCTGTGTTGATGCTCGAAGGTCCAATCCCCGCCACTGAGAAAATGCTCAAGAAAACCGGGCTCAAGATTTCTGACATCGATGTATTCGAGGTCAATGAAGCCTTTGCTTCAGTTGTACTCGGCTGGGCTAAAACAGTGGGAGCTGACATGGCGAATGTTAACCCTAATGGCGGTGCTATCGCGCTTGGCCATCCTCTTGGTGCGACAGGCTGTTTCCTGACGACAAAGGCAGTACATGAGTTGCAGCGCACCGACGGAGAATACGGCTTAATCGCGATGTGTTGTGGTGGCGGGCTTGGTACAGGAACCATTATTCAGAAAATCTGACGCCCAAAGGGCGTCACTCTGAGTGAAGTCGAAAGATCTCCAACTGGGTATACCTGGCGCCATGGTGAGTGCTGACCTTTTGGGTTACTTCGTACAACGAGATCCCTCCGCTTCGGTCGGGATGACATTGTTGGTCGGGATGAC
>JABJED010000285.1 GCA_018665025.1 Gammaproteobacteria bacterium
ATAACTTATTCAATGGGGCAATAGCACGCTCTTTTTAGGAAGGCGCCGAAAGGCGCCTTTTTTTTGGTTGCAAGTTTCTCGGTTCTCTATCTAGTTTATTTACTTCCTGTCTATTGCCTACGGGCGTGCTGTGCAAATCGCTTCAGACAAAGAAACTCGGCGCCTCCGCAGATACAGTCGAATAGGCACAATCACCCGGCTCGAATCAGTTTACTCTTCATGAGATGATCAAGCCCTGTTACCGCAATATAAACGAGAAGGAAGCGACTATGAAATCTCCTATCTGTGAAAAACTCGGCATCGAGTTTCCCTTGATCGCCTTTACTCATTGCCGCGATGTTGTTGTAGAAGTTTCAAAGGCTGGTGGTATGGGTGTCCTGGGCGCCGCTGGTTTCGGGCCAGATCAGCTGGAAATTGAACTTGCCTGGATTGATGCGCATATCGATGGCAAGCCTTACGGGCTGGATCTGATAGTTCCAACGAGTATGGCGAACAAGGATGAATCCCAATCTCCGGAAGAAGTCAGCGCCATGGTGCCGGATGAACACAAGAACTTCGCGGCGGGCGTCCTGGCCAGGCACAACGTTGATACGGCTGATGTGTACGAAGGGGCATCACGAGGCAATGGCGGTTTCCTTGGAGAGAAGCGTGCCGAAGGCATTATGGATATCGCGTTTGCCCATCCCATAAGCCTGATTGTTAATGCGCTGGGTGTTCCGCCAGCCTACATGTTGCAGATGGCGAAAGAGAAAGGTGTTCTCTGCGGTGCGCTTGTCGGTGCCAAACATCATGCGATCAAACAGGCTGAAGCTGGTGTGGAGATTCTGATAGTGTCAGGCACAGAAGCCGGCGGGCATTGCGGCGAAGTGTCGACGATGGTTCTGGTACCTGAAGTTGCACAGGCCGTAGAGGCGTACCCTCATGTTTCTGTGCTGGCTGCAGGTGGCATTGTTACGGGACGTCAGATGGCAGCGGCCATGGCTATGGGGGCACATGGGGCCTGGACAGGTTCCGTCTGGTTAACCACCCAGGAGGCGGAGACGTCACCCATTATCAAGGAAAAATTGCTCGCAGCTGGCTCGAGCCAAACTATTCGCACAAAGAGTCGTACCGGGAAATATTCAAGGCAGGTTAGGTCACCCTGGACTGATGCGTGGGAAAGTGTGGAGGCGCCCGAGCCATTACCGATGCCACTCCAATCTCTGGTGAGTGAGCCGGCGTTGGGTAAGGTCGTTAAACTCGCTGAATCCGGTCATCAGGGCGCGAAGCAACTGGTGACTTACTGGGTAGGTCAGGGTGTTGGCATGATGAACCAGAGTCTGTCTGCTAAACAGGTGGTGTACGATTTCATGGAAGATTTTCTGGCGGCTAATGAAAGACTCGGAGGTTTTATCGATGACTGATCATGAAATAGCAACGGAAGTTGTGTTTGAAGATGAAGAGGTCCGGGTCTGGAACCAGGTTGTGCAAGGGGGCGAAGATATCCCGAAACATGAACACAAGCATGACTATTTTTTGCTGAACATTTCAGGTGAGGGGCCAATCCAGGTTCAGTTTCACAATGGGACAGGAGGGTCCCTTGGGGAAACATTTGAATTTTTCCCAAAACCAGGTTCTTCAGATTTCATCAAGAAGGGTCATATTGAAACTGCGCACAATGCTGGAGGTGATTATCACGCTATTCTGGTTGAGCTAAAGAAGCGTTAAGCAACAAAAATGAGAGTGGAACTCTGGATGCAGAAAAGTAGTCCAATCTTAATCAGCAGCTACCGGAAGTTCGAGTTGCGAATAAACTCGGCCGTGCGAGGTACGGGTTTTGTAGGTTGTTTGCTCTTTAGAAAAGCGCTAATAACGCAATGAGTAGCCCCATAGAAATAGCGCTTAGTGACGGTAAAGGTACTATTCACGGCTACTGTGATGACAAGTTCCGCAGCGTGCTGGAGACCTTCGTTGCCAATTTTGAAGATCGCGAAGAACAAGGAGCGTCCGTTTGTTTCAATGTTGAAGGGGAGACTGTCGTTAATCTTTGGGGTGGTCGAATGCATCCCCGGCAGGAGTCAGAGTGGCAGGAAGACACCATGAGTGTTGTGCATTCGGTGAGCAAGGCGGCTGTTTCAATTTGTGCGCATATACTTATCTGTGAAGGAAAACTCGATTTGCGGGCAAAGGTCGCAGATTACTGGCCGGAATTTGGCCAACAGGGCAAGGAAGGTGTGACCGTTGCCATGATGCTCAATCATTCAGCAGGCCTTGCAGCTTTCCGCACGCCGATTAAGGAAGGCGGCTTTCTGGACTGGGACTACATGGTGCAGCGGTTGGCGGAAGAAGCGCCATTGTGGAAGCCAGGCACTCGAAATGGCTATCACATGTCGACGTTTGGCTGGACTGTTGGAGAGCTTGTTAGACGCGCCTCTGGTCTTTCGTTGGGAGACTATTTCCGAACGCGTGTCGCAGAGCCTTTGGGGTTGGATTTTCACATTGGCCTGCCTGAATCAGAACATCACCGCGTATCAAAAATGATGCGTTGGGCACCGAAAAAAGGGGGTCCGGTTTCTCCGTACACAGTTGCGCTGCTGGAAAGTAAAGAGTCGTTGCAATACATTGCGCTACTCAACAACGGAAAATTTAAGACTGACGCCCCGGAAAGCTATCTCTGCCAGTACGGCGCAGGTGGAGGTATTGCCAATGGCAAGGGAATTGCGGGAATGTTCAATCCCTTTGCCAATGGCGGCGAAGGATTTGTTGACAAGGTTGGCCTTGAACGTATGCAGGCTGCTTCCGTTGCTACCAATGAAGATGTGACGCTTTTGTCACCGACGATATTTAGCCTGGGTTTCATGCTCAGTATGGATAACCGACATCGCGAAGCTGGCGCGCTCGAAACCATTATCATGGGCAAGCACGCATTTGGACATGCTGGCGCTGGTGGTAGCGTTGGTTTTGCCGATACTGAATGTCACCTTGGTTTTGGATACAGCATGAACAAGATGGGTGCGGGGATTTTGCTGAATGAAAGAGGGCAATCCCTGGTCGATGAAACCTATCGCTGTCTTGGTTACAGCACTAACGAACCGGGTTATTGGGTCAAGTAACGGCCCTTGGGACTGGTCAGAGTTCCAGCCCACGAATAGGTAAACCGGCGGCTTCATAACACCGATCAATCACTGTCATCTGGGCAACAGCATCGTTGCCGTCAGTCCAAAGAGGTTCGTCCTTTTCAACCGCCGCAATGAAGGCATCCAGCTGATACGCATAGGTAGGCCTGCGATCAACGGTTTCGTGGCTTGTCTGCCCGCCTACGTTCAGGGTCAGAAGGTGACCCATCTGTGGTGCAATGACGTTGTCGACCCGCATTTCCCCCCTGCTTCCCTTAACCGTCACTTCTGCCTTAAATGATACTGACGCCCGCATATCGGCTGATGTGGTGATGGCGATGTTCCCGGCCTCCATTTTCGTTTCCAGAAACAGGTCAACCTGGGGTGGACCCACTTCTGCCGTCGCTGAAACAACCGTTGGTTCGGTATCAGCCAAATGCCGAACCCATGAAATGGGATAGCAGCCTATATCCATCGTGACGCCCCCACCCAGATGGTAGTTCATTCGAATATCGTCCGGATCGGTCACCGGAATATGAAAGGCTGCATCAATGGATGCAATAGTTCCAAGCTCTCCACTAGCGATGATGTTTTTCATTCGAGCGAACAAAGGGTGGTAGCGATAGTGGAATGCATCCATCAGCACCAGGCCCTGATCTTTAGCCAACTGATTCATTTCTCTCGCTTCGTCTGCGTTACAGGCAAGGGACTTCTCGCAAAGGACATGTTTGCCTGCGTTCAAGGCGGCAATGGTCCATGGATGGTGGGCGGGAATATGGAGTGGATTGTACAGAGCATTGATTTTTTCATGGCTAACAACATCAAGGTAGCTGTCGCACACAGTTCTTATGTGGTGGGCTGTCGCAAAGGCGTTAGCCTTATCCCTGTCTCGTGCTGCAATAACGGAGATATGAGCCAGAGGCTCATTCATGCACGGATAGATAAGTGCTGCAGGAGTTATGCGGGCCGCGCCCAGTACACCGAATCGAATCATGTGTTTGTCTTCCGTTTACTTGCGAACTGAGGTCACTAGTTTATAGCGACCTTGCGAGCTGAGGTCACTAGTTTACAGCGACCTTGCGAACCGAGGTCACTAGTTTACAGCTACCTTGAGAACTGAGATCACTAGTCTATAGGTACCTTGCGAACTGAGCGCACTAGTGTAAGTTTACGGGATGTCAGAAACCTGTATTGAAGAATCAAGGCTCGCCACCGCCGAGCTTTCACTTGGGTCACTGCTCTCGCCAGGAGCGTGGCGTCCAGCCTTACCGCCTGAAGTGAACCCTCGTCAGATCGGTGATGAGCTCTGGTCAGACGCGTTCGATAAGGATCAACTTGATGATCGGCCGCTCTACTGGCAACGACTCATTCTATCTCAATATTTGAAAGAGCTCGGTGCTGAATCCTCGGATTTGTTGGAGTTTGAGCTGGCAAGCCGCGGCATGTTGGGCAATCAGTTTTCAGGTGGTGCAACCTATCGGGTGCTGGTGACGGGGTTCGACCCGTTTCACCTGGACGATTACATAGAACAGGGGAATCCGTCCGGCGTGGTCGCACTCCAACATCAACACAAACAGATAGCGTTGGGTGCGGGAAGAGCTGAGATTCGTTCGATGATATTTCCGGTGCGTTATAAGGACTTTGATGAGTTTCTGGTTGAAAGAGTCCTTGAGACCTTCACTGATAAAGTGGACATGGTGATTACCGTCAGTATGGGTCGAACAGGCTTCGACCTGGAGCGATTCCCTGGCAGGCGGCGATCAGTGTCGACACCGGATAATGCCAGGCAGGCAGGTGGTGGATCAGCGGAGAAACCCTTTGTACCGCCCTACCTTGAAGGACCGGAATTCGTTGAATTTTCGTTACCCGCAGGTGAGATGAAAAAATGTATGGGTGATTTCCCGGTTAACGACAACAGATTGGTCACAACGCTGGAGCAGGGAGAGGTTGAAGCAGTGAGCCTGGCGGCGCTTGAGTCGAAAACCGCTGTCCTTGGAAGCGGGGGTGGATTCCTGTCGAATGAGATTGCCTACAGGGTGATTCGGCACATTCGGGGAAAAGACCGTACTATACGCGCGGGGCACATTCACACCCCTCGGATGCAGGGTTACGATCGGGGTCTGGTTCAGAAAATAAGCAAACAGTGTGCTGGCCTGATTGAGGCGGCAATTCAGGTGCTTCCCTATTAGATAGACCGGCGTGTATTTGAGTGCCCTCAAAAGCGTCTGTTGGGTTGACGCTAAACAATCCCTACCGGCGGCGAAGAACGCGATGTGTCGGAATCCGCTGCATTATTGACGCGTGGTCAGTAGAAATAAAAACGCCCGAATGAATCGGGCGTTTTTGGTAGAGACAGTTGAACAGTTATTTCGGCCCAGGTGGACCGATAGGCGTGCCTGCCCCTCCGGCAAACTCTGGTCCGGCTTCGATACCGAGAAGAATTTTTCCAAGATCTTCATAAAGGGGATGAGCTACCCATCTGTGCGTTGCGGCGCCATGAGAATCCCTGAGTTTTCTTTCAAGCGGGCTGTATGTTCGCATGCCGGTGGTACCTGCCGTGTTGTGCAGCAGATCGACGACTTTCATGCATTCGTTGGCTGCGTGGGTGCAGGCGAGTCGAGCATCCTGGGTA
>JABJED010000286.1 GCA_018665025.1 Gammaproteobacteria bacterium
CTCTGAAGCGGTTTCAATTCCGGTCATTGCCTCCGGTGGGGCCGGGAAACCGGAGCACTTGCTTGAGGTCCTAACCGAAGGTAAAGCGGACGCAGCGCTCGTTGCCTCTATGGTCCACTATGGCGATTATACCGTGTCCGGCTTAAAGCAGTGGCTGCATGAGCATGGCGTCAAAGTCAGATTGCGCTACTGATGCCTGAGTCGCCGGAATACCTTGAAGAAAAAATTATTCTCCTGGAAGAACGCCAGGCATTCCAGGAAGACACATTACAAAAACTTGATGACGCCGTGTCGGAACAACAGCGACAGATTATGGCGCTTGAAGATCAACTCAAACATTTGTTGAGCCAATTCAGGAAACTGGAGTCGTCGATTCCCGATGGCGGTTCAGCAGAGGATGAAAAGCCACCCCATTACTAGATGCTGACCTTATGAAAGCTGTCATTGTTAACGAAGACCATTCCCTTTCCTGGGGTGAAGTTGATCATCCGAAAATCGGTGATCATGAAGTACTGATTAGGATTTCTGCAACCGCGATCAACAGGGCTGACCTGATGCAGCGAAAGGGCTTCTACCCGCCACCTCCGGGTGCGAGTGAAATTATGGGTCTGGAATGTGCAGGTGAAATTGTCGAGGTGGGTGCAGGCTGCACTCGATTCAAGGCGGGTGACAAGGTTTGCGCTCTGCTGGCAGGTGGTGGCTATAGTCAGTACGCATCTGCCCATGAGGGCAGCGTGCTGCCAATTCCGGATGGCCTGTCTGATGAGCAGGCCGCTGCATTGCCTGAAGTATTTGCGACGGCCTGGTTGAACCTGTTCATAGAAGCAGGGTTGAAGGCCGGCGATAAAACCATCATTCATGCGGGGGCCAGCGGTGTTGGGACGACCGCCATTCAATTATGTAAGGCATTTGGTGCCAGCAGTTTTGTTACGGTTGGGTCCAAAGATAAGCTGCGCGCCTGTATCGAACTTGGCGCCAGTGGCGGATTCAACCGTCATGATGGATCATTCCTTGAGACCGCGAAGACGTTTGCCGGCGAAAGCGGGGTTGATGTCATCCTGGATCCGGTGGGTGCGGGTTACCTGCCTGACAACCTCAGCTTGCTCGGCCTTGGAGGTCGGCTGGTTTTAATTGGCCTGATGGGCGGTATCAAGGCGGAACTCGATCTTGCGCAGATGATGATGAAGCGAGCGAGGATTATTGGATCTACTTTGCGTACGCGACCAGTGACAGAAAAAGCAGTCGTGATGGCTCAGCTGGAAGAAAAAGTCTGGCCGAAAATTGTGAACCAGGAAATTAAGCCGATCATAGAAGCAGTATTTCCGATCACAGGGATTGCGGATGCTCATGATCTCGTCGCGTCAGACACAACGACGGGTAAAGTGATATTAACGGTGGAGCACTAATCAGCCCGCTATAGCCTGGCGCTCAGCTGTATCTTCAGCCTGGAATCTCTTGCCAGTCTTGGTGAGGTCGAACTCGAACCGCGGACTAAATTTCGTTAATGCTCACTCGTTGTTCGTTTAGCTTTTCCAGTGCGGAATCCAGGTCCTTGAGTTTGTCTCGCTCTTTCTGAACAACTTCTTCAGGCGCCTTCTCAACAAAGCTTGGATTGTTAATCTTGCCTTCTGTTTTCGCGCGATCTTTCTGTTTGCGATCGATCTCCTTGTCCAGGCGGGCCAGTTCTGCTTCCTTGTCGATCAATCCTGCCATGGGCACCAGCAGTTCCATTTCACCAACCAGAGCGGTCGCTGACATGGGCTTCTCTGCGTTGTCACCAAGCCAGGTGAGTGACTCCGGCCTGACCAGGAACGTAAGTTCACGGGTAAATTTGTCCAGGCGTTCCTGGTCTTCGGTACTGCCATTCGAAAACAGGATGGGCACTTGCCTCGCTGGCGAGATATCCATTTCGCCACGAATGTTACGTACGCCGGTGACGACCGTTTTCAACCAGTCGACGTCCTTGCTGGCCGCATCACTGATAAGCTTTTCATCCGCAACAGGGAACGGTTGCAGCATGATAGTGTCGCCTGAAAGGCGAACTGTTGACGGCACTTTCTGCCAGAGTTCTTCCGTCAGAAATGGCAAGAACGGGTGAGCTAGCCGTAATACAGACTCTAGTATTCGCGCAAGTGTCTGCTGGGTGCCCAGTTTCTGTGCCTGGGTAGCATCGTCGCTATTTAATATTGGCTTGGTCAGTTCCAGATACCAGTCGCAGAACTCGTCCCAGACATACTCGTAAATTTCCTTTGCAGCCAGGTCAAAGCGATAGGTTTCCATGGCCAGGTTCACCGCCGCTGCAGTCTTCTGGAATTCTGAAATGATCCAATGATCGATCGTTGAAAGTTCAACGTCTGTGTTGTCCAGTCGTGATTCGTTATCGCTGATATTTCCGGATACAAAAATAGCCGCGTTCCACAGCTTGTTGCAAAAGTTTCGATATCCCTCGACCCTTTTCATATCAAAACGAATAGTGCGGGTGCGGGTAGCAATCGAGTAGAAAGTAAACCGAAGTGGATCAGTCCCGTAAGCCGTTATACCCTCCGGGTATTCTTTTCGAGTGGCTTTGTCTATGCGCTTGGCCATTTTCGGCTGCATCAGGTTATCGGTTCGTTTAGCAACGAGTTCATCCAGGCTGATACCGTTGATGATATCCATCGGGTCCAGGCCATTGCCCTTCGATTTGGACATTTTCTGGCCGCTGGAATCGGTCACCAGGCCGTGTATGTAGACCTTCTTGAACGGTACTTCCCCGGTGAATTTCATCGACATCATAATCATGCGGGAAACCCACAGGCTGATGATGTCGTGTCCTGTCACCATAATGTCGGTAGAGTGAAACGTTTCCAGTTCCTTGGTCTGTTCGGGCCAGCCCAGGGTAGAGAAAGTCCAAAGGGCAGACGAGAACCAGGTATCCAAAACATCGGGATCCTGCATAAGTTCTACGTTTGCAGCTAGATTATGTTTATCCCGTGCTTCCTGTTCACTGCGCCCTACATAGATGTTGCCATCGGCGTCATACCAGGCGGGAATTCGATGTCCCCACCAGAGCTGCCTGGAAATACACCAGTCTTCGATGTTTCTCATCCATGAGAAGTAGATGTTCTCTGCATTTTTCGGAATGAACTCAATTTTTCCGTCCTCGACCGCTTTGATGGCCGGCTCGGCGAGCGACTTGATATCGACAAACCACTGATCGGACAGAAAAGGCTCGACAACGACGCCGGACCTTTCCCCGCGCGGGATGGCCATGGTGTGATCTTCTATCTTTTCCAGTAGACCTAGGGCGTCGAGGTCCGCGATAACGGCCTTACGTGCTTCGAAACGGTCCATTCCCCGATACTTTTCAGGCACCTCATCGTTGAGGCTGGCATCTTCGTTAAGAATGTTAATGATCGGCAGGTCGTGACGATGACCGACATCATAGTCATTGAAGTCATGTGCCGGTGTGATCTTGACGCACCCGGTGCCGAATGCCATATCGACGTACTGATCAGCGATGATTGGAATTCGTCGACCAGTTAGAGGAAGGATAATTTCTTTACCGACCAGAGCCTTGTAGCGATCATCATTCGGGCTGACAGCGACAGCAGTATCACCCAACATGGTTTCCGGTCGTGTCGTTGCGACGACCAGGAACTCTCCCGGTTCGCCGGCAAGAGGATAGCGGAAGTGCCAGAGATGGCCCTGTTCTTCTTCACTTTCAACTTCAAGATCGGAGATCGATGTCTTTAGAACAGGATCCCAGTTCACCAGGCGTTTGCCTCGGTAGATCAGGCCTTCTTCGTGAAGGCGCACAAACACCTCAAGAACGGCTTCCGACAAACCGTCATCAAGAGTGAATCGTTCTGTTTCCCAGTGAAGAGAGGCGCCAAGGCGTCTCAGTTGTTTGGATATGGTTCCTCCGGACTCTTCCTTCCACTCCCAGACTTTGTCGATGAACGCTTCCCGGCCAATATCGAGTGGTTTGATACCCTGGCCTGCAAGTTGTTCGGTCACCAGCATCTGGGTTGCGATACCGGCATGGTCGGTACCCATTTGCCAAAGCGTGTTGTTGCCGCTCATACGCTGGTAACGAATCAGTGAATCCACAAGGCTATGCTGGAAGGCATGTCCCATGTGCAGGTTGCCCGTTACGTTGGGGGGTGGAATCGCGATGCTATAGGATTCACCGTGACCCGAGGGCGCGAAGTAATTGTTTTCTTCCCATTTCTGGTACCAGGATTGTTCGATGTCCTGAGGTAAATACTTGCTCATGATCTAATGGTGTCGCTAAAAAGTTGTCGAAACCTGTGGATCGGAAAAGCTGGGAAGCTTTCGATAATCAGGGAAAGCGCGATTATACACGGGGTGTGAGTTTTTTGGAGTCCTGTCTGGACGGCGCTGGTGTTATTGAAACACCACTGTCCGATGGCCGTTCAGCAGTACACGATGCTCCGCATGATATTTGACTGCTTTGGCGAGGACGATTCTTTCGATATCTCTGCCAACGTTGACCAGATCAGCGACAGTGCTTCGATGCCCGACCCGTTCGATGCCCTGTTCGATGATAGGCCCTTCGTCCAGCTCGGCGGTGACATAGTGGGCGGTAGCGCCGATGAGCTTGACGCCATGTTCAAACGCCTGGTGGTAAGGTTTTGCGCCCTTGAATCCAGGCAGAAAGGAATGATGAATGTTGATGATCTTGCCTGCCATCGCATGGCAGAACTCAGGTGACAATATCTGCATATATCGAGCGAGCACAACGACATTGATTCCCCTGCGCTGAATTTCCTCAAGTAGTAACTTCTCTTGTGCTGCTTTTGAGTCAGGGTCGATCGGAAGGTGCCTGAAGTCTATGTTTTGCGCAACGGCGATTGGTTTGGCATCAAGGTGATTGGAGGCCACCAGGGCGATTTCTATCGGCAGCTCACCATTTTTCTCACGAAACAATAAGTCAGTCAGGCAGTGCTCCTGTTTTGAAACCATGATAAGGACTTTGGGTTTCTGTGAGCATGGCCAGATTTGCCAGCTCACCTGCTTTCCGGTAGCGACGGGTTCGAAGGAATGCTCGAGCGCTTTGAGGGTTGCTTCTCCCTCGAAGTGAACCCTCATGAAAAATGTATTGTTGGACCCGTCTTGAAACTGGTCGCTGTCCAGGATGTTACATGAATTGGCCACCAGCCAGCTCGATACGGCCAGTACCAGGCCGGGTTTGTCTGGGCAGGATAGGGTGATGATGTAGTCCATGTTCAGCTCTCGGGGTGGTCTTCCAGGTGTTCCAGAATTGTGCTTAGCTCATCACTGAGTTCTGCTCGAAGGTTCTCGTCAAGCTTGGTTGTTGGGCTGTCGGCTTTCTGCGCGACATCTGATTCCTGAGCGTCCGGGACATCCTCTCTCGCGAACTCAACCGGGTCAACAATGTCTTGGAATAGATCAACTGTGTCCGGATCATATCCGGGAGGATACGGTCCGGTCTTTTTGGATGGGCTTTGAGATGACCGCGGACGTTTGCCTGATGGTTTAAGCGGCCGCGATGGGTCGAACGCCAGGTCGTGAATCAATGGAATCTGGGTAACGCCAGGTTTGTTTTCGTCGTTGTCCATATATCGCAGGCGGCCTTTTTCCTGTGTCAGCTAATTTCGTGGTAGTTCAGTACATACCCGCGTTCTTTGTAGTAGGCGTAATTCTCACGCGCGGATTTGCGACTATTTTGGTCGACGGGGACGATCTCTGCAACCCGGTCGAACCTGGAAAAGAAATGCGGGATCTGCCCGGAAAGGTTGATCAGCACATCCTGGTGTTCTTCAGGTTCATGATCGAAGCCAATCTTGATGGGAACATCCATTGCCTCAGAATGCAGCGAATGCGGCACGAAGCTGTCTTCCTTAAAGGTCCACAGTTGCTCGTTCAGGGTCTTGGCCTGTTCTTCAGCCGAAGTGTGCACATAAATTTGGTGGCCCTTCCTGTAAACCATGTCAATCAGGCGGCAAGCAAAAGCGTGTTCGTCGCCTGATGTCTGGTAAAAATCGATTCTGGTCAAAAGTCGCCTTTCCCTTTATTTTCGGGC
>JABJED010000287.1 GCA_018665025.1 Gammaproteobacteria bacterium
GTGGTAATGATGATGCTGGTCCGCTCATAGAGCTTGCTGATCAGATGGAACAGCAATGCGCCACCAGCCTGGCTGAAGGGCAAGTAACCCAACTCATCCAGTATCACCAGATCGGTGTGGATCAGCCGGTTGGCTATCCGCCCCTGCTGCCCGGCCTGTTTCTCCTGTTCCAGTGCGTTAACCAGTTCAATGGTGGAGAGGAACCGTACTCTCTGTCGGTGCTGCTGGATGGCTTGCACCGCTATCGCTGTCGCCAGATGAGTTTTGCCTGTACCCGGGCCTCCCACAAGCACCACATTCTGGGCGTCTTCCAGGAACTCGCATCGGTGCAATGATTTCACCAATGCCTCATCGACAGTGCTTTGCCCGAAGTCGAAGCCAGTGAGATCCCGGTAGGCCGGGAACTTGGCCACCTTCATCTGGTAATTGATTGAACGCACGTCCCGTTCAGAGGCTTCAGCCTTGAGCAGCATCTCCAACACCGGCACCGCCTGCTGATAAGCCGGTGAAGATTGGTCAGCGAGTGTATGGATGGCATCGGCCATGCCGTGTAACTTCATGGACTTCAATGTGGTGATCATGGCTTCAGGTTTCATAGTGTGTGCTCCTCAGTTTGTCGTAGCGTGCGGTGTCGGCCTTGGGTTCATTGGCCAGTTTTAAAGCCGGTGGTGGTTTCAGGGGCTCGGGGCGAGGGGGTTCCTCCAGTCGGCTGAGGCAGTTCAAGACGTGCTGTTTGGAGGGCTCCCCCGATTCCAGTGCCCTGACAACGGCCTGCTCAACAAGTTGCTCATCATGGAGTAGCACCAACGCCAGGATATCAACTATCTCCCGGTCACCGCCGGGGCGTTTGATTAAGCGTGAACGCAGTTGCCTGAAGCTGTCGGGTAACGCCAGAAACGGTGCACCATTGCGCAAAGCGCCAGGTTTTCGCTGTAACACCGAGAGGTAATGCCGCCAGTCAAAGACTGTTTGCCCTGGCGCGCTTTTGTCCCGATTGAACACCCGCACATGTTCGGCAACGACCTGGGCTTCGGCAACAATCACCAATCGCTGTGGGTACACCCGTAGACTGATGACGCGATTGGCAAAGGTCGCAGGCACACTGTAGCGGTTATGCTCGAAGGTCATCAGGCAGGTGGACGACACCCTCTTGCTATGCTCGATAAAACCATCGAAGGCTGCCGGCACCGGCATCAGCTGTGGCCGCTCGTCTTCCAGGCATTGTGCCAGTGAGCGGGCCTTGAGCTGTGGGTGAGCAGATTCCTGCCACTGTGCCTGGCACCGCTCTTGGAGCCACTGATTCAGCTCGTCTAAAGATTTGAAGGGTGGTGGGTCGTACCACAAGCCGTGTCGGGCATCCTGTACCGCCTTCTCGATCTGGCCCTTCTCCCAGCCCGCTGCTGGGTTGCAGAACTCTGCCTCATACAGGTAATGGCTGACCATGGCATAGAAACGCTTGTTAACCGTGCGCTGCTTACCACGGCCAACCTTGTCGACCGCGGTCTTCATATTGTCGTAAATACCGCGCTCTGGTATCCCACCAAATGCGGTGAATGCATGGTAGTGCGCATCAAACAGCATCTCGTGAGACTGGGTCAGGTAGGCCCGCATGAAGAACGCCCGACTGTAGCTGAGTTTGAAGTGGGCAATCTGTAGCTTGGTGCTGACGCCATTGATCTTGACCCAGTCCTCGCTCCAGTCGAACTGGAATGCTTCGCCTGGCGCGAACTGCAGGGGTACGAAGGCCCGTTTGCCCGCTCCCAGTTTGGCGTCTTGTTGCGTCTGGCGCCACTGGCGCGAGAAGGCCGCCACTCGATCATAGGAGCCGGTATAGCCCAAGACGATCAGGTCCCGGTGCAACTGCTTGACGGTGCGCCGCTGTTTGCGGTGTCGGCGGGACTCCCGAAATAGCCAACTGGTCAAGGTCTCCTCGTAGTCGTCCAACTTACTGGGGGACTTGCGAGAGGGGTACGTCGGCTCGACAACCTTACCCGCCAGGTACTTGCGAACTGTGTTTCTGGACAAACCGGTACGGCGTGCGATCTCCCTGATCGGCATACCGTCACGCAAATGCCAGCGTCTAATTACACTTAATAATGCCACGTCTATCACTCCTTGGTTCCCCTGCAATTTGTTTTGCAGGGTGGGGTTATACGTGGGTCAAAATTGGATGCAAATATGGGGGGCTATTGGGTCAATATTGGGTGCAATTCAACA
>JABJED010000288.1 GCA_018665025.1 Gammaproteobacteria bacterium
GGCATGGCGAAATTATTTGCTTCCGAAGCCGCAATGGAAAATGCATCCGAGTGCATGCGAATTCATGGCGCTTATGGCTATTCTAAAGAGTCCCATGTGGAACGCTATTACCGGGATGCGCCCCTCATGTGTATTGGTGAGGGTACAAATGAAATGCAAAGAATCATTATCGCCAGACAATTAATGGAAAGAAATCCAATCTGAAAAAACCGTTTCTCTTTCTCTGGTACAACCTTGATCACAGCACGAACCCGTTCATCGGACTTCTTTGATGCCTTTGGTGCAACGGTGCTATGCATTCAGGTGCTTTACAGTTCGGCCAGGCCATAGATGAGCTAACCAACCCTTTCACTTGTAAGCCAAAAGATCAGTACTCAATTAGTACCTTGGCCATTTCGAGGATACAGCCACCTGCCCAAACTAATCACTTCGATAATTATTGAAGGGATACTTTTACAATCTTGAAAAAAGTGGTGAAAAATTAAAGACCCTCACAAATATTATCGTGTTTTTCTCCTCGTTTTTGTTCGCTTACTCATCGACAGCATCATCATCCGTATACGGCTTTAACCTTGAACACCCCGTTCAATCGAATGTCCCTACGCTTGAATTTCCATCCGTCCAGTGTAAGAACGACAAGGCTATCATAGTAGCCAGCTTGAACAGGCTGCGGCAATGGCTGTTTGGCAAGCATTTGCCAAGTAATGAGAGCGTGCGTCCGCAGGCTTGCAGTCCGGGCGTCAATCTCCGTGATAACCGTATTGGGCATCAGGTGTTTGGTGATCAGCCCAATTTTTTTGAAATACCCAGCCCGAACGTTTGCGGCTTCACGCATGCTGTCGCGCCCGCGTAGCTCGGTAGACGGATCAGATTCGCCATTTAGGTAAAAGTTGCACTCTGTGTCTTCAGTGAAGAGCTGGGAAAATTCGTCCGCTTCCGCGGCATCCCACCTGAAGCTGTACGCCGCAACGAGTTCTAGAATCGCAGATCGGTCCGCAGCCGAAAGTAGATTACTCATATCCTGCGCCCTTATTTATAGTGGTTGGACGACGATACACATAATAGATGCGGCATTCATCAAGAAACCAACCTGGCATCAAGAAACCAACCTGGCATCAAGAAACCAACCTGGCATCAAGAAACCAACCTGGTTGATGTCGTTTAGCAACAACTTAAGCAATGTGTTCTGAATTGCAGCAACCATCGCCGCAACACAAGAATAAGTCTACAGCCCGAGTTCTTTAGACAATCTAAACACCACGGTTCACGCCGTGAAATTAGCCGAATGCAAAGGTCCGATTTGAGGGAACTAGGTTTTTACCCCTGGGCTATTGTTCGCGCGTTTCTGTAACTGTTCTCGAATGTTCGCATGGTATACCCGGTCGATTCGATATCCCGCGTAAATACAGGCGGCGATCAAGCCCCAGATCATAGCGAACGGTCCATCGAGTAAACCAAGTGCATAGATTTTGTCCGGGTGAATCTGACTGGCTTCGACGCCCTGCGGGAATTCGATGATATCCAAGGCGACGCCTGCAACAACATGACCGATTCCATTGGTTACCTTGGCGAAGAAGGTCCGTGCGGAATAGAAAATACCTTCCTGGCGTCGGCCAGTATTCAGTTCATGGTCATCTGCTATGTCGGCCAAGGCTGACATGACACTGATGTTGAGTATCGAACCACAGGCCGACGCGATTGTGCCAAAAAACATAACGAAACTAACGAGCGTCCAGGTTGTGTTATCGGGTGCCAAGTCAAAGAGTCGCAGCGTAACGGCGCTCGACCAGGCGACGCTAAGGCCGGCTGCAGACCAGACAATAGCCCATCGCTTTTCGATAATTTGGTGGACACGCGCAGTGACAGTGAAACCGATAGTGTAACCAAAGACGTTACCAAGAATGAGCCAGCCAATCTGTTGGTCGGAGAATTCCCAATAGAAAGTGAACATATATAGCCCCAGTGTTTCATGGGTGCCGATGGTAATAGATAAAAAGAACAGCCCTAGCAACAGGAAAAGATAGTTCCTGTTACGCATTGCTGAATACATCTCCCGAATTAATTGCCGGGTACTGAAGCGCGGCAGATCATCGGGCACTTTCTTCATTGTTGGAATTTGACCCCGAGTCGCGTAAGCCGAGCCAAGCATGCAGACCATAACGAGACTGGTGCAGAATATAACCACCGGGTTGTAAGCCATCTGGGTCATACGGCCATCGTCGAAGCTTGGGAAAATGACAAACCAGACAACAACGTGCATGACAATCACGCCGATGTAAGTAAAAACATTGTTGTAACTCATGACTCGGGTGCGTTCGATGTAGTCGTCAGAGAGTTCGGCGCCCATCGCCAGATGAGGCACAGCAAACAGGGTGGAACAGATACGCATCAATACGGTGAACAACGCAAACCATGCGAACAGATGAAGACCTTCAAAATCAGCAGGCGGGTTGAAAATCAGGTAAATCGTGACAATTAACGGCAGGGGCGCCGCAAACATGAAGGGATGACGGCGTCCTAAGCGAGATCGCCAGCGGTCTGAAATCGAGCCGATGAGCGGGTCTGTGAACGCATCAGAGACAATACCGATGGTCACAGCAGCCGCAGTCAGCGTCCCTGAAAGCCCCAGGATTTGGTTATAGAAAAAAAATGTAAGTGCGTTAAATATCCAATTTGTTGCGGCCTCTCCAGTCGCACCAATGCCAAATGCCAGTTTGGTTGGCAGGGTTAATCCTGAAGATTTTGTTGTCACCACGAGAAACTCTCAATCCTATGAACTTAAAACATAGTACGTGATGACCTTAGTATTAAACAGCCTGTCAGTATTGCCCGACGATGGGGTTACTGCGGGAGCAACCGAAACTGCACTACAGATAATCGTTATACCCTGCCAGGATTTGTAGCTTCACATTGACGTTCTGAGGGGTGATTACCGACGGTTGCCCAAAGGTGCCTGCGAGCGAATCACAGAGGAAGGCGGACTCGTCGCGGTACTAGACTTACGTGCTGAACTTGCCGAAGAAGTCGCGGCAGGAATCAATGGAAAAGGCGGACGTGCCATCGCGCTGACTTGCGATGATGCTGGCTATATAACGGGTTCAGCAATTCCGGTCGAGGGAGGCTATCTCGCTACCTAAATTCAATGCGCCACAATCAATCTACTGATATGTAACACGAACGAAACCATTCAGCAGGGCAATGCTTTGGTCAGCAGTTCCCAAAAGGTTTGTTCGAACGGCGCAGGCTTAGCGGCTTTTGCTTCGCCTTCTTGTGTTGGACGGCCTTGTGTTTCATTGACCTTAGCGGGCACGCCGGTTCGTTCCTTCGCCGTTCTTGCCACAATGAGTTGCATGCTCGGCACAATGTTAAGGATATTTTCAAATGCACCTCTGGCGGAAATCATATCCGCTGGCGCCAGTGGGTTTGGTACACCTTGAATCAACTTCTTCTCGCGCATTGGCAGTCTGAAACTGCTCTGATTATTGTTCCACCAACACCAGCCCCATGCTGGATTTTCATTCGAGCCTGGCTTGGCAATCTGATCAATATAATATTTGGGCACCAGCCCGTCACCGTGTTTCAACACCAACTCACCCAACTTCACTATATCGTTTGCAGTGGACATAAGACCCGTCAACGGACGGCCATCCGGCAAAACCTGCGCGCGCTCTACCCAATGAGTGCTATCCATGGCGGCACTTTCAAACATCCATTGTTTGCTCAACGCCTGCATTGACTGACCCGTTTGTTCCTCCAAAATTCGTTTTAAGTAGTTGTAGGCGACGTTGTTATAGCGCCAACTTTCACCAACCACACCTTGCGCTGCGAGCTCATCGTTCATCCCTGTCGTCATGTTGAGTAGAGTCTCTACGGTGAGTTTGGCTTCGTCCCACGGAGACAGTGAGGTCCACTCCGGGTCCATTAGATGATTAATCGAGTCACACGTTTCGATGAGATATTTGTCTTCCGCAACGCCGATCAGTAGTGACACCAGCCCCTTTTGGATGGCAAATACATCAACCGGCTCATCCGAAGTTGCGTCATCGATAATGGTCACACCTTGATACTTGACGACTAGTTGATGAGTGCCGCTTTGTTGTGAATAAGCGCGTACCGCGGCCAATGCAGCGGCATCAATGTTGAGTTGTTTCAATCTGATTTGATCGAGCGACATCTTTCCCCTTTCCAATAACTTGTTCTGGCAAAGCCGACCTTACCACTTGAAGCCAGGACACAAGACTGCCTTTTCACTGAAAATTTTCCCCGCTAAAGGCTTTTCCCCGCTAA
>JABJED010000289.1 GCA_018665025.1 Gammaproteobacteria bacterium
ACTATGAATTTCCTTTGTACACGAAAAACGGTGACCGGGTTGAGGTACTACTCAATGCGACGACCCGCCTTGATGTAGACCGTAATATTATCGGGGTTATCGGAGTAGGTCAGGATATCACCGATGCAAAAGTCGCCCAGGCTGCACTCCAGCAAACGCAAAAAATGGAAGTCGTCGGTCAGCTAACCGGTGGTCTTGCTCATGATTTTAATAACTTGCTTACAGTGATTAGTGGCAACCTGTCGTTTCTTAAAGATGAATTAGGCGTTATGTCGGCCGACGTGGCTGAAATCATTGATGATGCTCAATCAGCTGCAAAAGATGGTGCTGAATTAACGCACCGATTATTGGCTTTCGCACGTCAACAAGTACTTGCGCCTAAAGAAACGTACGTTAACGATTTGATTGTAGATACTAACCGATTAATTAACCGAGCTTTGGGTGAGGGCATAAAAGTTACGACAGAGTTAGACAGCAAAAATCCACTAGTAATGGTAGACCAAGGCCAGCTTGAGAGTGCATTAATGAATCTGTGCATTAATGCCCGAGATGCAATGCAATCGGGGGGCCCTCTGACAATAACATCAGAAACTAAATCCCTTAACAAGGATCAGGTGGAAGAAGTTCCCGATTTGGCAGTCGGCAAATACGCGGTTATTACCGTGGAAGATAGCGGGTCTGGCATGAGCGAAAATGAGATCACAAAAGTCTTTGAACCATTTTATACGACAAAAGAACCTGGCAAGGGATCCGGTTTAGGTTTAAGCATGGTGCATGGGTTTGTCACACAATCCAATGGAGCAGTTGTTATAGAAAGTGAATTGGGAACAGGATCAAAAGTAAAACTATATCTACCTGAAGTTACAGACGATAAGAATACTTTAATTCCTCCTGTCAAAAAAATTCTCAGTGAAAGCTTACCTACTGGCACAGAAAAAATACTCGTTGTGGATGATGAACTGCGGGTCAGAAAAACTGCAGTACGCATCTTGCGGAAACTTGGATATGAAGTGATCGAAGCGAGCTCTGGAGAAGATGCTTTAGATTCAATCAAGGAAAACAAAAATATTGAATTGATGTTTAGTGACATCATGATGCCTGGTGGTATGAGCGGAAGACAGTTAGCCTCAATCGTCAGTATGGAATATCCCGAAATTAAAATTCAGCTTACCACCGGTTTCGAGAATGTAGATATCACCAAAAATAATGCCGACGCTGACTTTCCTCTTTTGAAGAAACCCTATGACCAACGAGATTTAGCTACCACCTTACGAGAACTGCTGGACTGATCAGGAGAAAACACAGGGTTCAGGACACCTAACCCACCGCATTAAGGCGCGGGACAACAGCCAGGAAACATTTACGCTCTAATAAGCGTCTGATCGTTCACCATCGCGTCCAACTGTTTTTGCACCGCCTTACTCCAGTGCGGATGCGTTAGTATCCAAAATTTTTCCTGCTCAACGGCGTTCGCGACCAGTTCACCCACCTCGTCTGGGTGCATACCTTGCTCGAGCGCCGCCTGGATATTACCAGCCAACTTCCCGGCCTTTTCAGAATCACCCTTAGGCTTGCCGCGGCCGGGACGAAAATCGACGGAGTGTCGACTAATATTCGTGTTAATCGGTCCTGGGCACAACACTGAGGCTCGGACATTACTTTTCTTCGCCCGAAGCTCTCGCTCCACTGCCGCCATCAACGCGACCACTCCATGCTTGGCTACATTGTATGCGCCCATCATTTGCGATGAGATCAAACCAGCCATCGAAGAGGTGGCATTGATATGGCCGAAGCCCTGCTCCTCTATGAGAGGCAGGAAAGTTTTCACCGCGTAGATTGGGCCCCATAGGTCGACATTAATGATCCATTCCCAATCAGCCAGTTTAACCTTACGTGCTGACGTTGGAATGCCGACCCCGGCATTACTGCAAACAACATGTACTGCACCAAAGCGGTCCATCGTGACTTCTGCTAAACGCTCGACGTCTTCGAGTTTCGACACATCACAGACCTGACACACGACAGAGGTACCAGCCGCTAAAAACTCCTTTTCAGCGGCCTTTAAAAGGTCTTCATCCAGATCCGCCAACACCAGTTGCATACCGCGCCCGGCAAAGGACCGCGCCATACCAAGGCCAATACCACTGGCCCCGCCTGTGATCACTGCGGTTCTTCCCAAAAAATCCTGCATCGTTTAGTCCTCGAGTCAGTCTTCGAATTAGTTAGCTGTGCTGGTCAGCATGGCCACCTGGACATTACTAATCTCCTCATCGGACCAATCCAACCATTGTCTTAATATTTCCTCATTGTGTTCACCCAGGTGAGGCGCCCCGGCTCTGACGTCTGCCTCGAGCTGCTTAAACTTATAGGGTGAGTCTGGAATCGGTCGCGTACCACCTAATCGGTCATCCACTTCAATAATAGAACCTCTTGCTTTAACAGAAGTCAGTTCACGCACATCAGATGCCGGCCGGACATCCCCCCAGGCAATATTC
>JABJED010000290.1 GCA_018665025.1 Gammaproteobacteria bacterium
CAAGGCATTTCAACGCACGATTTCAGTATAAATTCTAGAAACTCATACGTCCCAAGGGCGTAAGGTATCTGGATAACAACTTGAAAAAGGGCAGCATTAGCTGCCCTTTTTTTTGCACGGTAAATACAGTTAGGATGGCTGTTACCATGTTTAACCATAGAAAACAGGAGTAGTAATGGTGTCACGAGTAATTAGTCTGGCTGTAGTCTTTATGCTGTCCGCCTGCGGTATGCCTGATGTCGAGGTCACCGTCGAGGAAAATCACAAAGAGAAACCAAGACCAGTCAAGGTTGTGGTGGTGACCCTGTTTGAAATTGGAGAGGACACCGGCGACCGAGCAGGGGAGTTTCAGCTTTGGAAAGAGCGGCGAGTGTTCGATGAAATTCTGCCGTTCCACGGTTACAAGGACCTGCACTACAACAGCGAGGATGGATTGCTGGTGATTGTCACCGGCATCGGCACTGCCAGGTCAGCGGCCGCCACCATGGCTGCCGGCATGGACCCGCGCTTTGACCTGTCGAAAGCTTACTGGCTGACCGCTGGCATCGCGGGTATTGACCCTGAGGATGCGACCGTTGGGTCGGCTGCCTGGGCGGAATACCTGGTCGATGGCGACCTTGGCCATCATATTGATGCGAGAGAAATTCCCGAAGATTGGCCGTTTGGCTATTTCCCTCGATATACAACCCGTCCCTTTGATCCGAAGAAACCTGAACCCAGTGGCGAGATGTACCGGCTTAACCCGGGTCTGACTGAGTGGGCCTATCAGCTTACCAAAGACATTGAATTACCGGATGACCCCAGTGTGCAGCATGAAAGAGATCTGTACACGGAGCACCCGAATGCCCAGGGTAAGCCAAAGGTCATCAAGGGTGACCATATTGCAGCATTAACCTTCTGGCATGGCGCGCTGCTTAATGATTGGGCCAATCGGCTCGTGGAATATTGGACAGATGGCAAGGGCAATATGGTGACTTCAGGGATGGAAGACACGGGGTCGTATCTGTCTATTTCCTGGCTAGACAAAATTGGTCGGGCAGATAAAGATCGTTTCATGGTGCTTCGAATGGGTAGTAACTTTACGATGCAGCCACCAACACGAACCGCTGCTGAGAATCTGCTTAAAGAAACCCAGGGATACAAATACGCGGGCCTCGAGATCGCGGTTGAGTCCGGTTATATCGTTGCGTCGAGAGTCGTGGATGAACTATTAAAGAACTGGGACAAGTATGAAGACGCTATCCCCACTAGTGATTAAGAGGTGGATAATATGAGTGAGTTTATTGATTACGTCAGGTCTTTGCCTAAAGCGGAATTGCATCTGCATATCGAAGGTACCCTTGAGCCTTCGATGCTTATGGAATTGGCGAAAAAGCACCAAGTTGACCTGCCGTACTCAACTGCCGCCGATGTCGAGCGCGCTTACGACTTTGAAGATCTACAGAGCTTTCTTGATCTCTACTACCTGGGTGCCAGCGTGCTCATCGATGAAGATGACTTTTATTCGTTGATGTTTCGTTATCTTGAGAGATGTCGTGATGAAGGAATTGTCCATACCGAAATGATGTTTGACCCGCAGACGCATACCGAACGCGGGATTGGGTTTTCTGTGTTTATGAGGGGGTTTGGTCGGGCCATCGAAGATGCTAAAGGTCAATGGGGACAGTCTTCTTCCTTAATCATGTGCTTCCTCCGGCATTTGCCAGAAGAAAGCGCGTTCGAGACGCTGAAAGCTGCTGAGCCTTTTAAAAGTCAGATAATGTCGATAGGCCTGGACAGTTCCGAACTTGGTCACCCGCCAGAAAAGTTCGAGCGCGTGTATGCGGCCGCCACCCTCCAAGGTTATCGATTGGTCGCTCATGCGGGAGAAGAGGGGCCGCCAGCCTATATTGTTGATGCCCTTGATCGCCTGAAGGTCGAGCGTATTGACCATGGCGTACGTTGTCTGGAAGACCCAGAACTCGTTGAGCGATTGGTGAAGACAAAGATCCCCTTGACTGTCTGTCCGTTATCAAACGTGCGCTTATGTGTTTTTGAGACCATGGCTGACCACCCGATTCGCCAGATGCTCAAAAGGGGGCTAAATGTGACGGTCAATGCTGATGACCCACCCTATTTTGGTGGCTATCTATTGGATAATTTTGAAGCGCTGCATCGCGAGTTGGGTTTAACGATGGAAGATGCGCGACAGTTGGCCGTTAATAGTATCCGTAGCAGCTTTATTGACGAGGCTTCCTGCGCAGGATGGTTAGATCAGCTGTCGGTGCCAACACCGTAGACTTTTAGCCCGTGTATCCCGCCGTTGGGGTAATGGCTGTAAAGAATGTGGGTTACTGGCTCACGATGCTCTATGTCGCGGAACCGGTGCCATGTATCGGCGCGCAGACGGCCAAATGATACCAGTGGTTTCCAAATGTCGGGATACTGGTTGTCCAATGTGATCGTGAACATGGATGGGTCATCAGTCGGCTCTTCCCGGTAGTACTTTCCCTGCATATAGGCCGTAAAGTCGACCGGTATGACCTGCAACCCATCCGAGAATTCAATCTTCCAGTTTGGCCGTTGCCGCCAGATTTCTTCCAGTTTATTTTCGTCCGGCAGATTGATGCCGAAAATATGACAGCTAAGTGGGGGATTCAATCGATGCAGGTAGGTATCAACAATGATTTCGGAAACAGTTTGTGCCTTATCCAGGTGGAACAGGGCGCATTCCCCGAAACCAGTCCTGGCTGATTCCCAACCGAGCATATAATCAACGTCCCGGGTTCCGGTTACCGCGTCATGTGGTTTCCCGTAGTGTTCGTTAGAGACGTGGGAGATGGTCGCCTGCTCCAGCAGGTTAATTTGGCCGGCTTCACTGGTCTGGTTTTCACCGAGCAGGTTGACCCTGGCAATGCCGCCTTCATGGTAGCACCGAACCAGGCATTCGCTGGCAATGGTGGGCTCTATGTCAAAAGTGTGTTCCTTATCCGGCGCAAGGGGTGTTCGCGCGACCACCTCAGTCCGACCCTGGTCATCAACCAGTTCGATGGCTACTTCAGGCACCTGGTTACCGGTAAACCATTTTGTACTGATACTTATTCGCGATACCTCTGCACGATTCTCTAACCCGATATGTATCCAGTGATAGGCGTCATCGTTGAAGCTGTATTCGTTATTGTCAGTCAGACTGGTTGCCTTGTGCCTTGCTGTCTCGAATCCCCAGTATTTGGCTCCCATATGGGTGAAGTTGCCGGTACATTCTTCCGGTTCATCGGGCTTTACGACCTGATGCGGGTTAGTGAAGGATGAGTCGCTGTAGGAGATTAAAAAAGCGTCTAAAAGTTTCATAGACGTGTGTTACTCATTTCTATTTCTATCCTATCCTCACCCGTCAGCCTGACTTCGTCACAGTTCTCATCATCTGAGATTCTATCGACCACAAGAAAGTCCGAAATGCCTACCAATGCCAGGCTGTAGTGATGCCAGACTCCCTTGTGATAGTTCACCCCTTGGTTGGGCTGCGCAAGAAAGGCGACGATGGCGGATGGATCGAGTTCGCCGGTTGGTGCAACCACCACAAGATAAGGAAAGGTGCTCAGGGGATAAAATGCCTGGCTGCTTAATGGGTGACGCTCCATGACTTTCAATATCATGGGCTGTGGTTGAGGGTTCGATCTAAATATATTGAGACCGGGCCTTCCACCTTCTGCAGACAGATCCAGGTCGGCTAAATCATGGTAGCGATTAGTGTTGCCTTCATTGATCGATCTTGCCTTTACATTGCCAGCCTCGATGACATCTCCGAAGGGTTTGAAATCAGCATGGGTTAAAGGGATTGGGGTTATCGATCTTGGCACGTCGTTCTCACACTTCAGTCCGTTTAATTGCGCTGTTAGCTCTAGTGTACCAATTAGTGCAGCAACGAAAAGTCCAAAGCGATGAGTTTACGGAAATGAAAGACGGCAAACAGTCCAAATTGGTGCGTGTTGTGAGCGGTATTGGTGCAACCGGTGGTGCCTGTTAGGTAACGGTGACTAAACAAGCGAGGAAAGACGGGTAAGTTTATCTTGGCATGAATTCTGCATCATTGTTCTCGTCATTTAAAAGTTAGGTCGTGATCGATGGGCAAGACGTCTCGACCTCAGATATATTTTCTAAACAAGGGGATTGCTATGCCAAAACACTTTTTATATCGAACAATTACAGCAGCTGTTGCCACAGCGATTTTTTCTTTATCACCGAATGCCTACTCTGACGGTTTTGATCTTAGTGAAAAACTTAGCGTGACTGGTTTTATCGACATGTCCACCGTGCGAGTAGAACCGGACAGTGGGGATAATTCAACGGAAAGCGGTTTTGACCAGTTCGAGATCGACCTTTTGTTTGACTTTGGTTCTGGCCTTTCGGCTCAGGTTGACCTGGAGTACCAGGACGATGGGGATGGCGAAGAGTTCGATGTCGAGCAAGCATTTGTTACTTATGGCGTAAACGACGCATTAAGTTTCAAGGCCGGTCGATTCCTGAGTTATTCCGGGTGGGAGACCGAGGATCCTACGGGCTTGTATCAATATTCAGGTACTGGCTACGCCAAGTACTTCTATGGTGGCTACCAGCAAGGAGTCTCGACCTATTACAAAGGACCCGGGTTCGATGTGGCTATGTCCGTTGTGAATGATCTGGGTGATTTGAAAGGTGAGAACCGGGATTCCAGCGACCTTGGTGTTGAGTTGATGTTAGCGGTAAATCCTGTCGAGGCATGGACCATGAAGGGGTTTTACATGACTGACAAACTGGATGGAACCAATGAGGACACAGACCTTATAAACATCTGGACCAGTTACACAGTCGCTGACTGGACATTCGCAGCAGAAATTAACCAGTCCGAAAACGCCCCTGCGGCGGTCGGTTTTGCCGGTGTCGGGGCGGAGGCAGATGGCTATCTGCTAATGGTTAACTATGCATGGGAAAAGTTTGGCCTAACTTTTCGCTATCACGATTGGGAGGTTGAAACCGATGCGGGAACCACCGTTGAAGATCTGAGCGCGTTTACGCTGGCGCCAAGTTATGCGGTCTCTGAAAACCTTTTAATCATCTTTGAATACCGAATGGACGATGATGACCTCACTAACGAAAGCACAGACACATACGCACTGGAAGCGCTCATTACCTTCTAAGTGAACCACAACTGTGATCGCTGTTTAAACCCAGCGGTTGGACGAAACCAAAACTAAAGGGTGAACCTATGAAACTAAAACGACGTTTAACGACGATAGCCGCATCTCTGCTGCTCTCGTTATCAACAGCTGCCATGGCAGCAGAGACGATTAAAGTGGGTGTCCTTCACTCACTTTCCGGGACTATGGCGATTAGTGAAACGACACTGAAAGATACAGTGTTGATGATGATCGAGGAGCAAAACAAGAAAGGAGGGTTGCTCGGCAAGAAGCTGGAAGCTGTGGTCGTTGACCCTGCATCAAATTGGCCGCTGTTCGCTGAAAAGACAAGGGAGTTACTTTCCAAGGAGAAAGTCGATGTCATTTTTGGTTGCTGGACGTCTGTATCACGTAAGTCCGTATTGCCAGTGATCGAAGAGCTCAATGGCCTGCTGTTTTACCCGGTTCAGTATGAAGGTGAGGAATCTTCCAAAAATGTTTTCTATACCGGCGCTGCTCCAAATCAGCAGGCAATCCCCGCAGTTGACTACCTGATGAACGAAATTGGTGTGGAACGCTGGGTGCTGGCTGGGACAGACTATGTCTATCCTCGAACGACCAACAAAATACTGGAGGCTTATCTAAAAGCTAAAGGTGTGTCCGATTCAGATATCATGATTAATTATACGCCATTCGGGCACTCCGATTGGCAGGGAATCGTTTCTGACATCGCTAAATTTGGCGGTATAGGTAAGCAAACAGCGGTCGTATCCACGATTAATGGCGATGCCAACATTCCTTTTTACAAAGAATTGGGTAATCGGGGTATTTCAGCGGAAGATATTCCGGTAGTGGCCTTTTCTGTTGGTGAAGAGGAATTGTCAGGGCTGGACACCAAGCCTCTGGTCGGACATCTCGCCGCATGGAACTACTTCCAGAGCGTAGAAAGTGAGGAAAACGCGGCTTTCATCGAGCAATGGAAAGCCTTTATCAAAGACAATAAACGCGTTACCAATGATCCAATGGAGGCCACCTTTATAGGCTTCAATATGTGGGCGAAGGCAGTAGAAAAAGCGGGCACAACTGATGTTGATAAGGTTGAGTCTGCGATGATCGGAGTCACCTCACCGAATCTTACGGGTGGTACGGCTGTGATGAACAAAAACCACCACTTGTCCAAGCCTGTTCTGATTGGAGAAATTCAGAGTGATGGGCAGTTCGAGGTCGTTTGGGAAACTGATGGTGTAGTTCCTGGTGACGCATGGTCAGACTTTCTGCCAGGTTCAATGGATATCGTGGCGGACTGGGTGCCACCCATCAAGTGCGGAAA
>JABJED010000291.1 GCA_018665025.1 Gammaproteobacteria bacterium
GAACAACCCACTCTTTTCTATGCCACGGTGATCGTGCTCGCAATTACTGGACTGGATACGCAGTTCAACGTTTATCTGGCCTGGTTCTATACTGGTTCAAGAGTGGTCCACAGTATTGTCCAATCTACCTCGAACCCAGTTCTGGTGCGGTTTATTATATTTGCTGCGAGTAGTATTGCTTTAGCTGTAATGGCCGTAAACGGGATTATGCAGATGCTCTAAAGGGTAGCAAAATTGATCAAATCTTTAGCTATTACTCCAGCGCATCAGTGGGCCATACCTGAGTGAGGTCCCTGGCTAATTCCCGGATTAGGATCGAGGCATCGCCTGGCAATAGGAATCGGTCCCGAACTGATTCATTAATCGCGCGCCGATAGCGATCAACCAACACCGCTTTGTTCCCGTAACGCGCCAACAGTTCCTGAGAATTGAACGGCACAAACCCTCCGATCAAAAAACAAAACCCACCGCCCCGATTACTTCCCAAATATTGGCCTAACGGCGCACTGAGCGCCGGAGGGCGAAGACCGCCAATCGCATTGCCGGCACTATCCAATAACATTTCTTCTGTTTGCGGGTCGAGTTCAATCATCTTACTTTTTGGCGGAGGTTCTCCGTCAATCCATTGATTCAGCACGTCTAATAGTGCCGACTGAACAACACCAATTCGTAAGGGGTTAATAGCCAGCTCACAGCCGTTGCTATAACTGGATAACGCCAGGTCTCTTGTTAGAGTCTTCGCGCCGAGTTGCGCCGTTACCACGTCAACGTGTGCCCCACCGGCCATTTCGTAAATCCGAACAGCGGCGTTGTCAGGTTCATGTTGCCGGACTCTGTAAGCGCCGAAGCCCACGACTTCTGTCTGAGTCTGAAAGCGAATCACGGGCGCTGATACCGAAATTTTATTGTTGACGTGGCCGCTTGCAAGCTCTTCGCCACCATCCAGTCGGTTGATGCGTTTTGCATGCTCACCACCCCCCGCCAGAAAATAGCCGGAAACCAGCGCGTTCTGATGAAAGTGATTAGCGTAGGTCACCTGAAAAGCAACCGACTGAGAATAGCCCACTAAAATGACGCGCGTCACCTCAAAACCGTTGAGCAGACTTGATCCATTACCTTCAGCCCTTAGCAGGGTCAGCGTATCCGTAATGACATCCCATACCTGCCCGAAGTGCGGCATCGTCAGAGACGCGTAGCGGCTACGATCTCGTTTCGCCGCAACGCTTGACGTTCCCCATTGATCACGAAGGAAATCGACACTGACCGGTTTCGATGTAATGCCTACGTAAGCACCGCCATTACGCATCATGTAATCGTGCGTATTTTGCCAGGTCGGGTCACCGTCCCATCCGGCTGTCGCATTAAGAATCTCGACGTATACGGTGCCATTAAAATGGCTGGCCGTCTCCGGCCTTCGCACTATTAGCCTTGTCCGATAAGGCATTGCTGGAACGACAACCTCTATGTCGCTTGCAGACTTGACCGTGTCACTGTAGCCGTAGACGGCTGCTTCTCCAGCGAGTAAATACTCCTGCTCGACATAGCCCACTGATGAGAGGTCTTCAAACCAGGCGATAAAGGGTGTTGATCGAGTTTCTTCGGAACCGTCTACAACAGGTAAGAGATAGACCGCGGGACCTGCATCGGCGCCAGCATGCCCCGCAAATATAAGCGCAATAAGGGCTAATAACGCCTTAGTGCCATGTTTTAAACATTGCATTGATGGTCCTCGTCAGGGTTGTGCTTAGAATCCGAGCCCAGCCTTTGCCGGGAATGGTTCACGAAAGATTGCTGTTCAGCGTTAGGCCACGCGAGCGCTTCAAATACAACATAAACAGACCTCGGCGACCATTCCACTATGATCAGTGGCTAGTCAGACATTAACCGATCAGCTGTCCGTGAACATTAGATTTGCTGCAGCGTCTTCGATCGCCCGCCTGTCGATTGAGTCAAACCCATTTACTATCCGCTCACTCGAACGCCTGACCCGCTCCCTTATAACCGGCCAATCTGCGTGCATGAGTTCACCTCCACCTTTTACCTGGCGGCCAGAGACATATACCGAGTCCACGTTGGATGGATTAGCGTTCAGTACCAACGCACCTACCGGGTCTATACAAGGCACCATATTTATATCATCACAACGAGTCAGCACAATGTCCGCTTGCTTCCCTGGGGTGAGTGAGCCAATTCGACTCTCCCACCCCAGTGCTCTGGCGCCTCCCATTGTGCTCACCTCAAGAACGTCTTTCGCTTTGAATCTGATCTCCCTTGGCGGTCCAGCATGTCGTGCATTCTCTATTCCTCTTTGCGCCTGTAGCAATAACCTCATCTGCCCCTGCATGTCACCAGAATAGTTGGAGACAATATCGATACCGATAGAGGTGCGTACCCCGGCTTCAGCGGCGCGAACAGCAACCGGATTCCCCATTCCCATCTGCAATTCAGTTTCTGGTGTCACCGAGATGGCCGCTCCGTGATCAGCCATCCACGATAGTTCAGTATCAGTAAGCGTTGAGCCATGAACAAACAGCAGATCATCAGCCATGAGCCCGGCCTCCCCTATCTGGCGCACGAATTCCACGCCAGCATCGTAGTTACCCATAGACACATGGCAGGAAATTCTATGTGCGCCGAGCTCTCTGGCAAACTCTATCTCGCGACATCCAGTTGCAAAATCGGTTGCTGTCACTTCTGTTGGTGCAAAGCCAAACACAAGAAGACTTTCATCGGAAGATAGTTTTTCCTGCTTTATGCGCCGCGCATCATCGTGGCGCCATCCTTCCTTTAGCACAGTAGGTGTTGTCGCCCAATTTTCAGGATTTTCAAACAGCCCATAGCAGAATATCCCGCGAATTCCTGCGTCCTGCAATCCTCTGACAGCTTCGTCAGAATGTTCGGGAGAATTCATAATGTGGCAGTGATCAACCACGGTAGTAATGCCAGCATTCAACGCTTCCAGCGCGCCAACGTGGTTTCCGAGAAAAGCATCATCGGGGTTATAAAAGCCACTATAGATCGACCGCATCTGCACGAAGTAGTCGAACAGACTCCAGTCTGTGGCGATGGTCCGCAGCTGCGTTTGCCAGATGTGTCGGTGTGTATCGACAAAACCTGGACTTACTATCATGTTTGTCGCATCGACAAGTGAAGCATCCGATGCCTCTATCGAAGCTGCGACCTCGAGTATTCGGTCACCCGCAATCAGCAGGTCGCCTTTTGGCAGGATGCCAATTTTGGGATCCATAGAGACAATTGTGCCGCCTCGCAGCAGGGTTCGTTGTTTGCTCATTGGCTGAGTCCACAAATTTTTTCAAAAACCAGGTTGCCTTAACTGAAGACCCCGCTCAGGTAGATCTTCAAGAGGGATATTGCACTCATGTTCGCCAAGTACACCCTAAGGACACCTCACACTCGGTAGTAAACACTGACCCCTTGAACGAAGCTGTGCAATCTTTTTTGGCAACAGTCTGCCGCTAGCCAGAGGATACGAATAAACCACGTATTTTCTTCTGAATCAAAGTAAAGGCTGATCCCGACCTAATTCAGAAAATTCCAGATCATATAGCAGCACAAGCACCACCCATTAAACGTGCAACAGCTAGCTAACCCTAAAACACTCGCGGATAAACAACCAAATCAACTTTGCGCTGTACAAAAACCTTTTCAGTAATCAACACTCCCGCCTGGAAGACAGCAGATCATCGGCTATTCAGACATTGATTATCCAAAGGATCATTACGTCACAGCGGTCCGAGAATAGCAGGCGTGCACCCGGTGGCTTCGTCTTTGTTGAAGGCTATTTATCGCTGAGATTTCCTGCAACTTGTCATTAGGAGGAGCGCCACTCTGAAACAAATACCTGGGAACCAGCAGGAAAAGGTGGTTAATTCTTCTTATCCGCGCGTTTAATAGTGTGGACACTGATTTAAAAATTCAATATTTGAAATGTATCCCGCTTTGGTCAATTAATTGAAATACGCTAATATTTTGGTTTGCCACGAGTTGAATTTAGGCTTAGTTGATCTTGTTGGTTTGATATCTCTGCTCGAGGACGGTTTTAGTGAAAAAGTCACAGCATTTATCATTCGCGCCATTTAAAAGAAACCTATCATGGATAGGTTTGACTTTGGTTGTTTCAGCATCCTTGATTGCACTGACAGTATTGTTTCACTGGATGACCGGTGCTGATTATGGGGAGTTAACCAGAGACCCTACTGCTCTTGGACAGCTGCCAGCATATTATGGCTTTCTCTCTCAAATTGGGATTTTCTTCTGGTCTGCTTCGGCAGCGGTTTGCCTTTTTTGTCTGTTTATACTCTCTGAAAGAAAGAGTGATGAGAATCTTAAGCGTTTTCTGCTGGTTTCGGCATTGCTGACTTCAGTGCTTGGTTTAGACGATGTTTTTACATTACACGAATCAGTCTTTCCTGGTTTGGGGATTCCACAGAATTTGGTGCTAGCTAGCTATGTGGCTTTTGCGATAATTTACCTTGTTAGATTTTATTCGATCATTCTTGAAACCGAATATCTGTTGTTAGCAATGGCATTATTGTTTTTTGCAGTATCGGTTGGACTGGATGTATGGGAGCCGAGAGGGATCGATCGTTACATCTTTGAAGATGGCGCCAAGCTTGTTGGGCAGGTGAGTTGGTTGGCATATTTTTTTAGGGCTGGAAACTATGCTATTCGTCCCATCGGCGCTAAGTAAATGTTCCGGCTGAGGCGATAGAGACTCGATCAGAGTATTTTAGCAAATATTTTGTCAATCAAAGCCGCAGACTGCATGAATTCGACAACCCTGAAGTAGAGGGTCAGTCATGACATTAACCAGTAAACTCAGCGCAGTATTGTTTGTTTTTCTGTGCTTGTTATCAGCTTCTGCGATTTTTTTGCTTCAAATGTTAGTAAACCATTGCCGATTGATTTCGAGAATAAGAAATGGCGGCTGGCAGTGCCGAGGCGGAGCAGTCATGAAATAGGTTAGATGAAGATACTCGGGAATGATTTATCAATGACTATCGTGATCGAATGGCTCAACGAGAATTGTATGATGAATACGTTCGAAAAATCGGCGCCACCGCTATTTCCGATTATCTAGAATAGGCCGATAAGCGTTGCCTATCCCGTTGAGGATGCAAGGCGTCGGTGGACCATGGTGTTAAATGCGTCAGTAATATTTCGCAGGGTAGGTTCCGTGTAGGGGAAACTTTCTATGTGGTCGAAGTTATGACGCATTGCGGCATTGCATTCGAATATAAGTAGCTGTCCGTCCGGCAAAATTGTGAAATCTATGCCAAAGAAATCAAGATCCATGATTTCCCTTATGCGCTCGAGCCGTTCCATGTTGTCCCGACCGACATAGGACGTCATATCTGTGAGGTATGCCTTTTCCTTGTCCTGTAAATAGGTGTCCTTATTCATGACCCTGTATCGATTACCCGAATGAACATTCCAGTCGTCGTGGTGCAAGTTCGCCACCGGGTAATACTCGCCGTCGATACAAAAAGTACGTATCTTGTTGTACAGGCCATTTTTGTCCGCGAGATTGTAGTAAGCAATCGCGTAGTATGAGCCAGATCCCATTGTATCGAGCTGTGCCCTGAAACAGGCTTTATCTTCCACCAGGGCGACACCCTCGCCAGTATGGCTATTATCGGGGCGCAGTATCATCGGAAATTCGATACCTTCATTCTCAATGCGATCAAGAATTTCTTCCATGGCATTACCATCGAACGAGAAACCAAAAGTCTGTGGGAAAATTATCCCATCCAGTTCAGAGAACCGGCGATAGTTGTTTTCCCTTGTGGACATCCTGACTGTGGCTGGGTGATTGATGACCGGCACATCAGGGTATTTTTTAAGAAATTCAATTAAGACCTTGAGTGCATCCCCCATCCGCTCCGGAACCGCAATGTTATTGATAAGCAACCGGAAGGGTGGGGCAGGGAACGCCAGGCTTAATGAATCGTCGTACAGGTTCTTGACGATCACGTTCACTTTTTCGGTATCTAGCAGATGCTTGAGAGAGAAATGACCGCCACTCAGGTTGGCTTGATAATAATTAAGTTCCCTTTTTACCGAACGACTCCGGCTCTTATAGCCCTGTGTGCGAATTATGACGGGAAGTTCGACGCTGAACTTATCTTCCAACTGGTAGGGCGATGCCTCTACTGCCGCCTTTAAGGCCAGTTCCGATTTTTCAGTTTCGCCCTGTTCTTCCAGCAGGCAGGACAACGCCTTCGATGCGGGAAGGTTGTCCGGTACACGTCGAAGGAGTTCCTCGTATGCGGGGACGGCCAAAGAAAACTGGCCGCCGTTCAACATGGTATCGGCAAACTCCTCTAGTTCCTGAATACCGGCCACAGCTTTCCTTGTAAATATTCCGTTGTGACCTATAAATCCAGCTTCGTAACTCTTCTGTCCGGTAATCTTGAAGTACGCCTTCCGACGGAAGAGTTTATTCATTAATTTATGATAATTTTGGGTGATCACTATACGCGGCGATGGAAAGTCGACGCTTGCCCGCACCCGGTAAAGAAGTCGACTGCTGTGTTCGGCAAGGGCGGTTCTTCCATGCAGTGCCTTGTGATTATTTATCAGCACCAGGTCTCCCTCTCGCAAGTTAAATCTGAAGCCAATGGTCGGGTCACTGATCACCTGGTCGATTTCAAGAAGTGCAGATTGCCCTGCTTCATCCAGCAAGGTTTGGTGTGCGGCTGCACCCTTTTCAAGCTGGGTGTCATAGTATGAAATGCACTCATCACCCTTTCTGCCAGAGAGAACGGGCTTCAGCACGCCATCGGCGAACGGAAAGACGGGGCGACGGAGTTCCCGCGCAGACTCAGGGCTCAATCGCTCTAAAACATCTTCGACCGGCACAATCGTTGTTTCTCCTCCCTCGGTGTCGGCATGCACACACTGCAGGGCCAGCAGGTTGTCAGGCTCTTGCAGAAAGGATGTATCCGAATGAGGCGCGATCCCGGAGCTAGTCCGGCTGTACCCTGTTGCGGTACCTCTATCGGCATTGATATCCGGAATCACTTCTATTTCTGTGAACGAGAGCCGAGCCCATGCCGGGTCGCCACCCATAGCTGCGATAATGGTCCGTACAAGCGTGACTATGTCAGGAGCCTGGTCCTGGCCGGCATCCGACCGGACACCGCTAAGCAAAACGGCATGCGGGTACTTGACTAACGCAGCGACCAGCTTCGCAGCAAATGCTTCGAGAGCAGGTCCTCCGTCGTTAATAGTCGATTCAGAATCGTCAACGCGGAGGGTTGGGAAGTTTGCCACGCTCTTAACGGTTCTAGCGTCTAACCTCATGCTGGGTTGAGTAATCCGGACGCGAATGCGAAAGGCGTACTGCCCGCCATCAGATAGGGCTCGGTCAATTCTCCCGACTTCAATAATCGGTCAAGGCCAATGAGGATGTCTGCGGAGCCCACATGACCGGTTTCGTGTCCGGTGATGAGGAAGTTCTCCACAGGAATCTCGATGACGGAAGCAATCAACTGTAGAAACAGGACCGCCGTCTGATTACAGATGACTCTGTTCGGCCGAACGCCGAAGCGTTTTTCCATTGCCTGAAAACTACCTAAGTAGCCCTCCGCATAGCGCTCGCGTCGATCGATGCCCTCCAGGGTCAGGATCTCTCGCTCCGCGGGGTTGACCCCCTCTGGCGCGACGGGGTTTTGGGTTCCCCCATATTTGATAATGATGCTGCCATTCAGATCGCTTTGGGTGACGGTCTCTGCGCCCGCAAACTCTGCTTTTGAGGCGTGCTTTGTGTTTATTCCGACGATTGTCGCCGCACCGCCGTCAGCGTGCGCCCACAAGCCATAACTCTCGGAGGAGGAGTGATCGATCGTATAGGACCAACGTTCCGCGGTGACGATGGCGGCGAGTCCACCACCCCGAACGGCGAGCCAGCCATGGGCCAGATCGAGGGCCGAGAGCGCACCGAGGCAGCCGATCGTGAGATCGATCCCCACACAGGTCCCAGGCACGTCGCAGGTTTTCATGATCTCAGTTGCGACTGAATATGAGGGGAGATAATCGCGCGACATCCCGGCGAAAATCACAAGCTGCAGATCCGCCGCGTTAACGCCTGAATCGTCCAGGGCCCGCCGAAGAGCATCGGCACCCATCGAGCTGGGATGATCTTCGTCACGAGCGTGGCAGACATTTTCCCAGCCTTGGAAGATGCTGGAATCTCCGCCGGCTTCGGCAACCACTTCTTTTACGGGGCGGGCAGGCGGTAAGTACACACCTGTCCCAAGAATCGAAAGTGTATCTGTCATGGCGCGGGAGCCTCCGGTGCTTGGTCGTTTAACAGGCGCTCTGCCGCGTCTGCGATCTGAGTCGCTCGTTGCTCCAGGACCTTGGTTTCCACCATCTGCGTCGGATGACCAACGATGATCGCCGGCAGAGGGCGTTCAGTAGGCTGATAGGTCATGGCGCGATCGATCTGGTTTGCGAAAGGTACGGTCAGGATGGCGAAGCCGGCGACACCAGCGCGCTGCAATGCGATTGAGTCGAGCGAACTGCCCGAGGAACAGCTCCCTCAATCCGAGACTCCGCAGAGAACCAGTCCCTTCTCGCCGGAGAGCAGCCCGAGTAATTCGCCAGGCATGCGCTGACTGGCATCTCCTTTGTTAAGGATTTCTTCCTCCACTTCGATCCCTCGATCACGCAGAAGCTGCTGTGACATGCGGAGGATCTTGATCGAGTTGGGCTTGCTGTGATCGACGAACCGCACCCGTCGTTCTGTGGGTTTCAGGATCACCTCAAGGGGTTCGGGGGTGGGCCTGGGAATCGGGTCCACCAGGAGCTCGCAGCTGACGTCATCGCAGCTCGTGATTTGCCGAGCAGGTACGCTCACCGCACCCTCCTGGGCGTTGACCTTAGGTAGTTCATTCATTTTGGATTTCCCTCCGCGGTTTCTCGACTTGATGGTGAAGCCTTCTCATTGATTTGTTTGGTCATGATATGTGTGCTTCCTACCCAGCGAGGGATGACGGCAGAAAACCGCCCTCCCGCTGCGCCACATTCGATAAATGTCAATTGGTCTGCGCTCCTGAGAGGGGAGCGCATTGCGCCGGGCTCGACCTCTGCGAAGGCTATTGGTTCCTTCGCGATCCGGCCCATCCGCTCGAGATCGTCGGTCTGGCGTCGCGCATGTTCGTAGATATACGCGCGTGCTTCGTCCCGACTAAACTCTTTGCTGACAAGAGCCATATGATCGGGCGCGATCACCACGACAAATCCGCCGGATCGGTAATACCAGGCGGTCTGGCCGTAATGACACATGCAGTCGCCGATCGTGTCCAGGATCTGGGCGGCTGTATCGCCGTAATGGTTATTGCACGAGTTCGGCCCCTCGGTGGACATGACCGAGACCGCCGAGGCGTCTTCGGGGATTCCCATCTGGGTGTGATAGGCGCCCCACTCGGTTTCCGGATGTTCGGCCACGCAGAAGCTGATGCGACCTGGATGGCCAATCGTGCCGTGGGGCTGGAGTACGCCGCCTGCTCGACCACAGAAGAGGCGCATCATCTGGGCGAAGCGTCCGACCGTGGCATTCGCGCGGCAGTTGGCGCCCAGCGCGTTCTCTCGGTGCTCAAAACCCAGCTGTGAGACCACCGGGCCGCTCACAATGACCATCAACGATGCGCCGCCTGTTGTGACCTCGACCCCGCAGATGTTCAGCTTTGGGTCGAGCAAAGCTTCGGTCAAACTTCGCAACAAGGAGCCATATTCCATCGCGCAACCGGCCATGACGGCAGTCGCTGCGGCTTGCTCCGCGCGCACGATCACATTGTGCTCCGGGAACTCGCCACTCACGTCGTCGGCACGCCAACCCATCGCGTCGAGCATCTCGTTGACCACGCTGCCATATGGAGGAATCACCGGCAGACCATCCGTCCAGCCGCTGTTCATGCAATTTTCGATGTCTTGGAGCGTTTCTAAACCCATCCTGGGCCTTCATGTTGGCGGTGAGCAGTGGGCGAAATGACCTTGATTGGCCGAGGCGTTCAGGATAGGTAATTCAAGCAGGCCGTGCAACAGCTAGCTAACCCTAAAACATTCGCGGATAAACAGCCAAATCAACTTCTCGACGCCATCAAATATCCAGGAACCCTTTTTAAACAATCCCAGCTTTTGAAATCCAGGATAAATGCGGTTTAAACTTCCTATCCTCTGAATTTTGTCATA
>JABJED010000044.1 GCA_018665025.1 Gammaproteobacteria bacterium
GCCATCGGCGTCCATTTCGCCCAGGTCACCTGAATGCAGCCAGCCCTCGACATCAATCGTATCCGCTGTTCTTTCAGCATCGTTCCAGTAACCCTGCATCACACCATAGCCGCGCGAGCACACCTCGCCGGTTTCGCCGAAAGCTGCGATAGCACCATCTTCTGTAACTATTTTCATTTCCCAGTTGGTATGTGGTCGACCCACTGTTGTGACCCGGCGCTCAAATGAATCTTCGATCGCCGTCATTGAATTCAACGGGCTGCATTCCGTTTGACCATAGCCGATGACAATTTCGGTCAGCGCCATGTCACTGATCAGGCGCTTCATCAGCTCAATGGGGCAGGTTGACCCTGCAATGATGCCGGTTCGAAGTGTGCTCACATCGAAGTCAGTAAATGTCGGCAGATCCAATTCAGCAATAAACATCGTCGGCACACCATGTAGTGCTGTACATTTTTCGTCCTGTACGGCTTGCAAGACTAATTCCGGGTCAAAGACCTCGCAGGGCAATACCATGCTGGCGCCATGCGCTACGCCAACGAGTGTACCCAGGACCATACCGAAACAGTGATACATTGGCACAGGAATACATAGAATATCCGCCGGCGAAAAGTGCATGCTCTTACCAGCGTGGTAGGCATTGTTCAGAATATTGGTGTGGGTCAGCGTTGCCCCTTTGGGCATACCCGTTGTGCCGCTGGTGAACTGAATATTGATGGCGTCACCAGCCTGTAATGTCGCGGCGAGTTCATTCAAGCGAGAAGTCTCGTCTTTGCCTCCCATCTGGCATACAGACTCAAAATTAAACATGCCGTCCGAGGCTTCGTCGCCCATCCGGATTACTATTTCAAGTTGCGGTAGCTTTTTGGATTCCAGTCTTCCGGGTTCACAATGAGCTAACTCGGGGGCAAGTTCTTCTAGCATTTTGAGGTAGTAGCTGGTCTTGAAACTCTCTGCGGCGATAATGACCTTGCAGCCTACCTTATTGAGCGAATACTCCAGTTCGTACAACCGGTAAGCCGGGTTGATACAGACCATGATCGCGCCAATCTTTGCCGTGGCGAATTGCGTCACGACCCATTCATATCGGTTGGGTGACCAAATGCCGACCCTGTCACCCTGTGCAATGCCGAGCGCCAGCATTCCGGTGGCGAATCGATCGACTTCTGCAACGAATTCAGCATAGCTCCAGCGGATGTTTTGATGCGGAACAATTAACGCAGGATGATTCGGGTCGTTTGCCGACACACTATCCAGGTGTTGTCCTATAGTTGACGTCAGCTGCTCACCAGACGCCCCAGTATATTTCGCTTCACCCATTAAATGTGTACCCCACCCTTAATTATCAAGCCAATTCGTTAAATCATTATTTTACTGTGAGCAGAATGAACAATATTGCCCCGGCAACCTATTTACTAAAATAGTGCCCATTAAGGGGCGACATCGAAATGAACTCCGATCACCATGAATGCTAGCAGTGTGACGAAGCTGGCTCAAGCTGCGGTGTTTCTGAATTGGAAGTATTTTGCTAACCTTTATACAATTCAGCTGGGCCACTTTTGAGCACTTCCCAGCCAATCTCGGTCTGGCCCAACTCCGCTGCAATGTAAGCAGAATTGCCAGTGATGGTAATGCTAAAGTTCATGGTTCGTTGCACGAGTGCAGCCAGGGCCTGAACGTCGGTCCACTGAAGTCGATAAACCCATAAGTGCAGGTTCATCAATTTCTTTTCCAATTGACCCCACCATACATCCGATTTTGTATTTAGGCTGTAAATCTTGACGTTCTTCGATGCACGAACCGATTTCTTAATTCGATCGAATGACGGTTCACCAATCTCTACCCAAAGACAAAGCTGACCGTCCAGTGTGTGTTGCCAGAGATCAGGCTCATCGGTAGCGCTGACGCCCTTGGTGAACTCCAGTTGTTCATGTGCGTCGATGCAGTAGGCCAGGACCCGAGCCATCATTCGTTCAACAGATTCAGAGGGGTGTTGTGCCACAGTCAAATTGAGGGTCTGGTATTTACTACGTTCCAGATCAGACAGGTCAATGGTCATTTTATAGATCGTTGGTTTTAGCGCCATGGATGCTGTTGGCCTCGGCTAATGATCAAACAAGTTTGTCAGTCGTTTCTTAATGTCACTCAACGACTCAAGATATTGGCGCTGATCAGAAAAGATGAACATGCGCTCGTTACTATGGTTCTCACTACTATCGTTCTCACTACTATGGTTCTCATTGCAGATCCGGACGGTGGATTCAGTGACGAGGCTAACACCACGCTCAAAGGGGTTAGTCAGGTGGCATAAGTTCGTGGCGATGGACAATAGAGACCCTTGTCGGGATTGTATCTAATCTTAGCCATCAAGGTTGCCGCGCAGCTCGTAGCGTAACGGTTAGCGCTGCCACATCCCCATTTTCAGTGCTCCTGCAGTGATGACCCCATTTGCGACCATGGCAATGCCGCTGGCCAGATAGACCATATTCAGTGAAGCGTCATATCCGTACAGCAAAACAGCACCACCGCCAATCCCGATCATAAGGCGCACTGCGGCTGCGATCAGTGGCCAGGTCATACGACCTGCCCCCTGGGAAGCAAAAAACAGGGACAAGCCGATGCCCTGAAAAGCAAAAAATGGACCCACATATTGCAGGTAGCCCTTGGCCGAAGCCAGCGTCTGAACGTCGTCGGTAAAGATTGAAGCCCAGGCTTCCGGCCAAAGCGCGACTGCCAGACCACCGATACCGGTGAAAAAGGCGGCAGTACCTGCGCCAACCCAACCGATATTCACGGCGCGTTGAACCTGACCCGCACCGAGATTGACGCCTACCAATGCATTCATTGAAACACCGATGCCGAACACCAGCGGGATAATCAGAAATTCAATGCGAGAACCAATGCCGTAACCGGCGAGAGCGGCTACGCCGAATGACCCGACAAAAATATTGAGACCACTGAGTGTGCTGACGGTCAATATGGGAGAGATCGAGGACGGCAGCCCAACGCGAAGTATCGATGCAAACAGGGAAGGCTCTAACTGCCTGGCCGACCGACGAAGCTTTAAAGGCGACCGGTCTTGCAGTAAACCGCGTATTAACAGGATGTTGCTGAAGGCAGCCACCGTAATCACTGAAACCGCTGCGCCAGCAATACCCAGACTGGGTACGCCAAACCAGCCAAGCACCAGCGTCCCGGAAAGTGGAATCTGGATAAAAGCACCAAGAAACATCAGCATGGCCGGGAACTTCATGTTTCCCATCCCTCGATAGACAGAATTAAGCAGCGCCGTGCTCCAGATCAGCGGACAGCCGCTGAACAGAATGACGGCATAAAGGCGAGCCTGTGCCAGCACAGCCGGGTCGTTACTCATCAGGCTGAGCAGGGGTTCGAGTGCAACCAGCACTAATATGAGGAAGCCAAATCCGGCAACAAGGGCAATGGCCAGGGCATGCCAGATCAATCGTTCTGCGGTATCTGTGTTATGAGCACCCATGGCCCTGGCAACAGCGCCAGTGACGCCACCACCCATCGCGCCATTGGCCAACATCTGCGTCAGCATGAGAAGCGGAAACATTAACGCCATCGCTGCGAGGGATACCTTGCCCAACTGCCCGACGTACCAGACTTCAGTCATGTTGACCGTTGCCTGCACAAGAAAGGCAGCAGCATTAGGACTCGCCATCTTAAGGAGCAGGGGCAGTAGTGGCGCTGTCAGTAATTGGTTTGTGCGGTCTGCTGCAGGCGGGCTCATTGCTTATCAGGTCATTGGGCGAAAGTCGTAGAGTACGCTATAGCACTCGTTGCGCGAGTGTTTTTTCTCTTGATTGCTGAGCTATTATTCAGGGTTTTCAACTATCGTGGATTTCACTGGCTCCTTAACAAATCGTGGCCAGTGTTACGGTCAGGCGATAATCGATGCATCAAACTGGACTAACGAAACTGGCGGTATTAACGGTCGATTGATTGATCTTGATACCGTTGAAACAGCGTGCCTGGTCAGACGAGCCATTAATGCCTAACGTTTTGCAGACAGCCCTATATTGTATACAATGCTGATTATCAGCCTTCGCTATCCCAACTATTTACCCGAGGAAGCAATCAACTCAGTCCATGTCTCATGCAGCGGAACACGCCTATCGCACTATTCGAGAGAGCATTCTTTCCGGTGAATTTGCGCCAAACGGTCGCCTCAAAGAGGCAGACCTTGTGGCTCAATGTGGCTTTAGTCGTACGCCCGTAAGAGAAGCACTGCGGCGCCTCGCTTCAGAGGATTTTGTTTCACTCAATCGAAACCAGGGTGCACAGGTTAAAGCCTGGACAATGGATGATATTAACGATTTGTTTCAGCTTCGAGCCCTGTTGGAAGGCTATTCTGCAGCGCGAGCGGCCGATTGTATTACCTTGATTCAATTGAATAAACTACGAGAATCTATCAAAAAGATGGATGAGGTCCTCGGCAGTAACGCATCCGCAGATAAAAAGGTCGAGGATTTTTTGATCCACAACAATATTGTCCACACTTCCATCTGGCAGGCGGCAGGTAGTGAACGCCTTGAATCAATGCTAGGTCGATTAATCGACCAATCGCTGGTGATCAGAACAGCTCGAAAATATTCTCTGGAACGAATAGCGCAGTCTCACCATCATCACGAAGAGCTCCTGAAGTCGCTCACTGCGCATGATGCGCAGTGGTCAGAATCGATCATGCGGTCCCATATCCATGCCGCAAGAGATGCACTGCTCGTCAACGATGAAAACTAAATTGTATGCAATACCGACCATCAAAGGATTAACAGTAAATCCATGAATACGCCTTTGTCACACATCCGCTTGCTGGATCTGACACATATGCTATCAGGACCTTACGCGGGCATGATTCTGGCGGACCTCGGTTGTGACACCGTTAAAGTGGAACCGCCTGGGATAGGCGAAGGTACCCGCCGCCTGTTGGAAGACGACCCGAATAATTCCATTAAAGGTATGGGCGCATATTTTTTCACCCTGAATCGCAACAAGCGAAGTGTGGCCATTGATCTCAAATCCGACGAAGGTCGCAAATATTTTTTTGAACTGGTGAAAGTCGCGGATGTTGTCCTGGACAACTTTGCTGCCGGTGTGACCTCAAGGCTTGGCGTCGACCACAAGGCACTGACCGCCATCAACCCGGGAATCATTTCCTGCACAGTGAGTGGATTCGGTGAAAGCGGTCCAAGATTCAAGAGGCCCGCGTTTGACCAAATCGTTCAAGGCCTGGGTGGCGGGATGTCCATAACCGGAAGTGGTCCCGAAGACGCTGTCCGCGCCGGCATTCCCATCGGTGATCTCGCCGGAGGGATGTTCGCAGTGATGGGAATTCAGGCAGCTCTCTTGTCAAAGGCACAAACCGGCGAGGGACAGCATATCGACATCTCTATGCTTGATTGCCAAATTAGCCTTCTGAATTACATGGCCACCATGTATTCCATGTCTGGTGATATCCCGACACCCATCGGAAATTCACATTTTGTTCACACGCCCTACAACACTTTCAATACCGCAGATGACCAAATAATTATTGCCGTTATCGGCGACAAATTCTGGCCAGCGGTTGTTGAGTTACTGGGCATTGAAGAACTAGATACCCCCAAATTTGCCACCGCTAAAGCACGATTGGCAGAAAAGTCTTTTATTGAGGGCAGGATTGGCGACGTACTTATCAAGGAAACAGCAGATCACTGGTTAATGGAACTGGAAAAGGCTCGAATCCCCTGTGCACGCGTCAACAACCTGGCTCAGGCCCTTTCTGATCCACAGGTACAATTTCGTAACATGGTGGTAGAGCTTGAACATCCCGAAGGCGGTACGGCAAGCGTGCCAGGTAACCCGATTAAATTTTCAGAAACCAACGATGAAAATTTTACCTCACCACCCTTGCTGGGTGTTCATACAAAAGAAGTGTTTCGAGAATGGACTGACATGACTGATCAACAGATAACCGCGGGTATTCAGGCGGGTTTTATCGCGGGAGGTGACTAGTGGAGCAGGTCATCGTGAATGACGTGGGACCTCGTGACGGTCTGCAGAACGATTCAACTTTGGTCACACCCGAAGATCGCGTGCGGCTCATCAATTCTTTATTGGACGCGGGAGTCAGGTCAATTGAAGCGGCCAGTTTTGTAAGCCCGAAAGCCGTGCCAAAAATGGCTAACGCAGATCAGGTGTTTGCTGCTCTTGATCAGGAGGCTGCGGATTTCAGCGCCCTGGTGCCAAATCTAAAGGGCTACGAGTTAGCAAAAAAGGCAGGCGCAAGAAGTGTTGCGGTTGTTTTATCGGCAACTGAGACCATGAACCAGAAAAACATCAATATGAGCCTGGACCAAACAATCTCGGTTTGTAAGGAAATTGTCGCCCAGGCGCTAAGAGATGGTATCACTCCGCGGTCTTATCTCTCGGTCGCCGTAGAATGTCCTTACGAGGGCATGGTCGAAGAACAGGTTATTGAGGGCCTCAGCGCAATGATGCTTGAAGCCGGGGCCAAGGAAGTGATTGTCGCAGACACTATTGGCGCTGCTAACCCGGCACAGGTGAAATCGCTCTTTACTCGCCTTGTATCTGCATTTGGGGCACCGACAATATCAGGTCACTTCCACGACACGCGTGCAATGGCACTGGCCAATACCTGGCAGGCCCTGGAATGTGGCATTCGAAAATTCGACGCTAGTATCGCCGGTCTGGGTGGATGCCCGTTTGCGCCTGGCGCCTCGGGTAATCTCGCCACCGAAGACCTGGTCCTTATGCTCAATGATGCGGGCTTCGATACTGGCATCGACCTGAACAAACTGCTCCGATCAGTCGAACTGACCGGGCAACTCGTGCAACACCCGGTTGGGGGTAGAAGTATGGCTTATCTGAACCGTAGAACCGAAAATCAACAGTGAGCGGAGTGAATGTGAACGTCAAACTGGAAATGACCAATGACTTTTAAGCTAGGTGTAGATGTAGGCGGCACATTTACTGATGCCCTGCTGGTAAATCAGGACTCAAAAGAAACCTACACCGCAAAGGTCCCTTCTACACCTGAAGACTCTTCAATAGGGGTCATCAATAGTATTGTCAGGGTATGCGCGTCTGCCGGAATTGAACCGAGTGTGATCAGCCAGGTGACCCACGGGACGACCGTCGCGACCAACGCAATCCTCACGGGGCGAGGCGCCAAAGTCGGGCTCATCACAACCAGGGGTTATCGACAAATTTTGCAGATCGCGCGTTCTTATGTACCCGGCGGACTGGGCGGTTGGGTGGTCTACGACAAATCCGCGCCGCTGGCACCACTGGCATGTACGGCAGAGATTCCTGAACGAGTGGCTGCCGACGGATCTATTGTGTCAGCACTCGATGAGGCGGCAACCCGAAATGCCTTGAAACACCTAGGTGAACTCGGCATCGAAGCATTAACAGTTTCTTTGATCAACAGTTTTGCCAACCCCGCCCACGAAATAAGAGTGGCTGAAATCGCCAGAGAAATCATGCCCGATATCCCGGTGTCAATTTCCTCTGCCGTCATACCCGAAATGCAGGAATATGAACGCACCATCACCACCGTCGCAAATTCTTACGTGCGCCCCGTGGTTTCAAGTTACATTAACAATCTACAAAAAGAACTGGATACCAGGATGGACAGTCCTCATCTCTCCATCCTGCGTTCCGACGGCGGTCTGTCAACGGTAAAAGCTGCTGAACAATTTCCTGTGAACCTTTTGATGAGTGGACCCGCAGGTGGCGTTACGGGCGCTCTATGGGTTGGAAAACAAACGGGGTACAAGAATCTACTCACGTTTGATATGGGCGGCACCTCGACAGATGTTTCTCTTGTTGAAAACTATAAGGCGCTACTGCGGCGCGAAACGACCGTTGGTGATGTTAACGTGCGGGCCAGTTCACTCGATGTGCGGACCGTGGGTGCCGGGGGCGGCTCTATTGCCTATGTTCCTGAGCTAACAGGTGCTTTAAGAGTGGGGCCAGATTCTGCCGGCGCTGAACCTGGCCCTGCAGCCTATCTTAAAGGTGGCGAACTACCGACAGTTACCGACGCCAATGTCGTTCTCGGCTACTTACCAGCAGAACAAAAACTCGGCGGCGACATGGCAATTAGCCGGGAAGCCGCCGAGGCGGCTGTTCAAACCATTGCGGATTCAATGAAATTGACACTTAAACAGGCTGCCGAAGGTATCGTAAAGATCGTCAATGAAAACATGTTTGGCGCACTGCGGCTCGTTTCTATTGAAAAGGGATACGACCCTCGCAACTTTGCGTTAATCGCATTCGGCGGTGCAGGACCTTTGCATGGCAATGCCCTTGGCGCATTAATGCAATCCTGGCCGGTCATTGTCCCTCCTGGTCCAGGCGTGCTTTGTGCCTTCGGAGACGCCACGACGCGAATGCGAGATGAAGCGTCCAGAACGTTCATCTCCCGGCTCGACCGCACGAAGCCCAGAACCATTGTGGAAGAACTGCTCAAGCTCGAGGAGTCCGCTAAAAACGCATTGTTAGCGACTGACACAAACCATTCGTCAGATATTTCGAGCAGCGACGTGACATCACAACTGCAGGTTGATTTGCGATACTCCGGCCAGGGGCTTGTGTTGACAATTGAAACCAGTCAACAGGAACTATTGGATCAAGGCTTTGCGGGAATAAGTGAACGTTTCGATGCACTTCACGACCAGTTGTTTACGTTTTCACTGAGTGCAGAAAAGGAACTCGTTAATCTCCGTGTGGTCGTCGAAGGCCCGGAGTCGGATATTGGCGTGATGGCAAAAACGCCAGACGGAGGATCCGTCGAAGATGCCGTTATCGGAGATCACACCATTTACGCAGAGGGCCGGGACCACCCTGCGAAACTCTATGAACGGGCTCGCCTTGGCACCGGTCACCTGATACCTGGTCCTGCGGTGGTCATGGAAATGGATTCAACGACGTTGATCCTGCCTGGCCATTTTGCACGTGTCGATGAACAGGGAAATCTAATCATCCGACCCAGTGAATCCTGAGGAATTAACGATGAACAGCAAGATCATTCAGACCAATCAGCAGCCGTTCGAACGGGTAGACGTAGACCCCATCACACTGGATATCATCGAGAACGCCCTGCGAAATGCGCGGATTGAGATGGATGCAACGCTGTTCAGAACCGCCATGTCTCCCGGAATCAGGGAGCAGGGTGACGCGTTTCCGATGATCGCAAATGTGGAAGGCAAAATGGTTGTTGGCCAGTTTGGATCGTTTATCAAGGGGTTCCTCGATGTATATGACGGGACTCTCGAAGAAGGCGATATGATTTTCACTAATGATCCGTACAGCTGCGGAGCGGCGGTCTCTCATCTGAACGACTGGCTCGTGATGAAACCAATCTTTAAAGATGGCAGGCATCTTTGCTGGGCAGCCCACTTTGGGCATATGACAGACATTGGCGGCAAGGTTCCTGGCTCATTACCGATTGATGCCCGGGAGATATTCGAGGAAGGCGTCGCCGTACCGCCTGTGAAATTGTTTCGCAAGGGAGAGCGGCAGGAAGACATTATCAAAATTGTTCTTCGAAACTCCCGCATGCCTCACTGGAACGAAGGAGATTTCAACGGCGTGATCGCTGCTTGTAACATGGCTGAAAGACGCTGTATTGAGATTGCTGAGCGGTTCGGAGACGACGTCTTCAATTCAACGCTCACTGAATTGCTGGATCGTAATTGTCGGGCGATGGCAAAACTCATTCAGGCTACGGTGCCAGAGAAGAAACAGGTTTTTGAAGACTATATCTGTGATGACGGTATCGGCATGGGGCCGTATAAGATCAAGTGTGCGATGTGGCGCGAAGACGATACCGTGATTTTTGATTTTGAAGGTACCGATCCCCAAAGTTCAGGCTCTATCAATTTCCTGTTGAATGAAGAAATGTTCAAGATGTTCTGCGGCACCTTTATGATTTCCGTATTCGACCCACAGATACTTTTCAATGATGGCTTCTATGATTACATGGATGTCCGAATCCCCGAGGGCTGTATTCTTAAACCCAAAAGACCCGCAGCGTTATCCTGTCGAACACATGCACTCGGACGTATTTTTGATGTAATTTCAGGCCTGCTAGGCCAGGGTAGCCCCGAATTTTTGTGCGCAGCAGGTTTCTCTGACAGCCCTCACCTGATGTATTCAGGCTATGACAGCAAGGGTGAATGGTACCAGTTGTTCCAGATCGGGTTTGGCGGCATACCCGGTCGGGCCGGGGGCGATGGCCCCGATGGCCATTCCCTGTGGCCAGGATTCACCAACGTTCCCAACGAATATATAGAGGCGTACTTCCCTTTACGCATCGAGGTATATGAAACCATCTCTGATTCCGGCGGCGCCGGTTACAACAGAGGCGGCAATGGCATACGCATGGCGTACCGATTTCTCGAGGATGGGCAAATATCCATTCATGACGACAGGTGGCTCACGTATCCCTGGGGGGTTAACGGAGGTGCACCTGGGGAAAGAGGCACTAAACGGCTGGTCAGGGCGGACGGTAGTGAACAGATACTGCCGTCCAAGTGCGATCGAATTGCCGTCATGAAAGGTGATCTGCTTTACTTCAATACCTGGGGTGGCGGTGGCGTCGGGGATCCGCTAACACGCGAACTCGATCGTGTTAAGACAGATGTAATAAGCGGCCTGGTCACCGTTGAAGGCGCCACGCGCTACGGCGTGGTGCTGGATACGCTGGGCAATATTAATCAAGCCGCAACGACCTCGTTACGCAATGAAATGGCAGCAAACCGAAAAGAGCTGCCTTTATTCGATTTTGGTGGAACCATAGAAGAAATAAAGGCTCGCTGTCTGGAAGAAACAGGCATGGAACCACCCACACAACCTGTTTTCGCGAATCAGCCAGGTTAACTGAAATGAGCGCACAGCTTCAGTCACAATCAACAGGTATAGGAAAAAGACCATGCCTGCTGGTTGTTGATGCTACCCGAGGTTTCACAGACCCGTCATCCCCGCTCGGTGCAGATTATTCCAGCGAACTTGCAGTGATCGCGGATTTGATGCGGCATGCGAACATTCGATCATGGCCTTGTTACCTCTCCACCGTCATCTATCGAGAGGAGGCGACGGCGAGTGTTTTCAGAACGAAGCTTCCCGCGTTGAACGGTCTGACACCGGATTCAGAATGGATAGCCATTGACCCGAGCCTGCCCGTACTGGACAACAATGTCATCATTGAAAAAAGTTATGCCTCTGCATTCTTTGCGACTGATCTCGGTCAATGCCTGAAGACACTGAATGTCGATACCGTCATTGTCACGGGTTTTACAACCAGCGGTTGTGTGCGTGCGAGCGCGGTTGATGCCTTGCAGTGGAATTTCAAAGTGGTCGTCGTACAAGACGCGGTCGGAGATCGTAACGATCAGGCACATGAAGCTAATTTACAGGATCTGGGATTGAAGTATGCAGATGTGGTTGGAAGTGAAGAAATATCAAGGATATAGATATTGAAAAAGAACAATTCATACAAGTAGTAAACGGGAAATAATCGACATTCGTAGCAGCTAAGAAAGCAAAAACCGATGGAGTCAACAATGAGCAAACAAATAACATTAACTTTTTTATTGATATGTACAGCGAACCTTATCGGAATTACCGCGGTCAGCACCTCGGCGTTCGCTGAAAGTGCAGTACAACTCGAAGAAGTGGTTGTAACCGCGAGAAGGCGAGCAGAGCTTGACCAGGAGGTACCGATTGCTACCTCAGTTTTTAATCAATCCACGATCA
>JABJED010000292.1 GCA_018665025.1 Gammaproteobacteria bacterium
AGCGCTAACATCAGATCACGCATAAAAGCGTCAAGGCCCGGGTTAAAACCGAAACCCTGCTCACCCAGCTTGAAGTACATTCCGTAATCACGAGCTGTCGTGTCAACGGCACTAACGCTGTATACCGGCCTGTCAGAGGATCCTTTGTGCTCGGCAAGCAACCTTGTCTGTTCCTCATTGTTAAGACGGGGGTTCGCCAGGCGATTGCCAAAGAGCATATTGTGCTGCCGCCTTAATTCTATATCCGGCCTTACGCCCTGCACGTAGTACAAGGCCCCAAGCGGACCTGTCTGTGTATCACCAGCGACAATCAGGAGAGCATTCTCGTCCAGCGACTCCAGCAGCAGGCGGTTATAGCGCTCTACCCAGACAGTGTCGTTCGCACCCAGTAACGAAAATGACTGTACCGCCACCGCTATAAAAATCAGCAAGGCTGTCGCCGACCGCGTCACTGCCTGGCTTTGTGACACCGCCCAGAGAAATCGAACACCAAGCACCATCCAGATTGAGCAACTCACGAACGAAAGAAGAATCCACGTTGAATAGCCTATTTGGACTGATTCAGTGAACTGGTGGTTGGTCAACAACGGCAACAACAGGCAGTTCGCAATCCAAAGCAACAATAATGAAACAGCAACCGGCTTGGCGAGATCAAACAGCGAACGCAGCATGCCTAGTGGAATGAACAACAATCCCAAATAGCCAAACTGCTTGATTGAAGCGAGCGGTACCCACCAGAGCAAACCCAGCCACCCCGCCGGCCTGTTTGTGAAGGAATCCTCATAGGTGCTACGTGATACATAAAGCCATAGATCAGAAAAAGAGTTCACCTCACCGATCGTGGTCATGGGATTACCGGACTTGGTAAACATCAACAGGTAAGGCGACAAACCCAACGCAAGTAACAATACACATCCACCCAATAACATCGGGCTCTTCAGCACCTTTAACAGCGGGTGAATTTTCCAGAGAAGGAAAGGAAGCAGACAAAGCGAAGAAGCAACAATCAGCGGCCAATGATTCGAGAGCCCAAGACCCAGAAATAGAGAACCCGAAACCAGCCAGCGACCATCACCCGCACGGGAAAAACAAAAACAGCAAATCATCATGCAGATAAACAGGAAGCTGTTTAGGGTATAGACCTCCAGCACAATAGATTGGGACCAGAAAGCAGTGGACACCGCCATCACCCCGACCGCCAATGCCGACTCCAGCTCAGACAGCTCAAACAACCGGCACAACGTATACAGAGCGCACAGCGTCAGGATGGCAAACAGCGTACTGAACAAATTCCCGGGAATCGCACCCTCAAAAGGAAGCGACATCATCGGGTGACAAATCAGCGTAGCAAGCGGGAATCCGGGTGGATGCGCAATACCGTTCGCATCGCAAACCATCATAAACAGCCCGGTATCAACCACCGAGATAGAAGAAGAGACAGTCGCAAGGTAAACCCCAGCACACACCAGCAGCGTGGGCACCAGATACATCAGGTCAACAAGGCGAAAGTTCAACGATTAGTCTCGTTATTTGACCTGCGGATGATACCCGTTGATTGGCAAATGGGAAGCGATGCCAACTAAATTAAAACCCGCTGTAGTCACTGCGCCAGCTTTTCACTATAATCGCCGCTCCTTGAGCCGCCCATAGCTCAGCTGGATAGAGTCCAGCGGGCCGCGAGCGGACTTCGAACCCTCGTTCGAAGAGAAGCAGGGAATTAGTTGTAGTTGAAACCTATCCGCCCATAGCTCAGCTGGATAGAGCACCAGGCTTCGAACCTGGGTGTCGGGAGTTCGAATCTCTCTGGGCGGGCCATTTCTAAAGGGCTGCAGAAGCCACTTCGGTTTAGAATTTCCCCACAAACACAGAGTTTCCCCACAGATAATCAGAAAGCGGGTCTCCATTTCTCATCACTTGATTCTAAGTAGTTTGGAATATATCGACCTTCGTTTCCAAACAAGGCCGAAGACTTAGATCATTCGCTCCGATGCTGAACCAACTCTCAGGCGGTTGGTAAAAATCTAACCCGCGACCAATCTTGATGCTCCAGCCGTTATCGATCCGGATCTCCCGATCGTGCATCCTATCGTTAATCTCCACCTCGAGTTCTACGTCTTGTTCAAGCAGGCTTTGCTTTAAGTCTCGAAGCCCATCACCAACTAACTCTACATCGGTACCACTGTCATAGTTGGTCATGAGTACGATCTGACGGATAGATGGTGTCTTTACTAAGGCTTCACAGAATCGCACAAAATTAGCGATCTGGTGCCTGGCACGAATGTAGGGATCTTCAATAGTGACTTTTTTTGCACCTACGAGGTATGGGCCGATAATCGATTCGTAGGACCGACCAGTTTCACCATACATGATCGTGAAATGTTGATCTGACAACTCCTCGACCACAGTTTCCGGGACATAGGTTGGTTCGGGAACTTCTTCTACCTTGGTTTCATCGTTGTCAGGAATCTCTTCTTGCGTAGTCTGCGTCTCACCAGCC
>JABJED010000293.1 GCA_018665025.1 Gammaproteobacteria bacterium
CAAAGCTCACAGACATGAAAGTAAGAATAAGCGCCCCCACCCGGGGCAATAAGAAAGGCTTTTACCATGAGCGATAAAACCCCGCTAGGTATCACGGAAGTTGTGCTGCGTGATGCCCACCAGTCACTGTTCGCAACCCGGATGCGAATCGATGACATGCTGCCCATTGCGGGAAAACTCGATGAGATCGGATACTGGTCCCTGGAGAGCTGGGGCGGCGCTACCTTTGACGCCTGCATTCGATTCCTCGGCGAAGATCCCTGGGATCGAATCCGGGAATTAAAGAAGGCAATGCCAAATACCCCGCAACAGATGCTATTTCGAGGCCAGAACATTCTTGGTTACCGGCATTATGCCGACGACATTGTCGATAAGTTTGTCGAGCGGGCTGCAGTAAACGGCGTCGATGTGTTCCGCATTTTTGACGCGATGAACGATCCGCGAAATCTTGAAAGGGCAGTTGCTGCGGTAAGAAAGCAGGGCCGACACGCCCAGGGCACACTTTCCTATACCGTGAGCCCCGTTCATAACATCGATACCTGGGTTCAGATGGGCGCGCGGCTTTGTGAGATGGGCGCCGATTCGATTGCGATCAAGGACATGGCAGGATTGCTGACCCCCTATACCGCCTATGAGCTGGTGAGTCGGCTAAAAAAAATCGTAGATGTGCCCATTCACATGCATTGTCACGCGACCACAGGACTGTCTTCTGCCACTTACCTGAAAGCTATCGAAGCAGGGATCGATAACGTCGATACAGCGATCTCTTCAATGAGCATGACCTATGGTCACTCACCCACAGAGGCCATTGTTGCGATGCTGGAAGGGACCGAGCGGCAGACAGGTCTCGATATTCGACAACTACAGGAAATCCCGGCCTACTTCAGGGAAGTTCGTAAAAAGTATGCTCGGTTTGAAGGAGCCCTCAGGGGAACCGATTCAAGGATTCTCGTTGCCCAGGTGCCCGGAGGCATGCTCACTAATCTTGAACACCAGTTAAGGGAACAGAACGCCACCGACCGGCTCGATGAAGTGCTGGAAGAGATCCCGCGGGTGCGCAAAGACCTGGGATTTATTCCCCTCGTTACGCCTACCTCGCAGATTGTTGGCACCCAGTCGGTGATGAACGTTCTGCTTGGGGAACGCTACAAGAATATTGCGCTAGAGACAGAAGGCGTTCTTAAGGGTGAATATGGATCGACACCGGCGCCGGTGGATAGTGAATTACAGGCCCGGGTGCTGGGCGGCGATGCCCCAATCACCTGCAGACCCGCAGATAATTTGGAACCGGAGTTCGACCGCCTGAAGCAGGAACTGCTGTCGAAAGAAAATGAGCAAGGTCTGCAGTTCGGTGAAAATATCGATGATGATGTGCTGACCTATGCGCTGTTCCCGCAGGTTGGATTGAAGTTCCTGGCAAACAGAACAAACCCTGCAGCATTTGAACCCAGCCCGGAAATCGAGCGCCAGGCACCCGCCTCGACAACAACTGCCGCCGGGTCCGCCGTCTATACAGTGGAAGTGTCCGGCGAACAGTTCGTCGTGAAGGTAACAGAGGGTGGCGACATTGAATCTACGACGCCGGTTGCAGTAAGTTCGGCGCCCGCGCCGGCAGGCGTCGGGATCACCGCACCGCTTGCCGGGAATATATTCAAGATTGTCGTGCAACCGGGGGATGTTGTCGCCAGTGGTGACGTTGTACTGATTCTGGAAGCAATGAAGATGGAAACGGAAATCCGTGCTGCCAGTGGCGGGACAGTCAGCCAGGTGCTTGTCCGTGAGGGTGATGCGGTAGACGCTGGCCATACCCTGATTACCCTTGGATAGTTGATGGAACAGCTGATAGAACTTTGGCAGGGTACGGGGATCGCCCAGCTATCACTGGATCAGGGTGTGATGCTGCTTGTTGGTTTGGGTCTTCTTTACCTCGCGATCGCGAAAGGCTTCGAACCTTTGTTGCTGGTGCCGATTGGTTTTGGTGGCATCCTCGCCAACATTCCCGGTGTTGATATTGCCGTAGGGAACGGTGTTCTCCACCAGTTCTATTCCATGGGCATCGAGACGGGGGTCTTCCCGCTGGTGATTTTCATGGGCGTTGGTGCGATGACTGACTTTGGTCCCCTGCTGGCCAATCCCAAAACCCTTTTCCTGGGAGCGGCCGCACAGTTCGGGATATTCGCCACATTGCTCGGCGCGCTGGGTTTGACCTCGCTTGGGATTTTTGATTTTAATTTGGCTGAAGCCTCAGCGATCGGCATTATTGGTGGCGCAGATGGCCCGACCGCAATTTATGTGGCCGGACAACTTGCGCCTCATTTGCTGGGCGCCATTGCAGTGTCGGCCTATTCCTATATGGCGCTGGTGCCTATTATTCAGCCCCCGATCATGAGATTGCTGACCACAGAGTCCGAAAGAAAGATCGAAATGACACAGCTGAGGGTGGTGTCCGACCGGGAAAAGATATTCTTTCCGCTCATGTTGCTGGTGCTTGTCGCATTGATGGTGCCGAGTGCTGCGCCACTTCTGGGGATGTTTTGTTTCGGTAATCTGATGCGCGAGTGCGGTGTGGTAGATCGGTTAAGTGATACAACACAAAATACCCTGATCAACATCACCACGATTTTTCTTGGGCTTGCCGTTGGGTCGAAGCTGCAAGCGGACCAGTTCCTGGTTCTGGAGACACTCGGTATCCTGTCCCTTGGCATGGTCGCTTTTGCCATTGGCACGGCCGCCGGTGTATTGATGGCGAAGCTGATGAACCTGTTATCAAGGCAAAAAATTAACCCTCTTATCGGCGCGGCTGGCGTTTCAGCGGTACCAATGGCGGCAAGGGTCGTCAGCAAGGTGGGCCTGGAAGCCAACCCGCATAACTTCCTGCTAATGCACGCGATGGGCCCGAACGTTGCCGGCGTTATTGGTTCAGCCGTTGCCGCAGGAATACTGATTCAGTTCGCTTCCTGAGGGCGAAAAGCAGGCCGTTTGTTGTCTGCGAGCGCGTAACTTTGCCACGCTCCGTTTAGCGGAGATTTAAAACCCAGTTCCACCGCGGCGAGTTGTATTCCCTTCATGTCTTGGGAACCATACTGGCGGTCACCAACGACGGGATGATCGATACTGGCCAGGTGTTGGCGGATCTGGTGTTTTCGACCGGTTTCGATGCGCACTTCAATCAGGCTTGTGTCTGCATCAAGGCTGATCGGTTTCACCGTTGAAAAGGCGACCTTGTTGTCGACGGGCGTATTAATGGCTTGTTCTTCCAATAATTTTCCATGAACAATAGCGTGATAGATCTTGGTTGTTTTCCGTTCCTGAAATTGCCCGGATAGATGAGCCGCCGCGCTTTTCGAATGAGCCAGCACCATGAGGCCCCAGACGTAGCGATCCAGCCGGTGCACCAGGAATGTTGGCCGGTCTAATTGCTGTTCAACGACCCGGTTGATGGAACAATGGTCCCCGAAGCGGCTGCCACCGGACATCAGGCCGACGGGTTTTTCCCAGACCGAGAAGCTCGATTGATCGTCCACAAGAATGGGTTTAGCCGGCACTGTCTCCAGTACTTCTGGGGAGTAGTAGATCGACACCAGGTCGCCGGGAACCAGTTTTGCCTTTGCCCGCCGAAGTCGCTTAGCACTGTGCCCTGATTTCAGCCATACCGCTCCCCTGGTCATGGTGGTTTTGATCTTCGACTTTGACAGCCCGGTTTTCTGGGCAAGAAAATCGGTGGCGTAGGTCTCGGTCGAAACCGCAAGGTCTGTCAGCTCAATCATCATGGTCACTCATCATGGTAGGAGTTTATTGCTTGCACATGGTTTCCATTAGCGTTGATGTTACTGGCTGATCGCACTGGTTCATAGACAAGTTCCGGGTGTATCGGTATCTTGAAGCGTGCCATCAATTTTGGAGTGAGTATGGAAAAGCTGGCTGAAGGCTATAGTCTGGTAGAAGGCCCAATATGGGTGCCGGGGCAGGGGTTACTTTACAGCGATGTGTTAAATGGGGGCGTGTTCTGCGTCGATCGTCAGGGCAATGTCACGACTGTGTTTGCTTACCGCAAAGGCATTGGCGGGATGTCCGCCCATGAAAATGGCGGCATGATTGTTTCCGGCAGAAATATTTCCTGGAAATCGGTGCCCGAGGGCGAAACGATTACGGTTCTGGATCAAAATGAAGCCGCTGGTCTTATCGGTTTTAACGACATCACAACGGATCAGGCCGGTCGAATCTATGCAGGTTCCCTGGGTTCAAGTCCTGTTTTTGAAGATGGCAGGGAACCCCAGTCCGGTGATCTGTACCTGATTGAACTGGATGGCTCAGCTCGCAAGGTGGCCAACGACATACAGTTGACCAACGGTTTGGGTTTCTCGCCTGATGGTAAAATCCTTTATCACTCTGATTCTTCGCGCAATCATATTAATTGTTACAGCGTAGCGGTGGACGGGACGCTAGGCGAGAAGCAGATATTCGCGACGACCGACATTGGTTCTCCGGACGGTCTGGTGGTTTCGGAAGATGGCAGGGTCTGGGTGGCCTTGCCCGGTGGAAGCGGAGTGGGTGTCTATCATCCTGATGGGCGCTTCGATCAGCTGATCGAGATACCCGAGCCTATGTGCACCAGTGTTTGCTTTGGTGGTGACGACCTGAAGGATCTTTATATTGTTTCCGGATCTCGTGGCGCCGGCAGCGATAGCGCAGGTTCCGTTTACGTCCAGCGGGTTGATGTTGCAGGGCTTGCCGTCCCATTAGCGCGCGTATCGCTCGGTTCTTTGGCGAGCTAGGGCGCCGGGTCTAAATTGGCCTGGTCAAATTGACCTAGGTTGTTGACGCGGATCATGGCGCGGAGTTCTTCGATGTAGGCTTCCCCGCGTTCAGAGTAGGAAAGTAGCCCGCCGGCAAGGAGTGCCCCTGCCAGCGGGGTATCGTTGTTCCGCGCTTCTAACCGAAGGTCCCTGAGTTTCTTGTAGGCCGGGTGCGAGTTGAGGGTCTGCATGTAGTATTTCACGCCGTCGACGGGCGCGGCGAACTTCGATACCTCATGAGTTTTCCCCTCTGACCGTTCGTTGGGTACCAGGCCGCAATCGCTTGACCAGCACCAAAGGCCAAAGTAGTTGTTGCCTTTAACGGCGAACCGCGCGGTACCCCAGCCTGATTCATTAGCTGCCTGTGCGAGTGCCAGAGACGCAGGAATGTTATCGATACGTCGATCCAGTAGCGTCATGGC
>JABJED010000294.1 GCA_018665025.1 Gammaproteobacteria bacterium
TAGAGCGCGGTTTTTTCCGGTTCGTGGCGCCGGTAGCGGTGACCGATGGGGACCGGTGAGACGGCCGGTTTTTCAAGGTTATTCCTGACCAAGTTATTGGAGATTCCCATATAGATATCTTCAGGGATCCCATGATCGCTTTCAGCAGCAGAATCATTGTGCTACTCGTAGGTAAAACCTCAGGCGCAGTGTGAGCACAGCTCGTTTACCCGGTTGGTAAAACATTTGGGTCTTCAGCTCGCAGGTGATTCAATAAAATCAGGTAGAGGGGTGGCGAAACCAACGGCAGATCTCGACGAGAAGTAGGGGGATTACATTTTTCTCTGTCCCCTATGTTTTTTCGTGTCCTCAAATCCGTTTGCGTGACAAAGGTGCGTGAGATTCATCAGAGGGCCTAATCTGGTAATCGGTTGTCACTAAACAAGTTGCTCACCGAAAACCAACTTGAACGCAGCTTGTTTTCGGAGCCTCTCAAACCATCGGCCTCACGCAGCCTTTATTTCTAGGCATCTGTAAGGCATCTCGATATACACGCCCCGCTTACCGATCACAGTGTTATGACCCTGCAGGGCGAAGCTCCTCGACACCGGATTCCCGACCAACCAGCAATACATCTGCGGGCCTTTTGGCAAACAGCCCCTGGGTCACTACACCGGTAAGACCGTTAATGGTGTCTTCCATAGCACAGGGGTCGGTGATCGAGAGGCCATGAACATCAATGATCATATTGCCATTATCTGTGACGAATCCCTGGCGGTAGACGGGTTGGCCACCCAGACCGACAAGCTTCCTGGCGACTGCCGATCGGGCCATCGGAATGACTTCAACGGGCAGCGGAAATTTGCCAAGAACGTCTACAAGCTTGGTGTCATCAACGATACAGACAAACTGCCTGGCGACGGATGCAACGATCTTTTCCCTTGTCAGTGCGCCGCCGCCGCCTTTGATCAACTCCAGGTTTGGGTTGGTCTCGTCAGCACCATCGACATACACGAGTAGTTCGTTGACGTCGTTCAGGTCATAGACCGGAATCCCGTGGGCTTTGAGTCGGTCCGCTGTTGCTTGCGAACTGGCCACGGCACCATCGAATCGGTGACGGGACTTCGCAAGCGCGTCAATGAAATAGTTTGCAGTTGAGCCAGTGCCTACCCCGATGACTGCTTCTTTGGTGAGCAGCGGCTCAATGTAGTCAGCTGCACTTTGTCCAACGGCGGCTTTGAGTTCGTTCTGGTTCATTAAAATTGTCACCAATGTGAAGAATCGGGGAATCGAGTAGTTCAGCTTAATGATCGTGCGCTGTAATGGTAGTGATCTGCGATGGTAGTGATCCTTATCGATAGTGATCTGGCCCGGCTTACACAAATTGCATCCAGTTGGCTAAGATGAGGCTACCTTCAAGATGGATCCTGCGCGTGGAAAAGTATGTAAAGAAAATCCTCGAGGCGAATGTTTATGACGTTGCAATACAGACGCCTTTGGAAATGGCTCCTTTGCTGTCATCTCGAATGGGAAGCGAGGTGTTGCTAAAGCGTGAAGATATGCAGCCGGTTTTCAGTTTCAAGATTCGCGGAGCGTACAACAAGATAAGTCGCCTGACACCCAAGGCAAGGAAAAAAGGGGTCATTACGGCATCTGCCGGGAATCACGCACAGGGTGTGGCGATGGCTGCTACCAGACTTGGGATCAGGTCCAGAATCGTGATGGGCGAAAATACGCCCTCAATCAAGATCGATGCGGTAAAGGCCTTTGGCGGCGAAGTCATTCTGCACGGGGATACCTATGACGAGGCCGCCGTGTTCGCGCGTAAGGAAGCGACTCGCACAGGCGCGACCTACATACACCCCTTTGATGACGCCGATGTAATCGCAGGGCAGGGAACGATCGGGATGGAGATAATGAGGCAATATACGGGCTCTCTTGATGCCGTCTATGTGCCTGTAGGCGGAGGTGGGTTGATTGGTGGCATTGGTGCGTTCGTTAAGTACCTCCAGCCTGAATGTAAAATCATTGGCGTGGAATGTGAAGGGTCAGCTGGGATGTCAGCTGCACTGAAAGCCGGGAGGAGGGTCTCTCTCCGGGCGGAAGATCTTGACCAGTTTGCCGATGGTACCTCTGTTAGGCAGGTTGGTAAGGAAACCTTCGCACTGGCAAAGCAGGTAGTTGATGACGTCATCACAGTGACGGTTGATGAGATCTGCGCCGCGATTAAGGACCTGTTCGAGGATACTCGTACCATTGCCGAACCATCAGGGGCTCTCGCGGTAGCGGGATTAAAGAAACATGGACTAAAAGGGAAAACCATCGTGGCCGTCGTCAGTGGGGCCAATGTTAACTTCGATCGACTTCGTCATATCTCGGAGAGAACAGAAGTCGGTGAGCGACGGGAACTGTTGCTGGGTGTGAGTATTCCCGAGAAGGCCGGTAGTTTTCGTAAATTCTGCTCTGCCATTGGCAAACGCAGCATCACGGAATTTAACTATCGTTATGCTCACGGAGGGCCAGCACATGTCCTGGTTGGTGTTCAGACATCAGCCCTTGAAGACAAGTCAAAGCTCATCATGAAGCTTTCCGAGCGATACGAGGTTCAGGATTTATCGGATAACGAGGTCGCTGTTGTCCATGTTCGACACATGGTCGGTGGGGTCGCAAAAATTGAAGATGAAAAGCTGTTTAGGTTTGAATTTCCTGAGAAACCGGGTGCTCTACTGAAGTTTCTGGATTTGCTTGGCAATGAGTTCAACATTTGTATGTTTCATTATAGAAATCATGGCTCAGCTTTTGGCAGGGTCCTGGTCGGAATTCAGATTCCTGCAGGCCGGATGAAATATTTTCTGGGGCAGCTGGATAAGATTAATTACCGGTACTGGAATGAATCCGGTAATCCCGCGTACCGCCAGTTCCTTACTGCAAGCTAGTCTGTTTTATCCGCGCTGTCTTCGTCTTCCGCATTGATATCGGCGTGAAACTGCACGAATTCCTCTTCAAAAGAGAATAAGGACAAGTCCTTGATTCGATCGACGTAAAGCGTCCCGTCGAGGTGATCGAATTCGTGCTGGAATACGGTGGCCAGAAAACCGTGTGCCTCAATGCTTTTATCGACCCCCCCCGGGGTCAGGTAATCAACCCGGATATGCTGGGGGCGGTCGACGTATCCCATCATGCCTGGTACGGAGAGACATCCTTCCCAGTAACCGGCTGTTTCATCGGCAATGGAAGTGATCGTCGGGTTGATGTAGACCTCGAAAGGAGTGTGCTCAATTTCGCCATAGCGAGTGCTGGTGTTCTCGATCTCGATGACGACGATTCGAAGGCTCACATCAATCTGGGGAGCGGCCAGGCCAATACCACCATAGGCATGAAGGGTTTCCCGCATGTCGGAGACAAGTTCGTTGAATTCTGCAGAGCCAAGGTGTTCCGTGGGATAGGGCACTGCCGGGACTCTCAGGCGTGGATGACCCATGCGAATTACTTCTCTTACTGCCATTGGTAGCCTCCCTTGGATATTAGTAAATGCTTCCTTGCGGGCAAATAGCCGGCGGTCATGATATCAGGTGCCGCGGGGTGGTGGCCAAAGCTTGCTTATTCTGGATAACCGCTATATGTTATGCGGCCCTCAGTATATATGCTGAGAGCATTCATTGGAGTCTGTGAAACTCGTGAAGAAAAAGCCCGATCTAATGTTCCTCCTGTTTTTATTGTTCGGGCTGGGTGTCGTGTTGAGCGCGGGTGCGTCCTTGATTTAATGGGTACTTGATCCTCTGGGTACTCTCTCAATGACGCGGTCTTCCGTTATCACTGCCTGCATCGGCACGTCATGCTTGGCTGGTTCAAAATCAGCCTGTTGACCTTCAAAAGCCAGGCCAACCAGTTTGCTTTGCTGGAAGCGTCGACGATCAAACGCTTTGTCGTAGTAGCCACCGCCCATGCCAATTCGATCGCAACGATCATTGAACCCGACGACGGGTACGCACACGAATTCTATGTCAATTCCCCGAATGCAGTTCCCTGGCTTAACCGCCGGTTCCCTGATGCCAAAACGGTTCTCTCGAAGCGGGGTTTCCCCTGGTAAATATAGCGCGAACATCATGGATTGTTTTTGCCACACCCTGGTATCAATGACCGGAAGATAAATTGCCTTGCGAAGCAGTTGCGCAAGCTCTATGACGGGCGATGTGTCAATTTCTTCCGGGAGTGACAGGTAGACGGCGAGTTTTTTACAGCGCCGAAATGGCAAGTATCGGGCAAGATTTCGTGCGAGCAGTTGCGATTTTTCTTCGCGTTCCAATGGGGTGATCGAACGGCGTTCGGATCTAAGGGATTTTCTCAATTGGCTTAAGGACATGCCGGCCTCGATGATTAGTTCCCCAAATTGCCGCTGTACTAATAGGTCCTTGAACCCTGCGGTTCAAGGCGGTGGTCTCCTTATGACCTCAGGCTTTCCGCTGAACGGACATGCACATGGTCGATGAAAAAAGACCTCCTGGTTATCGCTTAAAGGGTCGAGGACATATCGACTGGCGAACAGCCCAGGGAACTAGAACGTAAGTATAGCCGTTTGAAGGGCTGACCAGAACAGCGGTTTAGGTTTTTGCTTTCAGTCGGGTTAGGGCGGTATCGATCTTATTGTGCAAATTCTGGATTTCGGTCTGCTGATCGGCGAGCCTGGAAGAAATCTCGGTTTGTTTGGAATCCAGTTGGGTGGCCTTTTCAGACTGCGCTAACAGATCATTGGTTAGGTTCAGCGCCGCCATCACGGCCAGGCGGTCCAGGCCAAAAACATTTGAATTCTCTTTCATTTCCCGCATCTTCTGGTCCAGGAACTGGGCAGATTGCTGTAGTGCAGTCACCTCGCTCTCCTCACAGCTGACCTGATAGTCTTTGTCGAGTATGGAGACTCGTACAGTCTTTGATTCTGACATTGGTTTAGTCCTGTTCTAGAGACTTCAGGCGCATAATCATCGCCTCGATTTTGGCTTTGGCCATTTCGTTCTTTTCAAGCAGGCTGGTTCTTTCCTGCGTCCAGTTCTCACGATCGGCTTCTACCGCTCGATGTTTACTTTCCAGCTCATCACAAAGGGTGATCAGCTCGTCGATCCGTTTCTCAAGGGTGTTGATATCCACACCGGCACTCAACTTAAAGGTTAATTAGGAACTATAAAGCGGGACAATCCTGTTGTTCAAGCTGAGTTGGAGTAAAATCGTCATTCTATTGAGGAATGTTTTACCACCGGGTCAGAAACCGAGGCTGATTGATATGACTGTATTTGAGCACTTCCGCGATGAATTGTCCCGGGCAAGCGTTGATCTTCACCCATCCGAACTGCATGGGATGCTTGTTGGCTACCTGTGTGCGGTGAAGGATAGCGCCGGGCCAGGACAGCGAAGGTCCCTGTTTGAAGCCTGGATGGACGGTCAGGCGCCTGCTTCCGTAGTGAATATGCTTGAAGAAGCTTATACGCAAAGTCTGGACAGTCTGGGTGAATATGCGGATTTTGATTTTACGCTGATGATTCCCGGGGATGACGAGGGGATTACTGAACGAGCAGAATCTGTGTTTTTGTGGTGTAGTGGTTTTCTTTCAGGCTTTGGTGAATCCGGTCGTCAGCTCGATGCCGACGATGCTTCAGATGTTAAGGAAGCCCTTCAGGATATGGGTCGAATTGCGGCAATGTCCGAAGAAGTCACTGAAGGGGAAGAGAACGAGTCGGACTTGACCGAGATCGTCGAGTTCATACGAATCAGTACGTTACTCATTTTCGCGGAAACAGAATCAAAAGGGACTCACTAAAGTTGCCGAGAAAAAATAAGCCGCGCAGGGAGATTGCACCAGCGGAATATGTCAGCAGGCGCCGGGAGCTGTCAGCATTCATGGATGAAGGCAGTATTGCCATTGTCCCTGGTGCGAATCCAAAGATTCGTAATGGTGATGTGCAATACCCGTTTCGCCAGGATAGCGATTTTCGGTATCTGACGGGGTTCGATGAACCCAATGCGGTATTCGTGCTGATCCCTGGCAGGCAGCATGGTGAGACGCTACTGTTCTGTCGTGAGCGCGACAATGAGTATGAGCGCTGGCATGGTCATATCACCGGCCCTGAGCGTGCGATGCAGCTTTTTGGGATGGATGATGCCTTCCCTGTATCCGATATAGATGACATCTTGCCGGGCTTGATTGAGGGTCGCTCGAAGCTCTATTACGCCATGGGCGTAGATCGGGATTTCGACAATCAAGTGATCGACTGGGTCAAGAAAATTTCTCAAAGTGATCATCTTGGCGCGGAGTCGCCGGGTGAGTTCGTTCAGCTTGATCATTATCTGCATGAACTTCGGCTCTTCAAGAGTGCTGCCGAGATAGCGCTGATGAAGCTGGCTGCCGATGCCACGGTTAAGGGCCATTGTCGGATTATGCAGAAAACGCAGCCCGGTATGATGGAGTACGAACTGGAAGCTGAGCTTATTCACGAATTTTCGATCAACGGCGCACGCTACTGTGCGTATCCCGCGATCGTTGGAGGTGGGACGAATGCCTGCGTGTTGCACTATGTTTCCAACAATGAAGTTCTTGCCGATGGTGACCTTGTGCTTGTAGATGCAGGTGGTGAATATGAGGGTTATGCCTGTGACCTGACACGTACATTTCCTGTTAATGGCAGATTTTCAGAAAGTCAGGCCAGGGTTTATGAAGTGGTTTTGCGTGCCCAGGAGGCCGCCATTGCAGCGGTGAGACCTGGCAATACCTGGAATGATCCGCATGAAGCGGCGGTCAGGGAGTTGAGCAAGGGCCTTGTCACACTCGGCGTATTGTCAGGTAAGCTTGATGATCTCATTGGTGAAGAAGCCTATTTACCCTACTGTATGACCAAAACCGGACACTGGCTTGGGTTGGATGTTCATGACGTTGGAGACTACCAGGTGAATGGTCAGTGGCGGGTCTTCGAGGAAGGGATGGTGACGACAATCGAGCCGGGGGTTTACTTCAATGAAAACATGATGGAAGTACCATCGGAGTATCGAGGAATTGGTGTCAGGATAGAAGATGATGTGCTGGTAACAAAATCAGGAAACGAGGTGTTGACGGACCAGGTGCCTCGTACGGTGGATGAAATTGAAACCCTTATGGGGGCTACTAATGACTGATGTAGTGATCATAGGTGCTGGTTTCATTGGGATGTCTTTTGCGCTGGCTGCACACAAGCAGGGGTTTGGCGTTGAGGTCTATGATAAGGCCGCTGCGCCGGTGTTGCCTAAAACAGTAACCTCACAAGTGATCGCCGTTAATCCCGTTTCCGCGGAATTTCTGTCGGGAATTGGCGTCTGGAACCTGATTCCCGATAGATTTGTCACGCGATACGATCAGATGTCGGTCTTTGATGGGCAGGGAAGTGGGTCGATATCTTTTACGGCAGAAGAAGGTGGCCTGCCGTGTCTTGGGTATATCGTTGACCAGGTCGCACTTCGGGTAGCGATGAGTGAGTGCGCCTTAAGTCAGGGGCTTGAGGTGAAATGGACAGAGACGGCTGATATTGATGAGCTTCAAAGAGACTTGTTGGTAGCGGCAGACGGTGCTCACTCTGCTACAAGGGAAAAGCTCGGACTGAAGAAGATGGGCTATTCATACGACCAGAGCGCGACGGTATGTGTTGCACAATTTGGTCAAGAGTTCACCGCGGAGCGCGGGCAACAGGCATATCAATGGTTCTGTGATTCGGGGCCGCTCGCGCTGCTGCCACTGGCTGACCAGGGTAAATTCGCAGTGGTTTGGTCGAGCAGTGAGGATATGGCTTCAATAAGTGAAAGCGCATTCATTTCAGCCCTTGAAGAGTCGACGGAAGATAAGCTCGGCCGGATACACGGTGTATCATCGCGACATAGTTTCCCGCTGATGCAGCAGCACGCCTGGCGGTATGTGACTGAAGGGGCGGTACTGCTGGGAGATGCAGCGCATGCGATTCACCCGCTGGCGGGTCAGGGTGCAAATCTCGGGTTCGCTGATGCGAGCTGCCTGGTCACCGAGCTCTGCGCTGCAAGGCTTGAAGGCAGAGGTATTGGGGATCTAGGTGTGCTGAAACGATATGAAAAAAAACGTAAAACAGACAACCATCTTGCCGCATTGGCGATGGAAGGCTTCCATCGATTGTTTACGTCTGATTCAAGTATCGTTGGATTGGTGCGCAGTCGTGGATTGCGTTTAGTGAATGAAAATAAAACATTAAAGCGGCTCGCAATTAGTGTCGCGTCTGGTCGAGTCTAGTAGACTACGCGGCTTTGCAATTCTGTATTTCCCATGGGTAAGAAAACCCCCCTATTCGATAAGCACGAATCCCTGGGCGCCAAAATGGCTGATTTTGGCGGCTGGGATATGCCGATTCACTACGGATCACAGATTGAAGAACACCACGCAGTCAGACAGGATGCCGGGGTGTTTGATGTTTCACATATGACAGTCGTTGAGCTGCATGGAGCAGATGGCCTGGCCTATCTGGATCGATTACTGGCTAATGATATAGGGCGGGTAAAAAGTCCCGGGCAGGCGATGTACTCGGCAATGCTAAGCGACACAGGTGGCGTTCTGGATGACCTTATTGTCTATGCAACGGGTGATCCATATCTGGTGGTGGTGAACTGTGCGACACGGGGGAAAGACCTGGCGTGGATGCGGCGCGTGGCCGAAGGATACGAGTGTGAAGTTGTTGAACGGCCTGAATTTGCTATTTTGGCGATTCAGGGTCCTCGTGCCATTGAAAAAGTGAAGTCGATCGTCGGGAAAGACCTTGTTGTGGAAGATAAGGTTGGGGAAGATAAGGTTTCCCTTATTGAAGGTTTGAAAGTCTTCCAGGGTGGATGGTGCGATGGATGGTTTATCGCGCGTACAGGTTATACCGGTGAAAAGGGTGTCGAGATCATCTTGCCTGAAGACCAGGCGGTGCCTTTTTGGGACAAGCTTCTTGAGGCAGGTATCAGGCCCATTGGCCTGGGTGCAAGGGATACGTTGCGGCTTGAAGCGGGCATGAACCTGTACGGCAATGATATGGATGAATCCGTGACACCGCTTGAATCGAACATGGCAAATACCGTATTTCTTGAGGGTCGCGACTTCCTTGGTGCTGCCGCCCTCAGGAAGCAGACCGAGCATGACGAGCTTGTTGGCCTTGTCATGGCTGGCAAGGGTATTTTGCGAGCGCATTATCCAGTATTCAGTGATGGAGCTCCGGTAGGAGAGATTACCTCAGGCGCTTTTTCGCCAACCCTTGGGAAGTCTATTGCGCTGGCGCGGGTTTCTACAACATCATCCAATATGACGGTTGGGATTCGGGGTAAGATGCAGGCAGTTGAATGCGTCAACCCACCCTTTGTTCGAAACGGCAAACAAGTTTACAAGCCGAAAAAACCTAGATAGATAAAGTTGGAGAAATACGATGGCGGAGTTCCCTACAGAATTGCGGTACCTGAAAAGCCACGAGTGGGTGAAACAGGAAGGAGATGTCGTTATCGTGGGTATTTCTGATCATGCTCAGGATGCGCTAGGTGACGTGGTTTATGTGGAACTGCCAGAAGTTGGGGCGGAGTTTCAGGCAGGTGATGAGATAGCGGTGGTCGAATCCGTGAAGGCAGCATCAGATATTTATGCGCCTGTTGCAGGCACCGTTGTTGAAGTTAACGCTCAGCTTGAGGATTCCCCCGAACTGGTTAACGAGGCGCCGTATGCCGATGGCTGGTTCTTCAAGATAAAGGTTTCGGATTCGACGGCTGTTGAAAGTCTGCTCACTGCTAAGCAATACCAGGCGCTCTGTGAAGCCGAAGAACACTAACCCCGGCGGCGTGCCATACTTAAACTGATTCCCCCGAGTAACCAAAATGCCATTTGTCCCGCATACCCCGAATGATGAGCGAATCATGCTCGCGTCGATAGGGGTTACCTCCATTGAAGCACTTTTTGATGAGATCCCCCAGGCACTTAGATCTGGTGAGCTGAAACAGACGCCGTCAGGAATCAGTGAGATGGAGCTGCTTCGTACAATGAATGAGCGCGCGCGCCTGGATGAGATGCATTTGTCGTTTATCGGTGCGGGGGCTTATGAGCATCATATTCCTTCCGCTGTCTGGGACCTTGTTGGGCGGGGCGAGTTCATGACGGCCTATACCCCATACCAGGCAGAGGCCAGCCAGGGTACGCTGCAATTGATCTATGAATTCCAGACAATGATGACTCGCCTGCTTCAGATGGAAGTGGCCAATGCTTCGGTCTATGACGGGGCGACTGCAATGGCTGAAGCTATCCTGATGGCGATTCGCGCGAACAAGAAGAACAAGTCGCGACGGGTGCTGGTGGCGGGTGATATTAATCCGGCATATATCGAAGCCTGTCAGGTGATCGTCCGTAATCAGGGGATCGAGCTGAAGGTTCAGGGTTTTAATGAAGATTCCGGCGTAATTGGACTGGCTGGCGAACCAGGAGAGTTTGCTGCTCTGGTGGTTAGTTACCCTAATTACTTTGGCTGCTTGCCGGATGTCGATGCTTTGACTGACTGGTGTCATGAAAATGGTGCGTTAATGGTTGGTGTCGTTAACCCGACCGCAATGGCTTTACTGAAGCCGCCAGGTGAATGGGGAAAAGAAGGCGCCGATATCGCGGTTGGTGAAGGGCAGCCGTTAGGGATCCCTGTCTCGTCCGGCGGTCCTTATCTGGGCTTTATGTGTTGTAAGCAGGCGATTGTCAGGCAAATGCCTGGCAGGATTATAGGAAGAACCAGCGATGTGGATGGTCGCGATGGATTTGCTCTGACACTCCAGGCACGAGAGCAACATATCAGGCGTGCCAAGGCGACCTCTAACATATGCACCAACCAGGGGCTGTTAGTGACTGCCGCGACGATTTATCTCAGTCTACTAGGCGATGTGGGGCTACGGTCTGTTGCGATTCGATCTCACCAGGGATTACAGCAGCTACTCAGGAATCTTGAATCAACCGGAAAAATAAAGACACGGTTCAGCGGGCCATGTTTTCATGAAGCAGCGATTGAATTGCCGATACCGGCAAGGGAAGTATTACCCCTTATGGCTGAACAGGGAATCCTGGGTGGCTATGATCTTGGTTTATCTTTCCGGGCGCTGGAAAATTGTTTGCTGGTTAACGTGACGGAAACAAAAACGGAACAGGACCTGGCGCTATACGGCACTACGCTCTTGAATGCGCTGGAGGCAAAGGGATGTTGATTTACGATTTATCCAGCGAAGGCCGGATTGCCGCCGCGCAGTTTGAAAGACAAGATGGCGATCCTCTCGACCTGCCTGCAAACCACATTCGTAAAGGGGTAGTGGGGCTACCTGCGGTTTCTGAACTTCAGGTGGTCAGACACTTCACCAATCTTTCGAAAAAGAATTTCTCGATTGATGGCCAGTTCTACCCACTCGGGTCGTGCACCATGAAATACAATCCAAGAGGTGCACACAAGGCCGCAAGCATCCCTGGTTTTCTGGCTCGTCATCCACTGGCGCCTGAAGCCCAGTCGCAGGGTTTCCTGGCCTGTCTTTATGACCTTCAGGAATATCTCAAGGACGTGACCGGCATGAAGGCGGTATCTCTGACGCCGATGGCTGGCGCGCAGGGAGAGTTCGCAGGTGTAGCGATGATTCGCGCCTATCACGAGAAACGCGGAGACCTGTCGCGAACGGAAATTTTGGTGCCGACTGCTGCGCATGGCACAAACCCCGCGACGGCCGTCATGTGTGGTTATAAAGTTCGGGAAATTGCGGTAACTGCAGATGGCGACGTGGACCTGGATGCGCTAAAGGAAGCGGTAGGCCCGCAGACTGCGGGCCTCATGATGACGAATCCCTCGACCTGTGGGGTGTTCGAGCGAAAAGTCCAGGAAATCGCTCAGGTTGTGCATGCTGCAGGCGGGTTGCTCTATTATGACGGGGCTAATCTCAATGCAATCCTTGGCAAGGTCAAACCCGGGGATATGGGGTTTGATGTGCTGCATATGAATCTTCACAAGACCTTTGCGACACCCCACGGTGGTGGTGGTCCTGGTGCAGGCCCGGTTGGTGTTGGTGAGCGTTTGGTGCCATTTATTCCAACGCCTGTTGTCGGAAAGGAAAATGCTACTTACCGATGGTTGACCAGTGTCGATATACCGGATTCCATTGGTCGTTTGTCCGCGTTTATGGGTAATGCTGGCATTTTGTTGCGGGCCTATGCGTACGCTAGATTGCTCGGCAGGGAAGGCATGCACCGGGTGGGAGAGTTTGCGACGTTAAATGCTAACTATATGGCGCGCGAGCTTGAGAAAGCCGGATTTACCCTGGCGTACCCTGAGCGCCGTGCGACTCATGAGTTCATCATAACTTTGTCAGAAGAAGCGAAGGAACTTGGCGTGACTGCGATGGATGTGGCGAAGCGTCTCCTGGACTATGGCTACCATGCGCCAACGACCTACTTCCCATTACTGGTGCCGGAATGTCTGTTAATCGAGCCAACAGAGACGGAAACGAAGGAAGAGATTGATGGGTTCGTCGCGGCGATGGCATCCATTTTGGAAGAAGCGAGAACCAACCCGGAAGTTGTGACGAGCGCGCCACATACAATGCCGGTCAAAAGGCTGGATGACGTAAAAGCGGCAAGGGAATTAGATCTCGCCCTCGACCGGTAGCAGCGTCACAAAATCCCCCAGTTTTTGTTCCAGAAAAGCAATCAATAACACCAGCCGGGAAGACGTAACTCCATCAGGTTGTTCCATAGAGGACAGTAGTGTTTGTGCTTCCAGCAAGGTTGCGTTAAATGTCAGCGTACTTTCTGGATCCAATTCGATCAGGAAGTGGTTCAAGCCAACGGGTTCGTGCAACAATTCCGCTATGGCGTCAAGCTGGGTGGTGATATTCTGAGCAGACCCGTAGTTGGGTGGAATATGCTCGCCGAGGAGGTCAAATTTCGAGAACACCAGTTGGAACCGCCGTTGTATTTTTAACAGCAATAGTGGATAGGAATTCTGGTTGGCTTCAGATTCAGTCTCCTGGGCTCGGGAAAAGGAGGTGATATCCACTAGCAGAAGCTCTGCGACCAGTTGAACTAATTGTTGGCGTTTTTGGTAGTTGGGCGCATCGCTCCCAAAGTCCTCAATGTCTCGTTCGAACGCATAGTACTCAAGCACATGAAAGCCGAGAGCAACCTCGGACGCATCCGTAATCTGGTGCTGCTCTTCCAGCGATGTAGCAGTGATTTCCAGTGTGCCGTCACTGACGATACCGGAGCCAGGATAGTCGGCCAGGGAATCCAGGAATCCCGCCTCCATTGGCCACGCGTCAATCCTTTGAAATTTGTCAGGTGAATACAGGATGCTGGCGCCGAGGAAGTTATCGTGCGCTGAGATCCATGCCGATTGCCATACTAATCTGCTTTCAATGGTTGGCGATCTGAAGAATAATTCGGTCGCCTCGCTTAGTTGTTCCATCGCCTGGACCATAGGCTCTGTCTTGCCTTGTTGCCATGACCTAATCGCGATGGCCAGTTGGATGGGATCCTGTGCATCTGTTTCCGTTTCTAGCCGTTCGGCACATCCTGCGAAGAGCACTAAA
>JABJED010000295.1 GCA_018665025.1 Gammaproteobacteria bacterium
AACCGTTATCAGGTTGGAACCGCGCCAACCGATCGCGCAATGCGAAGCCAGTCATCGGCATAAGGGGTATTGGCGGGCAAATGTAAGACTGTTCTTCGCACGGATGATTCAATCCAGGCACCGAGCTTCAGTAGGTACAATCGCAACGTTGTTACTTGTGCCCTGGCACAGCGGGTATGCCGTGCATGTATCCTCAATTCCTGGAACAGGACATAAGCCGCAGCCGTGATCAGGACACGCAATTGATTGGCCAAAAAACTGCTGCAGCTAGTGCGGTCAATCTCAAGTCCGTACTTGAGTTCCTTGATCCGGTTCTCGGCATCGCCACGAGCACAATAGATCTTTTCATAAATGTGTTGCGCCGATCCCTTGAGATTGGTGACCACAAATCGTGGATTTTCTTTCGGTCTGCGACCGTCGTGATACGTTATCTGGCCTTTGATAATGACACGCCGTTCATACGGCCACGTGTGTGCCGCGTACATTGCATCGTCATAGCAAATGGATTCCAACTCGTTGTCGGCATCCTGCCGAACAATCTCCATCGCGGTCTCGGCTAACCCCAGTAAAACCGAGTTTTTGGCCATGCTGACCACATACTCAAGCCCTTCTGCCTCAAAAAAATCATACAGTTCCGGACCCGTAAAACCTGCATCCAGGCGTATTCTGATGCGTGCTTTCGGGAACGCCCGCCGTAGTCCTGGCAACAAGCGTTTCAGCATGCCGATGCAACCGAGCTTGGCTGTCGCATTACCTGGCCGTAGCAGGTAACAGAACAGATATTGCTCAACTTCACGATCAAAGGTTAAAAACCCGGCTAGCGGTAAATAACATCGACAGTCGTAAAACCGACTGAACAAGGAGAGTTGTTGCGTGCCGTGAGTCGGGTCATCCGTCGGGTCCAGGTCAATCGTAATCAGCTTCGCTGTTTTTTTACGGCGTTTATGTCGCTGGATAACCGTGTCGGCAAGTGCAGCTGACATCCGCAGAAGGTCAGCACGGCGTACGCCATTCTCAAACCGGGATAGCGTCGGTTGTGAGGCCAGATCGTTACCTTCAACAGCATCACGGCCACTGAGCATTTTGAACACGGGATCGCAGGACAGCCGCGCTGCATCATTGGTGTCAGCATAGCCACAGGCAATGCTGAACATCCGTTGCTGAAACAATTCCTGCAATGAATGCATGACCTTGCTCTGTTGTCGATCATCTTGCAGGCAAGCCGACAATGTCTCACTGAGTTTGAGCCGCTCGTCACAGGCTTTAAGCAGGATGGCGCCGCCATCAGAAGAGGCATGTGCCTGGTCAAACTGACCGACCAATAATTTTTTTGATAGCCCCTTGAACAGAACACCCTGTTTAGTGGTAATGTTTGTCATGCAAAAGCCTTTTCGTGTTTAAGTATTTGTTTACAAACACTATTTTTACACGATTAAGGCTTTTGTTTTATCTATTCATGAATAATTCGGGCTAGATTCTAATTTGGAAAGGGTTGCTTCTCGCAGACTGGTATCCCCCTGTTCCCAACCTGCGCACACAAACGGGATGCAGCGTCCTTCATTCAGGGCAACATTCAACTGAAGGTAGGCGTTGGCCTCTGGGTGATGATCTGTTGCCGTGATATCCGCAATCCTGGAATTCAACATCAGGCTCGTTAGCCCCACTGCGCAGCCAATCTGGGAGACGCTCGCCCTTAATATCAAATGTTTCCATCAACCGGGCAAGAACCAGTGGGAATTCCGAGATGACGCCAAACAGAGGCCATATCGCTTCTGGAACACCCGTTCCCGGGCGACACCATTGGGATCGCTGAATTGCTGTGTATCGCGCAGCGTTCTTACATGGATATCTGGCCCTTCAAAGTCAATTGTCTGGTATCGATACCTTAATTGGCTGGGTTCAGGGATAGGATAACGTCTTAAAGAGGTGATTCGCCCTACTACTTGCATCTCACGATCGCGACCGTTTGGCGGCCGTGGCACCAATATTCCTTGCTTTACGC
>JABJED010000296.1 GCA_018665025.1 Gammaproteobacteria bacterium
AAGATATTGACGGTCTGAGGCAAGCGCACCACCCGCCCATCATTTTCGGGCAACCCCAGGCCTGAACCATCACCACGCAGCCCTTCCAGGTTGCTGTTCGTTGCATCATGAGTCCCATGAATGCTCTCTACGACAACATTTTTTGCAGTGATCGCTTCTGCAAGCAGATCGAATGTTCGCCGATGATCTTCAAATGAAACCTGTCCCTGCAAAGATGCGAGCATCTCGTTCGATCGCATAGACTCCAGATTGAAGTAAGCCTGTCCGGCAAACTCGTTACCCCGGGCAACCTCATTGCCGAACTCGACCCATTGCCTGATGACGTTCTGACGACCCAATGGAAGCTTTCCCGCATTTCTATTGAATGCAGCTAAGCTGTTCGCATGTTCAATGTCCTTTCCCAGCGCCAGGATCAATGAAACCTGACCCGGATCAAAAGCATGCAGAGATTCGAAAGAGTCGATCAGGTCTTCAAACGAGGAGTTCACGTGTTTTAGCATGGCAGACTCGACCAACGTCATTTGAGCGCCGGAAAACCTATCCTGAAGATCACCAACATGATCAAGATAGACGAGGCAACCTTGAGTAGACTTCACCTGGAACCGTCTAACCATCACCCAGGAAACGTTGGCAGACTGCTCACTCAATACCAGGAATCGCAACAGGTCATCACGCCCAAGGTCGAACAAGCCACGTGCCACTTCCACCCAACAAAGAAGATTATCACTATCGCCACGGGCAAGAACAATCTGCGCGGCGCTAAAGTAACCTCCGATCAAACCTGAGGCATGCTGGTACTTCGAATGCAGCGCTAAACCGGCCTGCTCCAGTTCGGAAATTTCCTTCGAGTGGCCGACTTCGACTTCGACTGCACCCAGCACCATCTGAAGATAATTAGCAGCCGGTTCAAACGAATAACCAGAGAGCTGTTCTGCGGCCTTCGTGATCTCCATCAGTCGCGCCGGATGTTCAGTCACGGCTGCGATTTCCAGCAACAGGTTCACCGTCTCAAATGAACGCCAGCCAGAATCCGCAATGGTGACACAGCTTTCGGCAAGGCGATTTATCTGCTCTGGAGCAAAAACAGCTTCAAGAGTAGCTATCGTCGACCTGAAACGCGCGGCGGTATCCCGGTTAATCAGCCAAAGTCGATCCGCGGCTTCTTCCGTACTGTGTGTACTTTTTGGTTCCACGAGATAGTGACCTAATCGGCAGGGAAGACTGCGTCGACCAATTCAGCGATCGCTCGCTGCACTTCAACGTCATCTGAAACCGCTTTGGATATAGCGGCATCGCAGGCACGCCGCGGGAGCACACCCTGGACGATCAATTGCCCGGCATAGACCAGTAACCGAGTGCTGACACCTTCATCGAAACCATGGCTTCGCAGATTTCTGATCTTCTGCCCTATGCGCGCCAACTGGTCTGAAAATGTCGCGCTTACACCACTCTCATGCGCAATAATACTGGCCTCCTCGGAGTGTTCAGGATAGTCAAAATCAATAGCGATGAATCTTTGGCGGGTACTTGGCTTCAGATCTTTCAGTACATTCTGGTATCCCGGGTTATAAGAAATCACCAGCAAAAAGTTCGGATGCGCCTCGAGTATGATCCCCAGCTTCTCAACCGGCAGAATTCTCCTGTGATCCGTTAACGAGTGAATCAACACAGTGGAATCTTTGCGCGCTTCAACTATTTCGTCCAGATAACAGATTGATCCTTCTTTCACTGCTCTGGATAGAGGCCCATCCTGCCAAACCGTCTCCTCTGCCTTAAGCAAGAACCTGCCGACCAAATCCGTTGCAGACAAATCCTCATGGCAGGCGACTGTCTGCAAGGGCTGCTTAATACTGTTTCCCCCCTGGCGATAAATGCGGTGCGCCATGTACTCAACAAATCGAGTCTTACCGCAACCGGTTGGCCCTTTGAGTAGCACAGGAAGTCGCTGCTCGTAGGCTGCCATGAACACCTCGACTTCATCGGCAAGCGGCAGGTAGTAAGGCTCATCCTGTAGTTCGTATCCAGTGGCTAATTCTGTACTCAAGTCACTCTCCAACTAATCTCATGTTTATTTCTGATAGCACCCGCTTATTCCCCAGTCCAGTTAGGTACCCGCTTCTCCAGGAACGCATTCACGCCCTCTGTAAAATCTTTCTGTCGGCTCATCGCATCGATTAACCTCTCACTGTCTTTTACCGAAGCGGCCACATCCCTGTGGAGATCCTTGTAGATCTGCCATCGGGTTTCTCTTAGCGACCCTGGAGACACTGTTTCAATCATCTGCCGGACATACGCATAGGTCTCTTTCAGAAGAAGTTCAGGCTCAACAAGCCTGTTAACCAGACCTAACGTGAACGCTTCATCCGACGTAAAAATTCGACTGGTTAGCAGCAAGTCATTCGCCCGCGGCAATCCGATCAGCCTGGGAAGCAACCAGGACAAACCATATTCTGCCGGAAAATTGAGCTTGCCATGGGCGGTAGTGAACTTTACACCGGGCACCGCAAACCGAATGTCTGCAAAACAAGCCAGAACCAGCCCGACCCCTGCTGCCGGGCCATTCACGGCGGCGACCACAGGCTTTGACAGTCCGAAATGATACGCAAAAGATGCGTCAAAATCTGCACTAATACCTTGACCAGGTTCCGCCAGAACATCAGGGGTACCCGCGTCGTAACCACCTTTTTCAATATGACCTTCAAGCGCTTTGGTATCGGCACCCACACAAAAACCTTTACCCTCGCCGGTGACTACGATCGCACGGACATCCGTAGCCTTATCAGCCTGGTTAAGAACGTAACGGTATTCAGTATGCATTCGTCCAGTCCACGCATTCATGCGATGCGGCCGGTTCAACGTAATAGTCGCTATTTTGTCCAGCACGTCGTACCGGAGTGTTTTTAGATCCATTTACAACCCCAGGGTTTAGTCTATAAAAGTGGTTTTCAAAAATTCTCTCACGATCTTGGTCACCTGGTCATGATGCCCAAGGAAAAAGTGGTCTGTATCCGCTATCTGTTCTACCCGAGTGTTGGGCGCATCAAACCAGTCTTTAGTCGAATCGGCGCTCACGAATTGATCATTTTCCGCAAGGACAACCAGGCTTGGCACGGTCGGGGAATCCTGCTGACCAAACATCCCAACGGCCGGCGCGGCAAGGATCATACATTCCGGCACCAGAAGCGCCTGCGCTGACAGTGCCACAGCGCCACCAAAGGAGTATCCCACCAGAATTATCCGTTCACCAACCGACTTTTCACGCACCCAGGTTGTTACTGCGACCACATCGTCGATTTCACCCACACCGTCGCTATACTTGCCCTCAGAACGACCGACGCCACGAAAGTTAAATCGTAAGCTACTGATTCCTGAAGCAAGTAGTGCTGTCTCGAGCGCACCGAGTACCTGGTCATTCATCGTTCCACCAAACTGCGGATGTGGATGACAGAGTACAGCCGTTAGGCCAACTGCAGATGCAGCTTCCGAATAACGGGCTTCAAGGCGTCCGATTGCGCCATCAACAAATAGATCCTTCAAAGGTTGACTCTCTTGGTAGGCCATGGAAAAAACATAATCTATCACACGCACAAAACACTTTGAGTGACAGTTCTACCAGCTTTGGTTAGAGTCGCCTTTAATCCATGCTTACAGGCACCTCGTGCGTACAGCTACTTTCCTGTTTTTCATCATCCCATTGGTCGAAATGATCATCCTGATCGAGGTGGGCGGCATGATTGGTCCTTTGCCCACGGTTGGTCTGGTGGTGCTCACGGCAATCTGTGGGGTATGGCTACTTCGATTAGAAGGAATGGCAACCCTGACCAGGGTGCAGGAGAAACTACAAAGAGGAGAAATCCCCGAAACAGAATTACTCGAAGGAATCATGTTGATTATTGGCGGAGCTCTTCTGCTGACGCCGGGCTTTGCTACTGACATCGTTGGCTTTGTTTGCCTGGTTCCCGGTTTGAGACGCCCCCTGGCTGCCAGAATTATTCGTTCAACCAGTTTCGGACAATTTCAGATGCACAGCCCCTTCCAGGGTGGTGGTTTCCGGAATACCGATGACCAACCGGGACAGACAATCGAAGGGGAATTCGTCTCTGAATCTACCAATGAAGCCCCTGCCGCCAAGGCCAATTTAGAGAACCCCGATAAGCCCCTATGAATCCAGAACAAAATACCAGCTACATTAATGAATTTTGGGATGACGCTATTCTTCCCAGCCTGACCGAGTACGTCCGAATACCTAACAAGTCGCCCCTGTTCGACCCGTCATGGGAAGCAAATGGTTACATGCATGACGCTGTTAACCACATGGTCTCGTGGGTAAGGGCCCAGGAAATCCCAGGACTTGAAGTGCAGGTCCATCAATTACCCGGACTGACACCCACCATCCTCATGACCCTGGAGGGCGATACTAACCAGAATATTTTGATCTATGGTCACCTGGATAAGCAACCAGAGTTTGACGGGTGGGAAGATGGGCTGGCGCCCTGGGACCCCGTTATCCGCGGTGAAAAGCTCTATGGCAGGGGCGGCGCCGATGATGGCTATGCTATTTATTCTGCGATTGCTGCGATTAAGTCACTGTTCGACCAAAAACTAACACGACCGCGCATCAGCGTCATTATCGAAGCATCTGAAGAAAGCGGTAGCCCCGACCTCTCCCACTATATGGAAAAACTTGGCGGAATCATTGGTGATCCGGATCTTGTCATCGCTCTTGATTCAACCTGTGGCAACTACGACCAACTTTGGCTAACCACCTCGCTAAGGGGAATGTTAATAGCAGACCTTACTGTTCGTGTACTGACACAGGGTGTACATTCCGGCGCCGCGGGAGGCATTGTTCCTTCCAGTTTTCGCCTGCTCCGACAGATCATATCGAGACTTGAAGATGAGAACACAGGGTTTATCAAACCTTCCTTTCTGAACGAACAAATCCCGGACATTCGCCGGCAAGAGGCAATTGCAGCAGGACAGGTACTAGCTAATTCATTTGCAGAAATGTATCCATTTGCCGGACACGGCGGTCCAGTATCTGATGATCCCACCGAGCTGGTGCTAAACAACACATGGGCACCGAGCCTTGCGATAACCGGGATTGGCGGAGCGCCCTCCCCTGAAGAGGCGGGGAACGTGCTGCGCCCTGAAACCACCGCCCGACTGGCCCTAAGAATTCCTCCGACAACTGATGCCGTGAAGGCCGCTGTTGCTCTCAAGGCACTTCTTCTTGACTCTGCACCAAACGACGCCGATGTAAGTGCCGCCTTCCATACACCGAATGCCGGTTGGCATGCACCCACTACTACGCCTGATCTAAAGGACAGCCTAATGGCGGCTTCAATGGATTACTTCGGCGCACCCGCGGTTGCCATGGGCTGCGGTGGGAGCATTCCTTTTATGGAATTTCTCGCCAGCAGGAGCCCGAATGCGCAATTCGTGGTCACAGGCATCCTTGGCCCACATTCCAATGCTCACGGTCCTAATGAGTTTTTACACATCCCCGCAGCGAAGAAACTGACGGCCTGTGTCGGTAAGCTTATTGCAGACTGGCGGGCTTAATATCGCTGGGTTTCTGAGCCAGGGCTAAAGACCTGACGAATGAGATCAATCATGCAGGCGTATACTCCGAGGGTGCTAAATACCACCGTTTACAGTCCCAGCACCTGCTGGGCAATGATGTTATGTTGAATCTCGCTTGTACCTCCCGCGATCGTGTAACCACGATGGTGGAACAAGCCGCTTGCCACCATGTCAGCAATCTCGGCGCCCGCAGGACCGCCCTCCCGCATCGTTGAATCCTGCGGTAACGCAAGATAGCCAACTATCTCATAGAGCATTCTATCCATATCCTGTACGAGCTGGCTGCCCTTCAACTTCAACATGGACGGCTCTGCACCGATTTCATGGCCCTTATCGAATTTTGTTAATAAACGCAGCGCTGTTGCATCCAGCGCTTCAAGTCGTATCACCAACGCCGCCAGGCTTTCTCTGAATGCAGCCTTCTGTGGATCTTCACTTAGAGCGCTCATAATGTTCGACAACATTCTTCGGCTCTCTGCGACCCTGGACACCAGCAAACGCTCATTGCCAAGCAAATTCTTTGCTACGCTCCAGCCTCTGTTCTCTTCACCCAACCTGTTCGCTCTGGGCACCCGAACCTGATCGAAGAACACCTGGTTCCAGAGTCGCTTACCGTTAAATGCCAGCAACGGCTTAACAGTGATTCCAGGGTCATTCATTTCCATCAGCAGAAAGGTAATGCCCAACTGCGGCTTGGCCTCCGTATCGGTGCGTACCAACATGAAAATGTGATCAGCCCGTTCTGCGGCACTGGTCCAGATTTTGGAACCGCTGACAACATATTCATCACCGTCAACCACAGCTCTGGTCCTGACCGACGCCAGGTCTGAGCCCGCCTGCGGTTCCGAGTATCCCTGACACCAGGAAATATCAGCATTCAGAATCATCGGCAGATAATAATTCTGCTGCTGCTGCGTGCCATATTTGATAATCGCCGGTCCCACCATGGAAAAACCAAACCCCTGAAGTTCAGGTGCGTGATGCATTTTCATCTCGATATCAAACAGGTGCCTGCGAAGCATGGTCCATCCTGGCCCACCAACTTCGACCGGCCAATTAGGTGCTGCCCAACCCCTGGTATTGAGGGTCCGTGTCCAGCCGTCCTGCTCTTCCTTGGAAATTGGATAGCCGAGTTTCACTTTCCTGCTAAGATGTGGATCGAGGTTTTCTGACAGAAAAGTCCTGACCTCCTGCTGGAATCGCCGATCTTCCTCACTTACCTGCAACTGCATGATCCGCTCCTTAGTTCAACCAAAGGTATAAAGCATTGCACACTTAACCGCGCACTGGAATGCTCCAGAAGACAATCCAACTCGACTCTGGGGGCAGTTAACGATAGCATCACCTTTTTTTAGTCGCGCGGTTCGAAACATGCCTACCCGGAATACGCAGTCAGGTTTTCTGCTGCTCGCCATTCTTCTGCTAAGCGCCTGTGGTTCTGACTCAGGTTTCAATGAAGACACAGATTTTATTTCTAAAAATGGCTTCGTCCAGTTCGTCAACATGATGCCCGACAGTCCCGAGGTAACTATGTTCCATGGACGGGACAGAGAAACGAGCCGCTTTCCGTTTGCTCAAGCAGCTAGGCAAACACCGGTCGACAAGTATGACTGGCGAATTGCGTACCTGGACGCCAACGACGACGAAGTGACTGTCGCCGAAGGCGAAAACCAGCCAATTCTCGAAGACGGACTGTCGACTTATCTGTGGATGGGCAGCCTGAGCCAACCGAATATCCAAATCGTAGACGCTCCCTTTATCGTTTCGAGTAACCGCCCGGCAGGTGTCGCAGATATCTGGTTCGCGTCTAACCTGACCAATCACCCCATGGTAGACATTTATCTCACGGACCTGGGCGCAACGCTCACTGACGCAGCCCCTCTAGCCTCTGTCACTTCAGGCAGTTTTACCAGCAGATTTTCCGTAGATGCCGGACCCGATCAGCAAGTTAGAATCACAGTCTCTGGCTCAAACGAATTGTTATTCGATAGCGGCTCCCTCGAAATTCTAAACAAAACGGAAGACTTATACGCGTTGGTCGATGACTTCGGACCCGATGGAGCGAAACACGTCAATGTGATACGGACCATCGGGTCAATTGGCTCAACCATTCTGGACGAATCCCAGCCAGCATCCGTCAGGATCGGGAATTACTCAGAACAATCCCCTGTAACTGCAATGCTGGGAGCTGCTGTGTACCCGAATATTAACAAACAGACACGCAGCAGCTCACAGGAAGCCGAAAACGGCAGCTTCGAATTCAAAATTACTGATGCAAGTGACACAATTCTGGAAGAAAGCCCAGGCCCTGTAACGATAAGGGGAGGAGCATTCCAATCGATTTACACCTTTGAGAACAATACCACTGATGCCACTTCAGTCACCCGCTCGCTCATTGCCATTGATTCCTTTCGTCTTGTTCGTGACCGAGTACTGTTAAAATTTATTAACGGTAGCAATGAGCTTGTTGACGTCTACATTCTTCGGCCTGGCCAGGACCTGGATGAGGTGCCTGCTCTGCTAAACGATATCAGTTTCGCAGCACAGCAGAATATCGAATCCATAGCCAATGAAGTCGAATACGTTGTACGAAACTCAGACAACACTGAGACGCTCGCCAGCATGAGCAACACGCAGCAGGCGGGGGTCAGTTACACGCTGGTTTTCGACACACAGGGAGTTCTGCACGTCCTGACAGATTAGCTAAGACCAATATCCTAAGTGAAAGAATAATAATGACGGATCTAATAGATCCCGGTTATAGCGACAGCCAAATCATCCATGACGACTACTTCAGGAACGGGTAAAACGAGTTGGATGAGCAGTACCGCAAACAGCGCTAGATAACTTTCTTTTTCTCTAGTCTTTTGATCAGATCATTTAACGTGACATCAACAGAAGAATCATTGAAGGACTGATTTAAAATATTCGTGATTTTCTTGTTCATCGAAGTGTTATCTGCTTTAGCACTCCTTTTGATTTTCCGATGGAGCGATGCCGGTAGTCTTAATACAAACTTCACTTGTTCAGCTTGTGCCATTTGAGTTCCTCGCAACGAGACCTGGTCCAACCATTATACTCTTTAGTCGTGTACATAGCTGCTTACTAATTTGTTCTTCAATTGCTCTATGAACAAATCTCTTACCCGCAAAAGCGTGCTCTACATTGCGTGGCCCATCATACTTTCCAATCTTTCCACTCCGCTGTTGGGACTGGTTGATACCGCGG
>JABJED010000297.1 GCA_018665025.1 Gammaproteobacteria bacterium
GGTTTAGGTAAAGGAAAAGGCGTTGGTCAAGGCGTCGGTCAAGGTGAAGGTCAGGGTGCAGATGTAGGCAAAGGCAAAGGCAAAGATACAGGCAAAGGCAAAGATACAGATAGGGGTCTTAGTCCTATCCAGCAACCTAATTTAGGTTACTCTCCTCTTCCGAGGATCTTCTTAATCACACTCTGACGGAGTTGCTCCGGTGTTTCTTCGCCCTCGTAGTTCTTGTCTGGTGTATGAACCTCCACTCTATACCGTCCCTCCTCCCAAGGTGATAAAGGTATCCTGTCTAGCCTTTCCAGTTTCTGATCGGGAAAGCACTTGCAATACTCCATCAACAGCGCACAGGTCTTGCTCTTAGCTGTAAAACCGCCCTCCGGCTTTATCTGTTTCACGTTGTACCAGCGCATGAGTTTGTAACCCGTGCATGCTCCCCCAACGATGAAGAAGGTAAGTCCTAGTTTCGGCGTCTTCTGGGCAAACATTGCTGCAGTGACGTAACCATCATACTCCACCAGGTATTCACCATCAGGTATGGGTAGAGCTAGATGCAGATCGAACTCCTCCATCACACGCTCCCTCTGAGCTGCGGATCTTCGCTTGGTCTGGGAGGTTTCTCTTTATTCTTATATTGAGAGGTGTTGGTATATTCGGAGAATTGACTACGAAACTCGAGCAAACTGGAAAGTGTGTACCTGGTACTACGACCCATCTTTAAGTATCGAGGAGCCACTTCACCAAGCAGGATTCCAGTATGACGTGATTGTTTTAAGGTATTTGTTTGTACACCGAGGTATTTTGAGGCCTGCTCAGAGTTAAGAAGGTATTGATCAGTATCCATTAGCAAACCGAAGTCATTTCGAATTACTGATTTTCCACCTTTAGTTTCGCGAACTACAGGACAGCCAGAGGTCTATTTGTCCTCTATGTGTTTTTCTCTTTGATTGCGCTTCCTTCTTATGTTGCTGAGGACTGCATTACCTGTAACACCTCGCTGTTCGCCTCTTCGCTCGGCGGCTTCTGTCTTTGTTAGCCCTTCGAATTGGGTGTCCATAGCCACAGAATAGTCATCCAAAAGGTCTCTAAATTGGCTCCTCCTTTTAGTTCTGTATTGGCTTTTGCCATAGTGATTAAAGAAAACCTCCTCCAATGTAACTTCACGCTCGCTTCTGAGGTAAACGTCACGATAAAGATAGAGGAGGGTGGCTATTAGCTCCGGAGGGATAGGTGCTTCGACATCCCAAAACCACGAGAGAGCATCAAAACGTTGTGCTTTTTCTCCGCGTCCTCACGTTTCGGAGTTACGTCGCCCGCGACGTCCGGGAAATGTTCAGCCATATCTTGAGAATACGATTCGGATTCGGATTGGTACACTGCCTCGAGGTACCCATCGGGAGAATCGTCACAGGTGTAACTATCTCGATTTTCTAGAAGAATCTTTTTCCAGTCTATTTTCTGCCCGTCTTGTGTCATTTCACTTCCGAGGAAAGCTGCGATGCTTCGAGAATAAACTTTCGATCTGAGGAATACAGCAATTCGTGGACTTACTGAGGACTTAAATAGCGAGGCTATTCAGCGTTTATAACTGATCAACTTCGTAAGTGATTGAATATATTGGTAGCTACGGGTGGACTTGACGGTCCGACGTCTCGGCCACCGACCCCGGCATTATGAATGTAAAAACGATGATTGACGCTAATCAACCTCTTCTTCCCTTATCTGTAACTAATTGATTCACAAAGCCTGATCACATTCCGTTCATCACCGCGTTTTGCGTTAATTAAAGTCAATTGGGCACGGCACGGGCACAAATTTCCAGTACAGATCTGTTGCTTGAGGTACGGCATTGCCGTACACTCAATCAGTGTTCACCGTAATCGAAACGCCGTTCTATTCCAGAAAAGCTGAAGCACTTCTATCAGACAGCGAAAGAGAAGAATTTGCAGTTTTCATCTCCAGAAACCCAACCGCGGGTTCTGTGGTTCGAGGTTCTGGTGGGGTCCGGAAGGTTAGGTGGGCTCGATCTGGTGCCGGTAAAAGTGGTGGTGTGCGAGTGATTTACTACAACATGCTCGAAGAGGAAGAAGTCTGGCTCCTCACCCTGTATGCGAAGAACGAAAGATCCAC
>JABJED010000298.1 GCA_018665025.1 Gammaproteobacteria bacterium
GTCATTTTAGACGTACCATCCCGTCGTCTCGACTGGAGGCGAAGCCGGAACGGAGAGATCTCGGGTTTGGGTTATCGCGAGCAGGGGATTTCTCCACTACGGTCGAAATGACGAAGTACCTTGGTCGAAATGACGAAGTACCTTGGTCGAAATGACGAAGTACCTTGGTCGAAATGACGAAGTGCCTTGGTCGAAATGACGAAGTGCCTTGGTCGAAACGACGATCTGGTGGAGGTAGATCCTTCAACTTCGGTCGAAATGAACGGATGGTGGGGGTAGATCCGTCAACTTCGGATTAAACGGATAGATCTCCATAGGCTCACTTTGCCTATCGATAGATCTCATTGCGGCCTGGCTACTACGTTTAACTTCGGCTACTAATGGGGGGATTACCAGGGGTCGCGATACACTAAACACAAACTGTTACATCCAAATAATCCTCGCTGGGTATAGTCTGGCAACGTTGGAAAAATGCGGGTTAAATAATCTATACTCTGCCCTCAGGTACTGGGGGCTCTATCTCGATCTATGATTTTTCACAAAAGCAGTGCAGTTCAAATGAACATTCTCGCTAGTATTAGAAACTAATGGTAAATAAAGAGAACCCCATGTCCCGCTTGTTGTGCTGCTTGCTGATTTGTCTGCTGCCGTTGCTATCCCATGGCCTGGAGGTCGGGGAAACCGCACCTGAATTTGAGCTATCGTCCCTTCCGAACCAAACGCCAATGGAACTTCAGGACTTTGCGGGTAAGGTCAGGTATGTAGATTTTTGGGCTTCCTGGTGCGCTCCCTGCCGGGTCTCATTCCCTGAGCTTATTAAACTCCGCGCCGAGATGGGTTCCGAGAACTTCGAAATTATTGCAATCAGTGTTGATGAGAAAACCGAAGATGCAACAAGGTTCCTGCGGCGATTTGATCCACAGTATCCGGTGCTGCATGACCCGGATGGAAAAGTAGCGGAACGCTATGACATTCCAGCAATGCCAACCTCGTTTATTATCGATAGATACGGCCAGATCACCATGGTCCATACCGGGTTCAGGGACGGCGATATCGAGAAAATTCGAACCCACACAAACTCACTGCTGGCCGAGGAATCCTGATGCGTTTGATGTGTCTTGTACTGATATTTCTAGGTGGTTGTGAAACGGTTAAGCCATGGGAGCGCGGAACACTGGCGCGCCCGGAAATGCAGCTCGATTCAGACCCGCTGGAGACGAAACTCAGGGAGCAGGTTTACCAAAGCAAAGAAGCTGCAAGTGGTGGCAACGGTGCCGCGGGCGCAGGTTGCGGGTGCAATTGATGAAGCATAAAAGCACCACCGTTGCCGCCCTCACCGGTGCAGCCATGTCACTTCCAGCTTTCTCGGGGACCCAACCTGCTGAATCTACACTGTCGGTATCATTCTCCCAGTATCGTGAAGCAGATATTCCAAAGGATGAGGTGGTAGCAGGAAGCCACGAACGATATGACATCGAGGTAGGCAAATTCAGGCTTGTTACTCCCCTCGGCGCAGATTGGAGTCTAGCGGTGGATGCGACCAGGGAAACCATGTCCGGTGCATCACCATGGGGGACTCTTTATGGCGCGACCGGCGAGCCCAACCTTATAATGAGTGGTGCAACCATCAGCGACTCAAGAACTGAAGTTGCCCTTTCTTCGACCCGCTACACTGACAACGCCAGTTACACCCTTGGCGTTGCCAGGTCAGAGGAAGATGATTACAAAGCCACGTCGTACCGAATTGCGGGCGAATGGGACCGGGACAATAAGCTCTCGACGATCGCGCTGGGCTTCAGCTACTCCTCCGATGAACTGTCCCCTACCGAAGCTGTACTGTTTGGCAGGGTCCCTGAAGCCAGTCGAAGGAGCAGATCGATTTCTGGCTCGTGGACACAGGTGTTAGGTAAAAATGCTGTTTTACAATCAGGCATCTCGCTGACAAAAAAGGACGGCTACCTGGATGATCCCTATAAGCTTCGAGATGTGCGGCCAGATGAAAGAACACAATGGGCCGTATCCTTACGTTACCGACGCTTCTACGACAACAGAAACGCTGCACTGCATCTGGATTACCGGTATTACGACGACGATTGGGGAATTGACTCACATACCATTGATCTATCCTGGCATCAAAATCTTGGCATAGGTTTCCAACTGGTTCCCAGGGTACGAATATATTCCCAGGCAGAAGCGAGCTTTTTCGAAGCTGCAGACGACTATACGCTGCCAAAAAACCAGCCACAGTCCAGCGACTTCAGGCTCTCTGGGTATGGCGCGTTGAGCGTCGGCCTGAAAGCCATCTATCGAATACCCGCGTGGACAGTCTCGCTGAGCGTGGATCAGTACCGAAGTGACGAACGATTCGGCCACAACAAGAGTCGCTACGAACATCCGGCGCTATTGGATTTCACTCTCACGAATCTCGGTTTAGAATATAGATTCTGAACATGCAGCTACGCTACGTTCGATTCAGGGCCATGGGATGTCCATGTGAAATCAGGTTCTTTCATCGTGACGATGCTGAGGCGGACCGTCTTGCGGACATTTGTTTAACCGAAATCCGAAGGCTTGAAACAAAGTACTCACGTTACCTGCCTGGCAGCGTTACCAACCGAATCAACGATGCAGCAGGTCGCGATCCGGTGATGGTAGACCAGGAAACTTCAGCGCTGCTGGACTATGCGCAAACATGCTTTGACCAGAGTGAAGGTCTATTTGATATCACATCAGGTGTACTGAGGCATCTTTGGCATGACAGGCTGATCGACACGCCGCCCCTTTCTGAATTCCAAAAATGGCTTGCGGTGGTCGGTTGGCAGAAAGTACATCGCACGGCCACGTCGATTGCTTTGCCTTTGGTCGGAATGGAGATCGATTTCGGCGGTGTCGTCAAGGAGTACGCCGCCGACGCGACACTGGAATTGTTGAGCCAGGAAGGCATCCGAGACTGCCTGGTCAACCTTGGCGGCGATATCGCTGTTCTTGGCCGGCTTGCAAATGGGCAACCCTGGGAAGTCGGTATTACACATCCAGAACTTCCAGGCCAGGTTATTGCCTGCATACAAGTGGGATCCGGCGCTATTACTACCTCTGGGGGCTATGAGCGTTTTATCAGTATCGGTGATAAAAAGTTTAGCCACCTTATCAACCCGGTCACCGGCATCCCTGCAGACAATCTGCAAAGTGTCACGGTGGTGGCGCCGAAGGCAATTATCGCGGGATCGATCTGTACAATCTCGATGCTACACAAGGAAGCAGAAGCACTGGATTTTCTTAACGGTACGAACCTGCCATTTCTTTCTGTAGACAAACAAGGAAAATGCCATGGCTCACTACAGGGGGAATAAAAACCTTCACCCTCAATAGGTTGCAAGGGTGTTAAGGTTCGGTGTACCGTCTGTTCCGGTTGCGGCATTCTGGTCAGCTCCGCGCATATA
>JABJED010000299.1 GCA_018665025.1 Gammaproteobacteria bacterium
GCGCCGCACCTGGGTTTCCTTGCTGTGCAGATATATCTTCCGTGCAGGATCAACCAGTGATGCGAGTCCCGGATAAATTCGTCCGGGATGACCTTCAGTAACTTCTTTTCAACCTGCAGTACGTTTTTACCAGGTGCGAATCGTGTTCGGTTCGAGATTCGAAAAATGTGGGTATCCACTGCCATGGTGGGTTCGCCAAAAGCGGTGTTCAGTACTACGTTCGCGGTCTTCCTGCCGACGCCGGGCAGCGCTTCCAGGGCCTCTCTTGTCCTGGGTACTTCAGAGCTGTGTTCGGTGCTGAGAATCCTGCACGTCTTGATGATGTTCGCGGCCTTGGTGTTATACAGGCCAATCGTTTTCACATAACGCTTAAGTTTGTTGAGCCCGAGAGCAGAGATTGCTTCCGGTGTATTGGCGACGGCGTAGAGTTTTTCCGTGGCTTTGTTGACGCTGACGTCCGTTGCCTGGGCCGACAGGATAACCGATATCAGAAGCTCAAAGACTGAGTCGTACTTGAGTTCTGTCTCTGGGTTGGGGTTTTCTGTTCGCAGGCGCGACAGGATTTCTACTCTTTTTTCAGCGTTCAACGTAAGGCTCCATCAATGACATTTTTACCCGCGATCAGGCAACCCAGGGTCAGGAATGCGCCAGGGGGAAGGGCAAGCAACAAAAAGCCACTATCGGCGAGCTGAATAGACATGTCCGGTGTCCCTGTTAACAGGTGAAGATTGGTGAACAGTGTGCCGTGACCAGCAACCTCACGAATTGTGCCCATAAGAAGCAGTACCAGCAGGAAGCCGGTACCCATCATCAGGCCGTCAAATGTTGACGAGATAATTGGGTTCTTTGACGCAAATGCCTCGGCCCTGCCAAGCAGGGTGCAGTTTGTGACGATCAACGCAACGAACAGCCCGATACGCTGGTGCATGTCGAAGAACCAGTACTGCAGGCTGAGATCTGCCAGGGTGACGAAGGTGGCAATCACCAGGATCTGGACCGGTAACCGGGTCTCTTCATCCAGGAGTCCACGCACCAGGCTGATCGTGAAGTTTGACAGGGTTAGCACGACAAGGGTTGTCAGACCAAGCCCAAGGCTTGTCGCGAATGAGTTGGACGTTGCCAGCAGGGGGCAAAGTCCCAGCAATTGAACCAGTGCAGGATTGTTTTTCCACAGACCATCTTTTGCAAGGTTGATCGCAGTCATTCGGAAAGCACCTCGGCAATGGCGCTGGTTACTGCCCTGGAAGTAATGGTGGCGCCTGAAATAGCATCGATGTCACCTTTGGGAGATAGTGTCCAGTCAGTGTCGCGGGCGGATTTTCCTGCAAACTGGTGTATCCAGCTAGAGACATCCGGTTCAATCTTGTCGCCGATCCCAGGAGTTTCTTCATGATGAATGACTCGAACGCTGATGATCTTTCTATCCTGGGTTGAAGATTTCAGGGTTAGTGCAATCAGTAGATCGATTTCTCCGTTGTAACCGCGGCTGGTCATGTACGGCTCAATCGTGCCGATTTGAATCCCTTTCCGGAACACATTGTAACCACTAATGGATTTCTCCAGTTCTGCGCCGTTCACCATTTCCCGAAGTATTCGTTCCTCATAGTGACGTTGGTTGGATTGAATGGTCTGTTGCGTGATTTGATGGCTAAACGCCAGGAGAAAAGCGCAGGTGAGCGCCAGCAGGGTGGGTTTCAGGATCTTCATGAGGGTGGCCAAGCGGGCGGTCATGCGGATAGTCATGTGGGTTTCATCGTTGATTGATCCCGCAGGACAAACACATGGTCAATCAATGGTGCGGTCGCATTCATCAGGAGTATCCCAAACGCGACCCCCTCAGGGTATGCGCCCCAGGAGCGGATGATGAATACGATCAGGCCCACGCCCGCCCCGAATACCAGCAGTCCCACCCTGTGGCCGGGAGAGGTCACAGGATCTGTTGCGATAAAAAAGGCCGTAAGCATGCTGGCCCCGGTAAACAGGGTGAATGCGGGTGAACCAAGGCTCGCGGAAGACCCGCCGTCATAAAACACCAGTGAAAGCACCCCTAATGTTGCTAGAAACGAAGCAGGTATCTGCCAGGGGATGAGTTTTCGGTAAAGCAGAAACAGGCCGCCCATCAGAAATGCCAGGTTAATGCTTGCCCAGGTTTGCCAGTTGGTTTCCTGTGTACCTGATACGGAAAAGAACTCATCGTTGGTGGAAGCAATTCGGAACTTATAGGCATCGAGTGGGGTTGCAGCCGTTATCCCGTCATAGTGTTCCTGGGCTGCACTGGTGTTCAATTTTGTGGTGAAACTGGTGGCTGCGTCTGTGGAGAATGGCGCGGGCCAGTGAGACATCGCGAGGGGGAATGAAATAATCAGCATGGCGAATCCAACCATCGCAGGGTTAAACACATTATTCCCCGATCCTCCATAAAGGTGTTTGCCAAAGACAACCGCAAAGCCTGCACCGATGGCAACCATCCAGAATGGCAGTAAGGGGGGCAGGCAGAGACCTAGCAGAGCGCCGGTCAGTACAGCCGTACCATCGGCCAGTGAGTTCAGGGGGCGGGAACGCAGTTTTAGTACCAATGCTTCACCAATGACGGCGGTCAGCGATGCTAAGGCTACGTTCAGCAATACCCCTATGCCAAAGTGCCAGGCAAAAACGGCGAACCCCGGTAGTAGGGCCAGCAGTGTGATGTGCATGATCCGGGCTGTTTTATTGCCGTTCATGGCCTTTTTTGTATCTCTCAAGGCTGTTCATCCCCGCTCAGGGTGTTTTTTGTATCGCTCAGGGCTGTTTCCCCGCTCAGGGCTGTTTTCTCGCTCAGGGCTGTTTTCTCTCTCAGGGCTGTTGCCAACAAAAGTTGGCGGGTTGATCTGCTGGGGCGAGTGGCGACACGTTTACTGGTGCTGGTAAGGCGGGCTCCCCGGGCCAGGTATCGTTGCTCGGTTTCGGTGGCCAGTTGAGCCTTTTTCTTTGCGGTGTTTTTTCTTTGTTTGGCAACCCTGAAAGTATGGGTAAGGGGTATTTCGCTCGGGCATACGTTATCGCACAGTCCGCATACGATGCAGTTGTCCAGATTCAGTGCATTTATCTGTTCGTCACTTTCCCTGAACCAGTAGAGAAGTTGTGGTTGCAGGTCTCGAGGGCATGCCTCGTTGCACTGGCCGCAGTTGATGCAGGGAATTGAATGTTCACGAAATTCTGCCTGGATTTCTTCACCGGGGATCTCGATCAGGTCAATGCAGTCTACGGGACAAGGATCCCGACAGAGGTCGCAGCCGGTGCATTCAGATGCTATGACCGTGTGCATCAACTGATGAGCGCCGACGATGGCATCTACCGGGCAGGCAGCAATGCACAATGTGCACCCGATGCATTCCTCTTCCCGGATAACTGCGAGCATGGGCGGTGTGAACTCCCCACATTCATCATCAAGTGCGAGGGGTTCGCGCCCCAACAGGTTCGCGAGCGCTGTAATCGTCTGTTCACCTCCCGGCGGACAACGATTGATCGCTTCACCAAGGGCGATGGCTTCTGCGTAAGGCTTGCAGCCTGGGTAACCGCATTGCGCGCATTGTGTCTGGGGCAATTGCGAATTGATCAGTGTGATCAGGGAAGTCGTTTTGGGTTCGAGCCGATCACGGGTGATGACGAGCAGCAGCGCGGAAAATGCCCCAAGACCTGTCAGTATTAATATGTCCGTCACCAGGTTCATCAGGACATGCCGGTAAAGCCGAGAAAGGCGAGTGAAAGTATCCCCGCAGTAATCATATTGATCGCCGCGCCTTTGAACGGTGCCGGAATATCTGCGGCTTCCTGTTTCTCTCTGATCGCGGAGAACACGATCAGCAAACCGGAAAAACCCAGCGCCGCGCCAAAACCATAGATAAGGCTTTCGGCAAACCCATGCGCCTGTCGAGTATTTAACAGGGCAACCCCGAGGACAGCGCAGTTGGTGGTAATCAGGGGTACGAAGATGCCCAGCACCTCATGCAGAAGAGGCTGGGTTGCACGCATGACAACCTCCGAGAACTGCACCATGGTGCCTATAACGACGATAAAGGCGATGATTCTAAGGTACTCAAGGTTAAAGGGTATCAGTAGGTAGGTATCCAGCAGATAGCTGATGCCACAGGACAGAGTCAGTACAAACGTCGTTGCCGCGGACATACCGATGGCGGTGTCAAGACGCTGGCTTGCGCCCATAAAGGGGCATAGTCCCAGGAATTGCACCATCACGAAGTTGTTGACGAACATGGTCGTCAGTAGAATTAGCAACGCATCAGGCAAGAGCTAGTTCCCATCCGTAAAGTCGTGTTCAGAGCCTTTAAGATTCGTCATCAGGACAATGTCAGTTTAAAAATCGATTACTTGTTGGGAAATCACCACCACGGTGTTTATTTCCGGGAGAGGTTCGAGTTAATGTTAGCTGACTTTCATCCCCGGGTGGGCCCCATTATCGGGTTCAAGTAGATAGATGTCTTCACCGCCGGGTCCGGCAGCCAGTACCATTCCTTCGCTCACCCCAAACTTCATCTTTCGCGGTGCTAGATTAGCCACCATGACCGTGAGTTTCCCGACAAGATCCTCCGGTTTGTAAGCGGCTTTGATGCCGGCGAAGACGTTTCTCGTCGTGTCGTCTCCCAGGTCCAGCGTGAGCTGCAATAACTTGTCTGCGCCTTCCACGTGCTCTGCCTTGACAATTTTTACGATTCTTAAATCAACCTTGGCGAAATCATCGAACTCGATAGTCGGGCTTTCAGGTTCCGTGGTCACGGCGGGCTCCTCTGCTGCCTTGGATGCGTTAACGATGGCTGCCACCTTTTCTGGCTCGATTCGAGTCATCAGGGGGTTGAATTTGTTGATGGTATGTCCGGTCAGTCTGGTATCCAGGTCCTCCCAGACGAGTGGCGCTATTCCAAGAAAAGCTTCGGATTTTTCAGCCAGAGTTGGCAGTACCGGTTTCAGGTAGGTCACCAGCAAGCGATAGAAATTCAATCCGTCGGAACAAACCTGTTGCACAAGGTGTCTTTGCCCCTCTTCCTTGATGAGCAGCCAGGGCTTGTGTTCGTCAATATATTGGTTCGCCTTGTCCGCAAGCGCCATGATGTTCCGGAGGGCTTTGCCGTAGTCGCCATTCTCGTAGTGCAGCGCGATTGTTTCGCTGGCCTCAGA
>JABJED010000300.1 GCA_018665025.1 Gammaproteobacteria bacterium
CTCGAAAGCGTTAACGTTAGTAACGGTGAGCGTTTTATTGCCTGGTCAACCGAAACCCGCAATGTCGAAGACGTCTGCGCCAGTATTGGCCGTCTGCTTCCCGAGCTGGGATTTGCTGGGGCGGAACTTGTCGACCCGCTTCCTGAAAAAGTACAAGCGAAAGAGGCTGAATTCAGGGCCATATGGGCAGGCTGTGAACTTCGCAATGATCGCATCCGGGAAACACTTGATATGGAATTTCGTCCGCTGGACGTGTCGATTCGCGACTGTGTGGAATCGCTGATTTCGGTGGGGAAAGTAGCGCCAGTGCGAAACGCCTAAAGCAAGAATCATGAAGTAGAGAGTAGAAAGAAGAAAGAAAGGGTTGCCGCAGATATCTAACTGCGGTTTCGCTCTATCTGCCCGTCACGGTTTGCGTCGAAGTCTACGGTCTCATTTTTCTCAAGTTCCGGCGGAACATACCAGTGTAGTTTCGTCCCGTGGTAGGCGCGCCACACAGCCTCGGCAACCTCGGATGGTGCAATGGTTCTGCTCGCGTCTGTTCTGTCCGCGTTTCTTTTGGGTGTTTTTGCGAAAGTAGCCACAGCTTTGCCATCGACGTATCTGCTACTGCTCCACAACGGTGTATCAATAATGCCGGGCATGACATCAGCGGCTCTGACACCATATCGTGCCAGCTCAACACTCATCGCATGGGTAAAACCTTTGACTGCGTATTTTGTGGCGCCGTACACGGCCATTCCGGGTGCGCCAAAGATAGCTGCCGATGAAGATGTGGTAAAGCAAAGTGAATTTTCTGTCTGCTTTAACAGGGGGATCGCTGCGTAGGTACCATTTAATACGCCGATCAAATTGATATTGACGATGTCCATGATCTTGTCAAAAGGCATTTCATCAAAGTACCCCCCGACGGTGATTCCCGCATTGTTGAACATAAGGTCTAAACGACCATCTGTTTGTTCTGCAAACAAAGCAAGCGCGGTATCAAACGCCTCTTTGTCACGCACGTCCAGATATGCTGTGCAACATCGATCACCCAGTGCCTTGCCAAGATCCTGAAGGGCTTCGTTATCCACATCGAAGCATCCGACAAACCAGCCCTTGCTATGGAAAAGCTCTGCGGTCGCGCGCCCAATGCCGCTGGCAGCGCCAGTGATAAAAATCGATTTGTGTTCCATAGCGTCCTATTCGTCTCGCTGTATTGAGGATGGGGATTGTAAACCACATTTTTCAAAAGAACGGTCAAGTACTGCAATTAATGATTTCTTTGAAGATTAAAACGCTCGCCCTTTTTAGCAGTCCGGTTGAGTTCACCAGTGGTGACCGGGCATTCTTGGTAGGTTCTTCATACGATGGTCTTCAACCCAAGCAAGTCGGCACCCGTTCAAGGATCGAATTTCCACGGTAGTCTATTGATAGCGACGGCAGTAGGTCTAATAGACGACCAGTAATAACCCCGATAATTCGCGCTCATCCTAACGGCGGGTTAGAATCCGCTTACATGGCCTGGTTGACGAGAGTAGCTATGCAGACAACGGATACATCCCAAGGTTATTTGCGGGACGCCTATCTTGGCGAGATTCGGGGCGAAGCGACCTTTCGGCTGCTGGCGGAAGTCCTGCCCGAGCGTGCCGGTGACTTGCATATGCTGGCGGAGGTCGAAAGAGTTACAGCTGCATACTTAAGCCATCATTTGTTGTCCCCGGTTTCAACGGAAGCGGAGGCCGCGTGCCGGGCGGCGGCAAAGAGGCGGGTCACTGCCATGGCTATCGACAGTTGGGCTGCTTTACTAGCAGGAGTGACACCGATTGTTCAGGCGGCGGTGGAGAAGTTTAAAGCCGCTGAAGCACACGCTCCCAGAGAATTACTCCCGGTTTATCAGGCATTCACCGCGCACGAACTCGTGCTGGCAGACTACCTGCGGCTCGAACAAGAAGGCAAGGGCGGCGCGCACTTGCTCGAGAACTATATCGAACGAGTTGCGCCGAAGGCCCCGTAACCCAAAGGTGCAATAGCAGCGGGGAGATGTCGAATCGGAGGACATGGTGGAAGCAGCCTCAAAAAGTTTGCTGTCGTCAGCTGACCGATGGATCGTAAAACCCAAGGGCACGATACATATCAAACCCTGCTATCTGTTTAATCTCTGGCGATAGCTCGGCAAGTCTTTCGACGGGTACGTTCAAATATTGATTTTCTTCCTGCCGCAACCAGCCTGCAGAATAGGTCAGGATCACCCCATAGCGCCAATCCTGTGACGTGTTCGCCCCCGCACCGTGAAGTAGCCCGCCCATCCAGTAGAGTACGGAACCAGCTGGCATCTCTGCCTCGACAATTTCGTCATTCGTGGCTACCCGGTCGTCGGGCCACTTGTGACTTCCTGGCACAAGCAACGTTGCGCCATTATCAGACCGGAAATCTGTCATCGCCCACATGCTGGCAACGATCAGGTTGGGGCGTGGGAGGGGGAAAAAGGTGAACGAGTCTTCTTCCCGATGGAGTATCTGGGTCCGCGAACCAGGACCAACTTCCAGAGCGGCAGTGACGTGCAACTGATAGCCGTGTTCGCTATTGGGTAACAAAGTGCTTTCACAGACTTTCCGAGAGATCGGGTGGGGGATGAGGTAGTCAGTCACAGTCGCAGAACGTGTCACCAGCGCGGTAATCCGTTTCGTCCGACCTGGGTAAAACTGCGACGGATCATCATCTTCGATAACGCGCGCTCTGCTCATGTGTGGGGCAAGTTCGTCAGTTACCGACTGTCGGAGTCTTGAATCCATCAGCCCGGTCACTACCACGCATCCAAAATTTTCTAGCGCCGCTGTAATTTTTGTTGCGGGAGTATTTGCAGAGTATCGGGGAATTAACATTAGACTATTTACCTCAGCGATTAACTTTAGATAAAGCGAAATGCGAATGGCGGAGGTTTGATACTACATACAAGGACTTGGATGAGCAAAATTGAGCGTAATGCCCATTTTTTGCTTCTTTCAGAAGCGGGGTTCACGCCGCTGTCTTCAACTTGTTCAACCTGGGTCGACATTTGGTCTCTGCGGCGATTTATCGATATTTCAGATTACGTTCCTTTGCGTCCTGGAAAAATGCATCGCTGGTTTAGAAGGAGTCCCTGGGGGTTTGGTGGCTTCGGGAAGTTAATTTGGCGGTAACCTTTTGATAGCTTCGTCAGTGGCCCTGACAGACTACTGATAATAATCCCACTGACGCCCAGCGCGTGCAGCGATGCAACGCGTGAAAAGTAAAATGTGACAAGCTGGCCCGTTCCTGTTTACGCCGGCACTTTACCCCGACCCCAATAATCTCCCCGGCACTTTACCCTCGCACTTTACCCCGACCCCAATAATCCCGACCCCAGTTATGGATGCTCTACAACGATGCCGAATGCCAGTGATACGCCGATAATCACAAGGTCGCCAACTTTAGTTCGCTTCAGGTTCTCGGGATCTTGCGCGACAAATTCAGTGACCATACCGTCAGACATTTTCAGTTTGAAGGTATTATTTTCGATATTGATGTCTTCAACCACAGCGCTGATAACCACTGTGTCCATAACGGCAGCCCCGGGCATTTCATTTGCTTTAGCGCGCTCAGCCGCCGCAATTTCTGCCGTTACCGGCGCTAAGTTGTCTGGGTTGGCGTGAACACTGATTGAGACTTCTTCATACATTTCTGCGAATACGCGGTCACCGGCTTCAACCTGAGCTAGATTTCGAACTTCATCTCTTGCAGTGAACGATACTGTCTGGCCGTCATCACCCGCCAGGGTGACTTCCCTGGTCTCATGGTCGATGGCGACGACTTCTGCAGAGAAAGTTACCGTCCTGTTGGCTGACATAGAGGGTCTGGTCTGGTGCTCGTCCGCTACAACAAGCGGTGCAGCCAGTGTAAGTATGACGATGGTGGTCAGGGTTCTGAAGAAGTTCATGATTCGTTTTCCTTTGAGTTAGGTCGGTGCACATTGTAAATGATTTTAAGTCTGGGCAAAGTGGTTTGCGCTATAAACAAAACGTTGACAGCGCGACCACACACCCAGATAGCCGCTGCCGCGAAAGCGGCGCTCTCAGAACGAACAGTTCGGCGTATTGATATCAGTTCGCTAACAACAGAGGTTACCGCGAAGCGCTACTGTCCAATCAGTGGGGCCCATTACTACAAGCCCGCAGCAGGGACGGGGGGCAACACCTCGCATGGTGGTTCAATACTGATAGGCGGCCCATTGGTAATGATCGGTGGATGAATTAGCGTCGCATAATCATTTAACGTTTAAAAACCCCTTTTGATTAGCGCAACCGTCTTTTGAAGTTAGCAGTGGTTGGTCAATCGCTTTTGGTCTTTATGACGTAATGAAGATGCGTCAGTTCCGTGAATCGCAGAAAAGTCCACAGCGTCCAGCAGTTCAAATGCCGCCTCAAAAGAATCGACTAAATGGTTTGCCATATTGCGTGTCAAATTATTTTTAACAACGATCCGAAACATAGTTTTATCTTTATCCTGGTCACTGAAAAGAGCTCTGTACTCCTCGGTGATTGGATCGTTAATGCCCATCTTATAGCCACTCACGTACCAATGTTGTTGTGATAAAACGTGCTGCAGGTCTATGTCATCATAAGTAAAATTGCACTCTGGGTTCAGCATCGCTGTAACAACCGGGAGACAGTCCCGTGGACCATCATCAAGAATAATAAACCGAGGCTGTCCATTTACCGTCATCTGGCTGAGTGCTGCGCGAATATGTTGAGCGTTAGACATCATGTTGTCACAAACCTGACGATATCCACTGATGCCATAGCGCAGCAATTTATAATACTGGACATACACGCCGCTTGCAGGGCGGGAGAAATTAAGCGTATAGGAGTCCGCCTTACCGCCTAAATACGTTACGGAAATAGCCACATGCTCGCTAAGGTCTTTGCGTTCGCGCCATACTACCCAGCCTGTGCCACAGACAGACTCGCCGTATTTATGCCCGCTCGCAGAGATTGACAGGACATTCGGCAATCGAAAATCCCATGGCGAAAGGTCGTCTTGAAATGGCGCAATAAATCCTCCAGATGCGGCGTCAACGTGGATACCAACCTGGAAGTCACGCTCTCTGTTTATTGTTTCGACAATAGAGTCAACGTCGTGAACCGGGTCATACTGTCCGCCGTAGTGATTACCCATGATGCACACCACCCCAATAGTATGATCATCGACCAAGCTGCTTACCTGATCTGCTTGTATCTTAAAGTTAGACGAGGACGGATAAATTAGTCGCGGCTCAACATCCATATACTTAAATAGTTTTTCCCAAGCGGCCTGGTAGCAAGATGAGATCACTAAATTGGGCCGCTCTCCCATAACGGCGTCTTCGTTAAGTCCATTGCGCTTCGCATACCACCGGCGCCAACGAAATTTTAACGCGAGTCCAGCTAACAAACATGCCTCTGTGGAGCCGACGGTGCCTGCTCCGGCGAAAACGTCGTACTCGTCAAAGTCGTCGGGTTTAGGACAATGCCAAAGATTGGCGATCATATTGACCACTGAATCATGCATTTTGTAGGACTGGGGATAAACAGTTTGATCTGCCAGGTTTACTCGTAGACCCATCAACGCTATCTCGTCTTCCTCTTCTTCGAAACTCACATTCACATAAGAGGAAGTATTAAGCTTGTTGTTAAAGTCCAGTTCATGGTTATTTTCAATTTGAGTCTTCACTATTTTGGCGGGCATACCATTTTCGGGTACCGTGAACACATATGGGTCGCTTACAGCGGCATCGGAAAAATAGTAGTTCTGCTCTAATTTCTTTTCTGCCGTCTCAAGCTTATCTTGAAGCTCCGCTACTTGGGATTTCAATTCGTCCATATCGTTACTCATAAAACTCCTCTCAAGCTTTCAACCATCGTTTCTTTATTAAAGGAAAAATGTTCTTCTTAAAAGTGCCGACAGCCTTATCCATAGCGACAGCACCCATGAAACATGACCTTACCTCTTCTGACAATTCAGGCATTTGAGGATAGGAATTTTAAACCACTTTTCCTCAAAAATGTAAAAGTATCCCGTTCAAGAAATATCGAAGTCATTAGTTTGGCAAGGCAAGGCAAGGCAAGGCAAGGCAAAGCAAAGCAAAGCCCGCATACCTTTAACCCCTCTCCTAAATCACCTGCCAGCACTAACTGCGCCTGTCTAACTGTCCGGCGGTGGAGAAGCTCAAAGCCGCCGAAGCACACGCGCC
>JABJED010000301.1 GCA_018665025.1 Gammaproteobacteria bacterium
CAATTACTGGAACACTTGGCATGTCAGTTTTAAACGGGTTCCGATATGCAAGATTCCCTGTTCAGGGAAGAAGCTCTCTCCAGCTACCGCTCGCCTCAATTCGGGGACATCCAGGAGGATTCCGGGCGGACGTTTCTGGCGATCGCCATTGGCCTCGTTTTGGTGCTGTTGGTTGTTGCCTGGCTAATTGGCACCTCGACCTATTCACGAAAGCATTTCGTTACCGGACAGATCGATGAATCCAATGCAAATGCCATTATTTCCCCGGACTGGGGCTACATTGAGCAGCTGAACGTAACAGAGGGTCAACAGGTTAAAGCCGGGGCGCACATTGTAACCGCTGCAAAAACCACCGATGGCAGATCGAGCGCAATGGCAGCAGAAACCAGGCAACAAATGGTGCGCTGGGAGTCAATGAACCAGGCTATTAATGAAGCTTTTGCCGGTGAAGACCACGCATTGCTTGTAACAGATCGCCAATTATCGGTGCTTGAAACTCTGGCAAGAGAAGGCATCGCGCTACAGGTATCCAAGGTCGAACAACTGGCAAAACATCATTCGAAAACCACCAGCATCTATGAAGCGGGGTACCTGTCAAATCTTGATTGGATCAGCTTCAAGACCAGCCTCATCTCTGAGCAACAACGACTCAACGTGCTTCGAAAGAACCTCATAGAGCAACAGGTTACCCGAAGCGGGCTCCGTGCAGAACGGAGCGCCCTGAAGACAAAACGAGAGACACAACGCACCGAACTGGAATCAAAACTTTCCGCTCTTCGAGAGAAGTTGATTAAACTTGAACAGAAGCCTTACCGAAAGCTGATCGCCACTCGCACCGGGACAGTCACCCGGGTCGAAATAAGCAAAGGCGCAAGTATCCGCCCCGGGCAGCCGCTTGTTTTCATAGACTCGCCCGAAACTGCAGTAACCGGCACTTTGAACATCCCACCGGATGCAGCGGGTCATCTGGCAAGCGGTCAGCAACTGGCACTTGAGCTGGATGCCTTCCCCGCCCAGACTTACGGCCGAATAGACGCCATGGTGACCCAACTATCACCACATACTGTTTCGACGCCAGACCAAAATGGCTATTTCCGGGCACGCCTAAGTATTCAATCTAACGATCGTATTGATTCGATCCTCCCAGGAATGACTTTTCGCACTTATATCCCGGTTGAACAACGAACGCTTTTTTCGTGGTTCCTTAAACCCTTAAGGAAACTGGGCGAGTCACTTGGATGAGTTTTATTCGCCGTAGCGCACCGCTTATCTTTCAGGGGGAGGCCAACGAGTGTGGGCTCGCCTGCGTGTGCATGATCCTGAATTATTTTGGCAATCAGGCTGAATTGGCTTCGCTTAGGGCGCCACTAAGCGACGGCCGACCACTTAGCCTTGAAGCGATATCAAACATAGCCGAGTCTCATCATCTGGCTGTAAGAGCCCTTCGCTGTGAACTGGAAGACCTCACCAAGCTGCAACTGCCTGTCATCGCTCATGTGGATTTTGAGCACTTCGTGGTGATCGATCGCTGCTCACGTGGCAGCCTCACCCTGCTAGACCCGGCTACCGGCAAGCTTACTACGAGCATGAAAACGTTCAGCAATCGGTTTACCGGCATCATTATCGAGGCACGACCGACCCCGGATTTCAAAAAAAATCACGAAATAAAACCAAACAGGACCATCGAATTTCTGGCGAAATTACCCATTGCGCATCTCTCAGGATCGTTAGCAGGACTCTTGTTACTCAGTGTAGTCACCCAGGCATTCGCGCTTATCACTCCGTTTTATCTCCAGGTGACCGTCGATGAAGTGTTGCTGTCCAATAATATTGACCTGGCGCTGGTAGTTACCTTGAGTTTTGTCGCCGTTTACATCATCTCGGCAATAACTCAATCGCTTCGAGGATTGCTGACGATAAAAATAGGCGCAAAGTTAACCTACTTGTTATCTGCAGGGTTACTCCGGCACACAACCAACCTGCCGGTTCAGTTTTTCGAACGCAGAAACATCGGTGACATCGTGTCGCGCTTTAGCTCCATGCGGCCACTCCAGGATTTTATTTCAGAAAGTATTGTGGGTATCTGCCTCGATCTTCTTATGGTTATCACGACCTTCATCATGATCAGTCTGTATTCATTACAGGCTGGCCTTTATGTATTCTCCTTGTGTCTCGTCTACTTGTTGGTGCAGTACCTGCTGACGCTACCCTACCGGGCTCACCTGCACGAACAGCTGATCGCAGAGGCACAGGTACAATCACATTTCATAGAAACTATCCAGACGATAGATTCCATCAAACGCTTCGAAGGTACTGCTCGCCGTCGCTCCGCCTGGTTGAACCACCTGGTCAGATCGCTCAACGCACATGTTCGATCACGCTACTGGGAACTGGCAGCCAAAATAGCCAGCTACCTCTTTCTGGGTCTGGTTTTATTGGGAGTCGTTTATATTTCAGTAGAAAGGATTGAACTCGGATTGCTGACCATTGGTATGTTGTACACGCTGGTGACCTATAGCAACCATTTCACTAATGCACTGGTATCCCTGACACATGAATGGCAGGCGTACCTGATGTTGTCCCTGCATGTAGGGCGAATATCCGACATTACTGACCACCACCCTGATGCTCGCGCGCCCCTTTCCCTTCACGAACCGGTAAACAGGATCCAGGTGAAAGATCTAGACTTTGGACACACGGGCAGTGAATTGTTAATCAACGATCTGAATCTGCGGGTTCAGGGTAGCCAGAAGGTGGCTATTGTGGGTGCATCCGGGTCAGGTAAGAGCACATTATTTTCCCTGCTCAGGGGAGATGTCAGCGCTGCGAAGGGCCAGATTTTGATCAATAACCGGCCCCTTTCAAGTAATCTCAACCCTGCATCGCTTTATGCTTCACTACAGCCGAACGACGTTCTGCTCACCGGTACTGTTACAGACAACATCGCATTCCTGGACCCCACCCCTGATACGAATCGAATTCTGGCGGCCGCAAGAGCGGCATTGGTTCATGACGATATCCTCAGACTGCCAATGTCCTATAACGAAAAACTCTCAGAGCAGGGCTGCTTGTTGTCTGCGGGTCAAAGACAGCGAATACTGATCGCACGTACCCTTTATCGCGGGGCTGAAATCCTGTTACTGGATGAAGCAACCAGCCACCTAGACCCGGCGAGTGAACTGGAAATCATGAAAAACATCCTGTCCTTACCTGTGCCCTGCTTCTTCATCACTCATCGTCCAGATATCGCAGCACTGGCGGACCATATTGTTGAGCTAAAGCCATTAGAGCCAGCCCGGGACGATCTGACCTTGGCAGCACGCTAAGATCCGGTTGCGTAGTACAATCCGAACCTGGAGGTTCCTTATACCTTATAGATGGAGACTGTCGTGTCGCTCAGATTTGTATTCTCAAGCTTGTTCCTGCTTCTTGTATCTTTTAATGCACAAGCCTGGGGATGGGATGGTCACCGGCTTGTCTGCGCCATGGCGCAAGCGAAGCTCACAGCTGAGGCAAGGATCATGGTCGATACGCTTCTGGTCGAAGGCAAGGCTCTGAAGGGTGGCCAGGTTTCATTCGCCGAGTCCTGCCTTTGGCCGGACGACGTGAAGTACAGCAATCACAAAGGTACCTATGAGCAACATTTCATCAACGTTCCAGACGAAGCGCTCACGGTGGACCTTGTTCGCGACTGCGCTGCACTTAACTGTATCGCGACGGGTATTCAAAAAGCACTGACCTACCTTTCTCGACCAGCGGGTTCCGGCAGGGAAAAAGCGAGACGCGCAGCTGCGCTCCGGTTTCTGGGTCACTTCCTCGGCGATCTACATCAACCGTTGCATATCGGCAATGCCAGCGACTGGGGCGGTAACAAGATCAGCGTTCTATGGCAGGGCAAGGAAACAAACCTGCACGCGCTGTGGGATTACGGCATGCTTGAATCCATGGGCATAAAATACCCGGACAGTCTCGATTTTCTGTTGTCCGTCGAGAAAACCAGTGAACACAAGCACATCATTGACTGGTTTAACGAATCCCTCTCATTGGGACGCACAAATGCCTATTCCAACACCCAGGGAAACGTCATCGCCTCCGGTGACAGCCTGGGGTCCGATTATCTGGAACGCAACAAACCCGTCCTGATCGCACGGCTGGTATTGGCCAGCGAACGACTGGCGACGATATTGAACGAGATCGCTGCCGGTGAGCAGCCGCGGGTATTTTTACTGATCAGCCCTTGACGAATCGGTTTCTGCATCCCGGTTACGGGTTAGCGGGAAGACAAGCGCCAACCACAAAACAGCCATGGCGAATCCAATGGCAAGGTAATAGTTGTTCATTAGCACACCGGCCCTCTGTAACAGGACAATCACCACGCTTGAAGCACCTTTGCCGCTTCGATATCCAAATACGTCGATAACCTCTTTTGCCCGATATCGTTCATCAAACCCAAGCGGTACGTAGAGCAATTCTTTAGCGCCTCTGAAAATAGAATAGTCGAATGCCTTAAAAAGAAAGAACGCCAGTCCTACTGTAAATACGCTGGGTTCTATGATGGCTGCACTGATAGCAATCAGGTGTATCAGCGGTAACATCAGGTGGACCCATCGAACAGCGACGAAAGACAAGAGTAATGGCGTGATCAGAAACTGGAATGCCAGCACGGATGTGTTGAGGGTTCCCCAGAACCAACCCTGAAACGCAGTTTCTTTATCGGGGTTGCCA
>JABJED010000302.1 GCA_018665025.1 Gammaproteobacteria bacterium
CCTTACTCGGAATGTTATGCTTAAGGTTGACATTCAACACAGTTCATCTCGACCGAAACATCAACCCCGTCTTCTCGACTGAAGCGTTAACACCTGTCTTCTCGACTGAAGTCACCGAAGGTGACGTAACGGAGAGATCTCCTGCTCGCGAGACTCTAGATTTCTCCGCTCCGCGGCTACGCCACTCCGGTCGAAACGACAGGGTATTTTTTACTTGGGTAATTTCACCGTAGCCGTACCAAACACTCGTGTCTCGCCTTTTTCGTTGGCAACCGTCAGGTCGATTTCAACCTTTGCGTTGTCCTCGTCGATATCGGTGACAACGCCGGTAATGGTATGGGCTTCATCGGCAATAACCGGCGCACGAAATACAGTATCAACAGCGAGCACCTCTGCCACCGGCGCCCAGTTATGAATCATTGCCACCAGGTAACCCTGGCTTAGAACGCCCGGGGCCATGGCGCCTGCAAGGCCTTCCTTTTTGGCAGCTTCATGATCGGTAAATCGGGGAGCGTTCCAGCCGATCAGCTTCGCGAATTTTGTCGTAGTGGCCAGAGACGTATCGGGTATAAAAGTCGGTAGATCTACCCCAAATTCGACTTCATCGAGTTTCTTGATCGCCATCAGTTTCGCTCCCTCATGACCATCCTGCTATCCGAGTTAACAAGGTGGTTTCCTTCTGAGTCGTAGAACTCAATTCGAGTGACGACAAAAATCATACGACCTGAACGGCCCGTCTTGGTGTAGATATCGTGTAAGTGTGTCTTGCCTGTCACGGTCGATCCGGGACGAATGGGCTGCAGGCATTCGACGCCTTTACCCGCGTCCATACCAATACCGAATCGCGGAAAGTCTTTCGGTAGCATGCGACTACCACTCAGGCAGGCAATGAAGGTCGGCGGGGCCTGGAACTCTTCATGATCAGCATCCAGGAAACGGTCGGCCGTTTCACCGCAAAGCTTTGCGTACTGAATGGTTGTTTCCGGGTCGATCGTAAATTGTTTTTCATCAAAATTGAGATTGAGGTACTTTTCTCGAATCTCCTCGATATCAGCGTCCAAAAGTAATCCCCTAAAAATGGCAAGCTTTGTAAAAAAGCCTTATCTAGTGTTTAAAGTTGATGGCTTTGAATTCTCCGGCCTGCAGTGCAGATACCAGGTCAGCCATCTCGTTAATGTCGTTTGTGAATGCTGTGCCGCAGCGGCCGATGTGGCTCACGATATGCGAGTCACTGCCGCCGATACCCTGGTAGCCCAGATCTTCGGCGTTATCGATTGCGATCTGGTCTTCATTGTCGCGGCTACCACCATTAAATATTTCAACGATCTTTACGCCGTTTGGAACGCCGAGTTCTTCCGTGTGGGCGAACATGCCGACTCTTGGTCGCCCCGGATGACAAGGCACCGCTACTGCGCCGTGTGCTTCACAGGTTTCAATGACGCTCTCGAGGGACAGGTTGATGCTGCTGAAGTCGAATGCCTGGGTTAATGATTCGGTCACCCCAAATACCAGCACGTGGCCGTACTCGGTTTCGACTTCACTGCCTTTGAGTATCACCAGGCCATGTTTTGCTGCAAGGCTGGAGTAATCAGATTCGAAGTCGTGCTGTCGGTGCTCGGTGAGCACAAAACCGTCAATTGGCATTTCCTTCGATCGAATCCACTGGCAGTAGTTTTCTACTTTGGCGCGGCCGTCGTCAGACTTAATCGAATGTGTGTGTAGATCTAGTATCAATTGGGTTCCTCAATGCAGGGATGAAATTGCCATAGGGTCTGGATATGTGCAAGGTAATTGAGCTGAAATATAGCGGTGTATTGACTAATCAACTGCTGGTAAACGGACGGAAGCGTCGTCACAAAATCAATCACTTGGGATGCTGGTGGGGCTCAAGTTCAGCGTGCGGTTCCACTCCATTTTCAGTCAGCTGGAAGATACTGGTGTTGATATGGTCCTCGTTGATCTCCATTACGCCAATAGTCCCAAGTCGTAATGACTGATTGCGTGGCAATGTTGGTGAACCCGGGTTAATGTACAGGCGGCCATTGATGCTTCTGACGTCTTCAAGGTGAGTATGCCCGTAGACAAGAACCTTGGGGTCTACGTCAGGGAAATGCTTGTCCAGGTGGCGTTCCAGACGGTCCGGTGATTTGCGAATCGGCGAGGGGAATTGATGGATCAGCCCTATAGAGACGCTACCGAGTTCAATAAACCAGGTGTCCTGTAGCCGGTGATCAACGATATCGAGATCGCCATTACCTCTTGAGACATAGGTAGGGGCAATGTCGGACAAATGCTCAACAATCTCCAGCGTGTGCAGGTCGCCCGCGTGCAGAATGGCATCGACACCTTCAAAGGCGCGAGAAGCCTGAGGCCACAGGTCGGCGAGGGTTCCTGGCATGTGAGTATCAGCGATTAGGCCGATTTTCATCTTGTTGCGTCCATCATCAAATCAGCGCTGCATTGTACCTGTTTGCCAGCGATATAGCGTAGGGTTAGTCTGGTTGGATTACTGACTATCGAGGTAGTACAGGATATGAAAAAAGTTGATCGTCGTTCGTTTTTAAGACTGGGGGCCGTGACAGGTCTTGCAGCGGGTATTCCAGTTAATGCGGCGGCTGATGGGTCTTCCTCTGCCTCTGCTTCATCCCAGGCTTCACCGCAGAATTCATCCCGGGGAGTAAAGAATTACGTCAGGCTGGGAAGAACAGAGCTCAAAGTGTCTGATATTTCTTTCGGGTCCTTCCCGCTTCGTCATGGGGAAGAGCATGTCGTCCATCATGCGATGGACCAGGGCATTAACTATTTCGATACGGCGGAAAGTTACGGTGACGGGACTTCAGAGACGGTCATGGGACGTGCTTTAAAAGGCAGACGCGACCAGGTCTATGTCGCGACCAAAATTGGCGCCGGTAGCAGGGACAGTGCTGCATCCATGATGCAGCGGCTGGATGAAAGCCTGTCGCGGTTACAGACTGATTATGTGGATATTTTTTTCAACCATGCCGTGAATGATATTTCGCGGCTGAAAAATGAACAATGGTTAGAATTTGCCGACAAAGCCCGGTCCCAGGGCAAGGTTCGGTTTTTCGGTATGTCAGGCCACGGCGGTTACCTGACGGAGTGTGTGGACTATGCGGTGCAGCAGGACATGTTTGACGTGCTGCTGCTGGCGACTAACTTCGGCGAGGATCCCGTGTTTTTTGAAAGATTTACCCGCGGGTTTGATTTTGTGGCGAACCAGCAGGGGCTGCGTGCCTCGATGGCAAAAGCGAAGCAGAAGGATATTGGTATTGTGGCGATGAAAGTGCTCCGTGGCGCCAAGCTCAATGATATGCGTCCTTATGAGCAACAGGGTTACACCTATTCGCAGGCTGCCTTTAAGTGGGTACTGAACATTCCTCAGGTTGATAACCTGATTGTGACCATGCGAAACCGTGACCAGATCGACGAATACCTTAGTGCCTCCGGTGCCGGTGAAGTCTCGCAGGCCGATATGGACCTTCTGCAGCAGTACGCGCAGATGACTGATGCCAGCTACTGTCGTCATGTCTGCAATGACTGCGAGGGAAGTTGCCCCTTCAATGTACCGATTGCAGATGTTCTTCGAATGCGAATGTACGCGACTGACTATGGCGATTTTTCAATCGCGAAGCAGGAATACGCGAAGCTCGATGCCAATGCCAGCCCGTGCCTGAGCTGTGATGGCCGCCCGTGTAAAGACGCCTGTACCTATGAAATTCCAATTGCAGACCTGTGTGGCCCGACTCACACGATGCTCACCTGATGATTGGCCGAGTTGTAATTCCATGGTAAATCATATTCACCTTGATCTTGTAGGCGGTTTGTCTGGTGACATGTTCATCAGCAGCATGCTGGACGCTTTTCCGCAGTTTAGGAAGGGCCTTGCGCAGCTGATCGTCGATGCAGGGTTTCCTGACCTTGTTGAACTGGAAACCCTGAACCATGATGATGACCAGGCGCCGCAGAGCATCGCAGATGCACTCGAGCGCCTTCGGGCCTTGGATGGTGTTGTCGAAGTCACCCGGCAGGCTTATTGGGGTAAGAAACAGAGCCAGTGTTTTACAGTGACGACAACGTTAGGTGTGCGGCGAGAAATGATCAACAGGGCAACCTCGCCGAGGGAAGAAGTGGTCGTGCATGTCGGTGAAAAATCCTATCGAGTAAAAGTATCCAGGCGACCAGAGGGCTATACTGCAAAGGTGGAAATGGATGATCTGCTCGCTGCGGGGCTTAACCGGCAGGAACAGGAATCGGTAAGGGTCCAGGCGCAGCGCCTGGCGATTGAACAGGTAGAAAATCATTGAAAGCACGACTGGCGCTTGAACAATATTTCAGGGAAAGGCCACCAATGGCGGTCGCCGTCAGTGGCGGGGTCGATAGCATGACGCTTGCTGTGCTGGCACATCGTGTCCAGCCGGCAACGCAGATCTTTCACGCGATATCACCGGCGGTCCCGTTCCAGGCGACGGACAGGGTTAAATTACATGCCAGGCGTGAAGGCTGGCAGCTTAAAATCATCGACGCAGGTGAAATGGAAGACCCTCAGTACCTCGCCAACCCGGCGAACCGATGCTATTTCTGTAAAACCAACCTTTATGACCGGGTCGTTGAGAACACGGCGCTAACCGTTGCTTCGGGAACGAATCTTGATGATCTGGGTGACTACCGCCCCGGCCTGATCGCTGCGCAGGAACACCAGGTGTGCCACCCCTATGTCGAAGTTGGCATCGATAAGTCCACCTTGAGGGCGGTTGCAGACGACCTGGGTCTTGAAGACCTGAAGGATCTTCCTGCAGCGCCGTGTCTATCGAGTCGTGTGACAACAGGCATAGCGATCGATGCATCGCTGCTGCCGGTCATCAATGAGGTCGAGGAAACCCTGCGCAAACAGCTGACCAGCCAGTATTCACTTCAGGGTGTCCGTTGCAGAATCCGTGAAGGTGAAGTTGCTATCCAGCTTGAATCTACCGCTGATATTGGGTTTGCGTCTGACCAGTTTGACGAGTCTGCGGCTGTCGTTCGTGAGCTGTTCGTACAGGCGGGTTTCCCGGACCAGGTGCAGTCGGTGTTGTTTGAACCCTATGAAAAGGGCAGCGCTTTTTTAATTGAAACTCTGGACGTCAGTTAGTTCTTGTCCGGGACGTAACCACCGCGGTGGCTATGTCCCACCAAGCGATTGATTTCAACACTAACATTGTCGTCCTGGTGTGTATGTATACTTCGGAACATGATTTCGGACGGGAATTAGCTAAATGTCTAATATCAGGGATGTGAATCTGGATTTTGATCGTGAAAGCAGGACAGGTCTTGCAGAAGCGGTTTTCAGTCAGGGCAAGAGCATCAGCCAGTTAAGAACCATCTGCGACACTATAGTGAAAGCAGAAAAACCAATGCTGTTTACGCGCCTGTCAGATTCGCAATACCGGCAACTGGAAGAATCCCATACGGGTTTGCTCTCCTATGATGAGGTGTCGAAGACTGCATTTTTTCTTTCCGGCGATTCGCGGACATCTGCCCCGGTTGCAGTTGTCACCGGTGGTAGTTCGGATTTATCAGTGGCGCGGGAAGCCTGCCGCACACTGGAATTTTATGGCCATGAACCGCTCGAGGTCCATGACGTTGGCGTCGCCGGTCTGTGGAGAATCACAGAACGACTTGAAGAACTCAGGGATTGCAAAATAATCATCTGTGTTGCGGGCATGGATGCGGCCTTGCCGACGGTGCTCGGAGGCCTGGTATCTGCTGCTCTGATCGCGGTGCCAACCTCTGTTGGATATGGGATGGTGAAAGGTGGCGAGACTGCGCTGCATTC
>JABJED010000303.1 GCA_018665025.1 Gammaproteobacteria bacterium
TGGCTTTTTTTGATCTTTTTGTTTGCGCTTTTTCGATTTCTTTCTGGGAATAGGGGAATGGCTAAGGAGTTCCAGATCAACCTTGCGCTCATCCACATCTACCCCTGCGACCTTTACGGTGACGACATCTCCCAATCCAAAAGATTCGTTGCCTCGCTCCCCAAAGAGGCACTGCTCACCCCTGTCAAACTGGTAGTAATCACCCACCAGCGTGCTGACATGCACGAGCCCCTCAACCAGGACGCCCTCTAGCTGAACAAAGAAGCCGAATTTCGCGACAGCGGAAATAGTTCCCTCAAAGTCGTCGCCAACGTGATCACTGAGGTAATCACACTTAACCCAGTCGAGCACTTCATAAACAGCATCATCCGCCCGGCGCTCCGCAAACGACGTATGTTCACCCTGTAAAATCACGGCCTCTTCTTCATAAGGATAGAAGTTGATTTTGCTGGGCTTTCCGAATCGTCGAACCTCATCACAGTCGAACGTTGAGTGAATAGCGGACTTGATCAAACGATGAACCAACAGGTCCGGATAACGCCTGATGGGCGAGGTGAAGTGGGTATAGTGTGAATAGCCTAGCCCAAAATGACCCTTGTTCTCTGGGTGGTAAACGGCCTGTTGCATCGACCTGAGCAGAGCAATTTGCAGCACCTGGCCGTTTTTTTTCTCACGTAACTGCCTGATGGCATTTTGATAATCCCGAGGTGTGCCCGCCCCGAGATCAATCCCAAAGCTTTCAAGAAACTCCGCTAGATACTCAATCTTCTCTTCCTCAGGCTTTTCATGAACCCGAAAAAGCCCAGGTGATTCAAGCTTTGATACCAGCTTCGCAGCACAAACATTTGCACACAGCATGCATTCTTCGATCAACCGGTGTGCAAAATTCCGGGTTATCAGATTCACATCTGAAACTCTTCCCTCTTCATTAAAGGTAAAACTGACTTCCCGAGTGTCAAAATCCAGGGCGCCACGTTCAGTTCTTGTGCCAATCAGAATTCTAGCGAGGTCAAGCATATTCCCCAGGCTGTCTTTGTGACGCGGGAACTCTTCGCGTTCAACCCACTCACCCACTGTCGTGTAGGTTAGCCGCTCTTTGGAATGAATCAGACCCTCGAAGAACTGATAACCGCCGATACGCCCTTGATCAGATATGGTCATTTCGCAAACCATCACCAACCGGTCGACTTCCGGGTTCAACGAACATAACCCATTGCTAAGTTTCTCGGGCAACATTGGCACTACATATTGCGGAAAGTACACTGATGTACCGCGCTTATAGGCTTCCTTATCCAGTGGTAAACCTGGAAGGACATAATTGGCAACATCCGCAATGGCGACAAACAGCCGATATCCACCTCGACGCTTCTCACAGTAAACAGCATCGTCGAAATCTCGTGCGTCCTCGCCATCAATGGTAACGAAATCCAGGTGCCTAAGGTCCTCACGCTGTCTTTTCTGTGCAGGCGTTACTTCAAAGGGAAGCTGATCAACATCCGTCAGCACTTCATCAGGGAATTCGACCGGTATGTCATTGTTTCGCAGCGCGACTTCGACCTCCATATCTGGCGTCAGATGCTCACCAAGCACTGCCACTATCTCAACGGAAGCCAGCCCATGGAGGGTCGGCTGTTGCGTAACTCTAGCAACAACAATCCTGCCTTCCTTGATTTCTTCGCCGGGGTCATCGATTAAAATCTCATGATCAATCCGCCGATTTAGCGACTCCAGCAATGCGATACGGTTATCAAAATGAACCCGGCCAACCAGTTCCAGCGTGTTGCGGGCCAGGACTTCCACGATCTCCCCTTCATCCCGGCCCCTACGATCCCTGCCGCGGACACGCACCATCGCCTTGTCCCCATGAAACACAGCGCGCATCTGGCGAGGGGAAAGAAATATGTCGTCTCGCTCATCGTCGCAAATCAGGAAGCCGAATCCATCAGAATGGGCCGATACTCGCCCCGCAAACAGTTCCAGTTTGTTCGCAATGGCATAGACGTTCCTTCTATCCACGATTACCTGACCATCGCGCACCATCGCTCGCAGCCTGAGGGTGAGTGCGTCTCGGTCTCGCGCGTTTTCAATACCGAGCTCTTTGGCAAGCCGCTTGAACGAAAGAGGTTCGCCGGCCTTCTCCATATGGCTAAGTATCGCTTCCCGGCTGGCAATGGGATGCTCGTACCTTCCTTTCTCGCGCCTGGAGTGCGGATCTTTCATTGGCTGAACTCCTTTTCCTTCGATGTACTTTGTAATTGACAGATCCTGTCTGGTAATTGTACCCTGCGCGTCCTCATGCCGAGGTGGTGAAATTGGTAGACACGCTAGCTTCAGGTGCTAGTGGGGGCAACCCCGTGGAGGTTCAAGTCCTCTCCTCGGCACCAACAACCTACATTAACGTCTGTTAATACCTTGTTGTTGGTTAAGTAAGACCGCTACTCAGTCTAGTGATCTCTGTACGTTACTTACAAAATAAACACACTTTCCCACGCTGTTTTTGCTTAAATGGCAATGAACCAACATAAGGATACTTTGTGTCTGCCCAAAAACAGTGTGGCTTTACGCTCCTCGAACTAATGATCGTCGTCGCCATTATTGGCATCCTCGCGGCGGTTGCCTTGCCCTCGTACCAAAGCTACATCCAGACAGCGAACAGCAGCAAGATCCGAACTCAGTTTGATGAAGCCCAGCGTGCCACAAATGCTACATATGTCCGCAGCATGGTTCAGTTGCAGCTCAAACAGGCAATCACTGTTCCCTCGACCGACGACGGCTGGATATCACTTTACAATCCACGAGGTAGTACAGCGCCAGGCGGTGGCAATGCGTTCGTTTCCGGCGCAGCAAACGCAACGACAGGTCAAATTGGTGTGGCATCCAGCGGCGTGTTTCCAACCACAGCGCAAGTGATTCTTGAGCTTCCAGCCTATGCACCCCTTATTTCAAAATCAGTAACCGTCTCCGTAACGCAAAACCTTTAACGGAGGCTTGCATTGCCCACCTGACGTTAGCCAAAAGGCTCATTCAGGATAATAGTGTCCTCACGATCGGGACCGGTAGAGACAAAATCCACCTTTACTTCACAGGTAGATTCAATTTTCTCGAGATAGGCGCGAGCATTTGCAGGGAGACCCTCCATCGTTTTCACTTTAGCAGTGGCCTCCTTCCAGCCTGGCAGCTCTTCATAAACCGGTTTCGGCGAATCACTGTCAGGGTTTTCATAGCCAACACAGATAGCAATTTTTTCCAGCCCATCCAATACATCGAGCTTGGTGATACACAAGCCAGACACACTGTTAATATTAATCACTCTACGCAGGGCATGCGCATCAAACCAGCCACATCGTCTTGGTCGGCCCGTCGTTGATCCAAATTCTTTTCCGACGTTAGCAAGATGACTACCGACAGAATCGAATAGCTCTGTTGGAAAAGGACCCGAGCCAACCCGCGTGGTGTAAGCCTTTGTAATTCCCAGGATGTAGTCCAGGTCCAGCGGACCAACACCACAGCCGCTGCCTATCGCACCAGCTGTTGTATTGGACGATGTGACATACGGATAGGTTCCCTGGTCGATGTCCAGCAACGAACCCTGCGCACCCTCAAACAGTATGTTCTCGTCGGACTTTCTGCGCTGACTCAACTCTTCGACAACATCTTTCACCATGGGTCGCAATTGATCTACGTAGGAAAGAGAAGCTTCAAGGTTTTCTTCCAGACTAACGGCATCCGTATGAAAGTAGTTCTTGAGAACAAAGTTATGGTAATCCATAACTTCCGCCAGCTTTTCCCTGAACCCCTTTTCATCAAACAGATCAACAACCCTTAGACCGCGGCGTGCAACCTTGTCTTCATAGGCCGGGCCAATCCCGCGCCCTGTGGTCCCGATTTTCTGGTTCCCGCGAACATTTTCGCGCATCTTATCCAGCGCAATATGATGCGGTAGGATCAATGGGCAACCACTTGAAATGTACAGCCGATGCCTGACATTGACCCCCGCCTCTTCAAGTTCAACGATCTCCTTGAACAGATCAGGCACTGACAGGACGACACCATTACCGATCATGCAGGTAACATGCGGATGTAAAATACCTGATGGAATCAGGTGAAGAATTGTCTTCTCACCGCCGACGACCAGGGTGTGACCGGCGTTATGCCCTCCCTGGAAGCGAACGACAGCAGAAGCTTTCTCGGTCAGAAGATCAACCACCTTGCCTTTACCCTCGTCACCCCAATGTGTACCGATGATGACTACATTCTTACCCATCGCTATTTATCTCCTGATACCAGCTGCCATTGCCCATTTTGAAAATCGAGATGATGACTAAATCCGTCAGGCTGTCCCGACTCCACAACGATATAACCCTCAGTACGCAACTGTTTTATCTGCTGCCAAAGTGAATCCTCTTCGCCAGTCGGCACTTCAGGGACCCAAACACTTTTTCTTGACTCTTCCGGGAGCTTGACCTTTTCGGTGAGGCTCCTCACATCAATAGAAAACCCCGTGGCGCCACGTGCTTCTCGACCGAAGACCTGCCCGATGTGGTCATAACGGCCGCCTTTGGCGACCACAGAGCGACTACCATTCACATATGCGGCGAAAACGATCCCCGTGTGATAGGCGTAACCACGGAGTTCACTTAGGTCAAAGTAGACATCCAGGTCGGTGAATCGACCTGCAATCGTGTCCGATACCTGTTGCAGGTTATCGATAGAAGCCAGAATTCCTTCGTGTTCTTTAAAAAGTGATCGAGCTCGCTCCAGCACCGAATCATTGCCGGTCAGCCCCGGAAGCTCCGTCAACAACAACGAGCCCGAGTCGGGCAAGTCAAAGGCCTTACAGTGCGCACTGATTTCTGCGACCGATTTCCTCTGCACTGCCTCAAACAGCAAATCCTGCTGGTCTGCATCGAGCGCGAAGCCAGACATCAACTGACGGAAAATATCGACATTACCAAGATCCACATGAACTGCATCAAAGCCAAGAGACTTTAAAGACTCGATCATCAAGCTCACGATCTCTGTGTCTGCCTTACTGGTTGAATCACCAAACAGTTCAGCACCAACGCTAAGTGGAGTTCGATTAGCCAACATGCTGTCAGCCTGTGCCTGGACAACAGTTCCTGCGTAGCAAAGCCTGGCCACGCCATCACTATTCAGGCTGTGGGCATCTATTCGAGCCACTTGCGGGGTAATGTCCGCCCGAACTCCCATAGTTCTACCTGTCAAAAAATCAACCACCTTAAATGTTTTTAGGTCGAGATCGCGCCCGGTTCCGGTCAGCAGGGACTCCAGATACTCGATCATCGGAGGAATAACGTAGTCGTATCCCCAGGTCGAAAAGAGGTCCAGCAACCTTCGCCGAACTTCCTCCAACCTTTTTGCCTGTGAAGGAAGTATGTCTTCTACCCCATCAGGCAAAAGCCATCGGTCCACAATGCTCATCTTAGTTTTCCAGAATCTAGTTAATTAAATACAACAAGCCAGTACCCAGCAGCATACTCGTCAAACCTGCAATCCGCATGGTCTTGTCATCTATTTCAGACAACATCATCACTATCTCCCGCCATCGTCTTGGGTAGAGAAAAGGAAGGATTCCTTCAATTACCAGCACGAGACAGAGTGCAATTCCAACGTCATGCCACATGTTGCCTTATGGGCGTCTACTGAACGCCTTACCCCTCTTACCTATTTTAGGTCCCACTAAACTGAACCAGGTGACGCTGAAGGAGCTCCCCGAAGGAGTATCCCAAGATACTCTACTGGTCAAAAAAAACGGGTAGCTTGTGACAGCTACCCGATCTTGAAACGCGCAAACTAACTTGTTCGTGGTCTGGGGTCAACGGCGCGCGCCAGAGGGGGTATTCAGATACTTGAAAAACACGCTATCTGGTTGAATCAGCAGGATATCGCCCTTGTTGGAAAATGTTCGCTGATACGCTGACATGCTGCGCGAAAATTCATAGAAGTCCTTATCCTTGGTGTAAGCAGCCGCATAGATTCGGGCGGCTAATGCATCACCCTCACCACGAACTTCTTCAGCCTTGCCGTACGCTTCCGCCAGTATCACCTCACGTTGCTTGTCTGCGTCAGCCCGAATACCAACGGCCAGCTCCTGTCCTTTCGCGCGATGTTCACGAGCTTCAATGTCACGCTCCGTGTTCATCCGGTTATAAACCGACTGACTTACTTCGGGCGGAAGGTCAATTCGCTTAACCCGAACGTCAACCACTGAAACACCCAACTCTTCCTGTGCGACCTTATTGAGCCGTTCAGTCAGAACATGCATCAGCTCATCACGCTCGCCGGATACAACCTCATGCAGGGTTCGCTTACTGATTTCGTTTCGCAGACCGTTATTGATTCGCTCCTTCAGCAGTTCCTCAGCTCGCCGCTCATCACCTGATGTTGCAGTATAGTAGGTCTGCACATTATCAACTTTGAATTTTGCGAAGGAATCGACAATGACCGCTTTCTTTTCAAGCGTCAAAAAACGTTCCGAAGGTGCATCAGAAGTTCGCACCCGTCCATCAAACTTCCGTACTTGATTAATAATCGGCAGTTTTATATGCAGCCCTTGCTTGATGTCATCGTTAACGACCCGCCCAAATTCCAGCAAAATAGCTCGCTCCAGCTCGGTCACCACATATAGTGAGTTCATCCCCAAAAGCCCCAGTAGCACCAGGACGAACCCGACAACAAAAGATCGGTTACCCATTAGCGTCTCTCCCTTCTTTCGCCAGCTTCTATATTGTTTCCATAGTTCGCCCCACTATCGCTATCCGACGAACGGTCTGTTGACACCCTGCCTGCCTGGTTTTGTTCCAGTATCTTATCCAAGGGCAGGTACAAGATATTATTGCCACCCTCCACGTCAATCATCACCTTGGTAGAGTTCGACATGACGCTTTCCAGCGTATCAATATACATCCGGGTTCTAGTCACTTCCGGCGCCAGCTTGTATTCCGCATAGAGCTTGTTAAAGCGTTCCGCTTCACCACGTGATTGAGCTGTCACTCTTTCTTTGTAACCCTGCGCTTCTTCGGTATATCTCTGCCCTTGACCTCGAGCTTCCGGCACGACCTGGTTCGCGTAGGCATCAGCTTCATTTCTGAGCCGCACTTCGTCCTCACGCGCCTTGATCACATCATCGAAGGCAGCACGTACTGCATCCGGCGGCGCTGTCTCTTCAATATTGACCTGCGTGACACTAATGCCAGTTCCATAGTTAACCATGTAGGTCTGGATTCGATCCTTAACCGCAATCGCCACTTCCGCTCGACCTTCAGTCAACACTTCATGCATTTCGGTAGAACCAACCACATGTCGCAGCGCACTTTCTGTTGCCTGATAAAGACTCTTGTCCGGCTCTCGAACATTCAGCAGATAAGCCGTGATGTCACTGATGACATACTGAACTGTCATCTTCACTTTAACGATATTTTCGTCTTCCGTCAGCATCTCTGAATCATGGGAACTTGATCGAACCCCGGTGACATTCTCGACCATCACCTGATCAACAAGCGGCGGATTCCAATGCAATCCGGGGAGCACAACCTCATCCAGCTTCTTCCCAAAACGCAGTACAACGCCACGCTCCTGCTGGTCGACGGTATAAACGCCCATCACGCCATAGATCACCACAAGCACCAGTAGAATCAGCCCGATCATGGCCATACTCACCGGTCGCGACCCACCTCCTCCTGACGGACCCGAGCGAGAGCCACCGCCAAACATCTGTGACAGATTCGCCTGTAATTTGCGGAACGCCTCATCCAAATCTGGCGGTCCGTCTTGATCTCGATTTCCCCAGGGATCTTTATCTCCCTGATCTCCACCGCCTGGTTCATTCCAAGCCATTCTGTTCTCCTAATAAAAACCCGTGGGAAAACCATTCTCCCACTACATTTGTTCAACTACTATCGATTATACGTCTGCATACCTTGTTGTACGCATTATCTAGGGAACGGATTGTCCCGCTAGTTTGTTACGGGTAATTTTCCGCAAACTGCTCTCCTGAATTCTGAGATGCATCTCTACAGACCCATCTTCACAGGGTATTTCCCCTACCACGGCGCCAAGCTCAAAAA
>JABJED010000045.1 GCA_018665025.1 Gammaproteobacteria bacterium
CACATTGCAGTATGCGCCCGGGTTACGCAGGGAGCCCATTAAATCGCTGCCGTCCGCGACCGGCAGCAGGTTCAGGCGTAGTGCAGCTGCTGCACCACCACTGCTACCACCCGCTGTACTTTGGGCATCATAGGGATTGAGGGTCGCACCAAAGACCGTGTTGTAACTCTGTGAGCCCATGCCAAACTCAGGAACATTAGTCTTACCAACGAATATCGCGCCAGCTTGGCGAATTCGAGCAATATGAAGTGAATCTGCCGTCGTGACATTATCCCTGAAAATGGGGGAGCCGCTGGATGTGATCATGCCTTCGACATCAGCCAGGTCTTTAGCGGCGTGTGGCATGCCATGCATCCAGCCACGGTAGTTACCTGCGCTAAGTTCAAGATCACAGGTCTTTGCCTGCGCCATTAATGATGAATCGTCCGGGCGCGAAACAATAGCGTTATACACAGGGTTTACTTTGTCTATACGACTCAGAAATGTAGACATGACTTCAACACAGGAAACATGGCGAGACCTGATCGCGCTGGAAAGTTCCAGTGCAGTCAGTGACGTGATGTCTGACGGCGAATTCGCTAACAGGCTACCAGGGGAAACCAGCGTTCCTGCCCCGACGGCACCTATTTTAGGGCCTGATCGTCGGCTCGATTGATCCTGCTCAATATCATTCATGCCGGTTCCAATTTTTATTATTTTTCGTACACCAGGCGACCCTCAAAATAGGTCATCTGAACTTCTGTATCATTAATCTTCTCAGCTGGAATTTCTAACAGGTTGTGATTCAGTATAATGAAGTCCGCCGATTTGCCCGTCACAAGAGAACCGGTTTGCTCGTGCAGTCCAAGCGCTCTCGCCCCATCTATGGTGTATATCTTGATCGCTTCCCTAACAGTCAGTCTTTGATCAATCCAGCCGTGTCCTTTAACGATGTTCCCTTCCGTGGCAGGTGCAGGATCCTGTCGAGTAACCATCGCCTCTAGCCCAACCCAGGGATTCAGGTCCTGCGATACCGAAGGCCAGTCAGAACCAGCCAGCAAAGGTGCACCGCTTTTCAATAAATCACGGGTAGGCCAATACTCAAAACCTCTGGCACCCAGTGCTTTTCTGACGGAATCGATAATCGGCGAGGGAAACCAGAGATAGGGCGATAGATCGGCAACAGCATTGAGCTCAGCGAAGCGCGGGATATCCTCTTTAGCAATAAAACCCGCGTGTCCGAGTTCGTGGCGACGCGAACTGGCCCCGTTTGCTTTTCTTGCTGCTTCAATGGCGTTGAGTCCCATGCGAACAGAGCGATCACCCGCCGTGTGAATCTTGACGGTGAATCCATTTGCATCCAGCTTGATCAGAGCAGCATTCAATTCGTTCTGAGTTAGGTGGGTTGGCCCGTAAACTGCTTCAGTATCCCCCGCATTCGCGATATAGGGCTCAATCATCGCTGCAGTTCGCGCTGTTGTCGGTACACCATCCAGGAATATCTTGGCGAAGTTTGTGTGCACGTGAGCACTGGCATAATCGTCGCGTAGCTGTTCCAGCACAGCCGTATTTACCTCACCATGTCTCATTTCAGGTGTATACAGACAAGTCGCCACATTCAGGGAAAGCTCTCCGACCTTGTCCAGTTCAAAGTAAGCGCTGGTTTCAGCTTCTGACGAACTGGCATCCTTAAACCCGGTAACACCATAACCGTTGGCGTTGGCAACAGCGTATCTGGCACCTTCCTTGTAATGTTCCGCCGTCCATTGGGGCAATTGAGCATCGATCACGCTACAGGCTTCCTGGATTAAACCGTTTAAATCACCTGTTGCGGTCTTCTCATAAATGCCACCGGTCGGGGGGGCAGACAGCTCATTGATACCGGCTAGATCAAGCGCCTTGCTGTTCGCCCAGCAGTTGTGGCCGGAGTCATCCTTAAGCACGATTGCCTTGTCACCAGAAATGTCATCAAGCCAGGCTCGAGGCGAATCGATAGCGTATTCCTCAAAGAAATTGGGCGTCCACAAACCTCCTTGAATCCAGAGCTCATCGCTCTCGCTGACACAACCTTTAACCTTTGCAGCAACCTCATCGGCGGATGCCGTCGCCGGAAACAAGCAGTAGTAGAGTGCAACTACACCACCCCAGGCTGGATGCGAATGCCCATCGTTGATCCCCGGCATGACAAAGTGCCCATCAAGATCAACAATCTTCGTATTCTTACCTGCCTGTCTAGAGATGGCATCGTTGGTACCAATAGCTGTGATTCTGCCGTCTGTTACCGCCAATGCCTCGACCTGAGGATTGATGTCATCCTGCGTGTAGATGACGCCATTTCGAAGAATCAGGTCCGCTCCTGCTGGCTGCTCTTCAACAGATTCCTGTTCGCAACCAGCCAGAAAGAACAGGCTGGTGATGATCGAGATTACGCTCCCTGCCTGTAATTTACTCACCAGCGCTCACCCGCTGAAAAACTGCTTCTCCATCTACAAACGTCTGCAGAACCTGCACATCACTTAGCGCCGCCGTTGGTATCTCAAATATGTTGCTTGCAAGAATAATGAAGTCAGCGCGTTTGCCTGCTTCAAGTGACCCCGTTGTTTTTTCCTGTTTACCCGCAACAGCGCCGTTGATCGTAAATATTCGAAGTGCCGTCTTCAGGTCAACCGCCTGCTCAGGCCAGTACTTACCTGGATTTTTTCCGTAGGGGTCTTCCCGACTGACCATTGCTTCGATGCCCGGCCAGGGATTGGTGTCAGGCACAACAGCGGGCCAGTCAGAACCGTAGAACACCAGCGCTCCAGCTTCGGTCAAAGATTTTACTGGCCAGAAATAATTGGCTCTGTCACCGAGTGTGATTTTCATGGTGTCAACAGCTGGGCCGGGATACCAGAGAATCGGGCACATTTCAGCGGCGACATTAAGATCATCAAAACGAACCAGATCATCAGGGTGGATCATTTCGGCATGAGAAACCTCGTGCATAGCGCCGGCAACGACGTTTGTATTGCGTGCATGCTCAAATGCATCAAGAGCGGCCCGAACTGCCCTGTCCCCAGTGGCGTGAATTTTTACGGTCATGCCCTGCGAATCCAGCCATGCAACATCTTTGGCCAGAACTTCGGGTTCAATCATCAGCTCCCCAAGATGTTTGTCGCCGTACTGCTCACTAGGCTCGTAGGGTTCGAGCACCGCTGAGGAATACACCAGAGGCACGCCATCCAGCATGATTTTGGCAAAACTTGCATCGATCCTCTCACTAGCATACTGCTCATGCTGTTCGATGTTTTTAATTTCCTGTTCGTGAGACGCTGACCACGCACTTTTCCAGGGAATAGAGGGCTTAACGCGAAGCGGTAACGCGCCACGCTTATCGAGCGCGACATAAGCGTTCAAATTAACGTTAGTGGTAATGGCATCGCGGAAGGAAGTAATACCGAAACCCATCATTTGAGACATACTGAAACTGAGGGCTTCCTGCCGCTGTTCACCGGAGTAATCCGGTATCAATTTCTTGGCGCTGTAAGCTGCATTGTCGAAGAGTAAACCCGTCGCCTTGCCATCGGCATCCCTGACAATTTCCCCACCAACCGGATCCTGCGTGTGGTCGTCAATACCCAGCAAAGTCAGCGCCTTTGAATTGACCCAGGCGTTGTGCACAGACCAATCCATTAAAAAGACCGGGTGATCACCACTGACCGCATCGAGCATGGAACGGTGTACTCCGGGTCCCTGTTCCAGAATCGTGGTGCCCCATTGACCACCTTGAATCCAGGATGTTTCATTATCGGTTGCGGCGACACATTGACTGACCGCTTCGACAATCTCTGGTGAGGTCAGCTCCGCCCCAAAGGCACATTCGAAGCGTCCCTTGATGCCACCATCCATTGGGTGGACATGCATGTCCTGGATCCCAGGCATGATAAATCCGCCATTGAGGTCTGTCACCTCGGTCTGCTCACCCTTTAATGCCTGTATTTCTTCAGAACTTCCCACAGCGATAATCACACCACCTGAAACCGCCATGGCCTGATGCTGACTGTTGGTGACATCAACGGTGTAAATCGTGCCGTTGGTGAAAATTTTCTCAGCGGCTAAACTTGGTGGTTCATCTGAAGAACAAGCAGAAAGAAGTGCGATTAGTCCCGCTAACGATAATCTGGCGAACTTTCCTGATGTTATATTGACTAGTACGTTGAGTAGTACGTTCATTAGTACATTGAGCATTGAATTCGACATTTCACAAACCACAATCAAGGCTAAAGCAAGTTATGGTACACCATATACCAGGGGTTAGACGAAACCGGCCAACATGTTGACGGGCTTTGCTGGACAGCAGCGACAGACCACCTCACAATCCGAAGTCGAACCCCAAGGACTCGTCACATGATTACAATATTCAGCGCCAAAAAAGTTAGAACGATGAACCCCTCGAATCCTGAGGCGACGCATATTGCCGTTCGCGATGGTTCAATTCTTGGCGTGGGCAGCCTTGACGAAGTTAGTGGCTGGGGGGAATATCAACTTGACGATACCTTTGTTGACAAGGTCATCGTACCCGGGTTTGTCGAAGCCCACGCGCATGTAATGGCCGGAGGCATGATGATGCTGCCTTATCTGGGTTATTTCGACCGACCGCGAGCCGACGGTACTACCGCTATGGGTATCAAGAGCTACGATCAGCTTATCGAAGCGCTGAAAGCTGAAGATGCGAGACTCGAAGACCCGAATGAGCAGATAGTAGCTGTCGGCTTTGACCCAATCTATTTTTCCGACCAGCCTCGCCTGACCTGCCACCATCTTGACCAGGTCTCCAGCACGCGCCCCATCTATCTGCATCACGCCAGTGGACACCTGGCGACGGTGAACACCCCTATGCTGAAGGTTAATAACATCACCAGAGACCTGCGCGTTGAGGGATTAGGTCGAGATGCTGAAGGCGAACTTGACGGCGAACTGAGAGAGCCGCCGGCTATGACCCTCTGTAAAAGTGGTTACCGCGTTTTCCAGTTCACGAACTCGACGGAACAGGCGCTGCGGGATTTTGCAGCGCTGGCGTGCAATGCAGGCATTACGACCTGTACTGATCTTGCCGGTTCCGCAATCCTAGCCCCGAAAACATACGACATGACAACGCGGGTTACTAGCGAAGCGGCATTTCCGATGCGACTGGTTCAATACAACATCCCGGCGATGCCAGGGGATGCAGCAGATTTCAGTGAAGTCGCCGAACGAGTTGTTGAGCTACGACGAAACAATAGTGATAAATTCAGGTCCCCCGGTATTAAATTCGTCCTTGATGGATCCATCCAGGGATTCAGCGCGCTGATAAAAGAACCCGGTTATTTTAGTGGCGAGGACCATGGTCAATTACTTGCTGTTCCGGAACAGTTGAAGGACTGGCTGCTGCCCTTCCACAAGGCCGGACTTAACATCCACATGCACTGTAATGGCAACAAGACCCAGGACCTGGCGCTGGAGACAATAGAAGCCATCTTGTGTGAGGCTCCCCGGCCCGATCATCGTCATACCATCACTCACGCCCAACTCACCACTCAGGCGCAACTTCGAAAGATGGCAAAACTTGGCCTCTGCGCCAACTTTTTCGCCAATCACATCTGGTTCTGGGGCGACCAGCATTACGACATCACTGTCGGCCCAGAGCGTGCAAACCAGATTGAACCCTGTGCTTCCGCGATTCGCGAGGGTATCAGCTTCTCAATTCATTCTGATGCCGGCGTTACTCCGCTGGGATCACTTCACACCATGTGGTGCGCGGTTAATCGAACAACACCATCAGGCAGAGTACTCGGAGAGGTAGAAAAGATAAGCGCCGCAGAAGCACTTAAAGCCGTCACCATTGGCGCTGCTTATCAATTGCATCTGGACGACGAGATTGGCTCCCTTGAAGCCGGTAAGAAAGCGGATTTTGCTATTCTGGACGACGATCCGCTGACCGTGGACCCCATGGCAATTCGAGATATCGGGGTCTGGGGTACCGTACTGGGTGGAAGGCTATTCAAGGCCGCGAACCGGTGATCCGATTCACCGTCATTGGTGGCTATCTCGGGGCAGGCAAAACAACACTCTTGAACCGCATCCTGACAAAAGAGAAGGGCGTACGTTACGCGCTGCTGATCAATGACTTTGGCGAAATTAATATAGACGCGAAGTTAATCGAGTCGCAAACAGACTCTCAGATCAACCTTACAAACGGTTGTGTCTGCTGTACGTTAGTGGATGGTTTTCATGAAGCCATCGATCAGCTTTGTCACCTTCAACCTCCACCTGATCACATCATCGTTGAAGCCAGCGGTGTCGCCGATGTCTCGAACCTTGCACAGTATGGCTACGCACCGAACCTGGCCCTTGATGGTGTCCTGGTGCTCGCAGACGCAGAAACTGTTCAGGAAAAGGCCAACGACAAGTATGTGGCAACAACAGTCCGTCGCCAGCTTGCTGCTGCAGATATTATTATTCTTAACAAAACTGATTTAGTGTCGGAAGAAACCCTCGGGAAACGAATTGACTGGCTAACGACAACATTCCCTGGTGCCACTTTGATTAACGCCGAATTCGGTGAAGTCCCGATTGATCTGCTGTTCGATGTACATACAGCGACGAAACCTGATGACCTGCATCACGCAGATCACGAGCACTACATCACGTGGAAATTTGAACAATCACAACCCACTACACGAGAGGCGCTGCAGAGTTTTATTAGCCAGTTGCCAACCTCTGTTATTCGAGCAAAAGGATTCGCTGGGCAGAAGTGCGGATCTGATTTGTTAGTGCAGGTGGTTGGTAAGCGACGTGAAATCCACGAAGTCGAGGGAAATCAGACCGGTATATTACTCACTGCAATCGGTCTTGAATCACAGCTTGATTGTTCCCATCTGGATGAACTGCGGGAGCTGGTCTTTGGTACCTGAAACAGTAAAGACCAGGCGTACCCCTCCATTGGGCATAGAACTACATGGGACGTTTCGTCAGCATAGGAGCTCTTAAGGGCAACAACCACGTTGTCATTGCTGGCCGGCAGGGCAACTGAATTGATTCTTCTGTACTCTGACCCGAATACTTACTTCGGGCCCACTACTCACTCTGGCCCCACTATTCAGCAAATCTGCCAATATCACTTTTTTTATGCTCGACGAGGCTGCTATTTTGGAATCCTCCGCTGGTGATAGCTGTGTAGTAATCATGGATGTTTTGAGATCTGATCTCGGTGCAAGTCTTCAGGATAAAAAGCAGAAACAGTTATGGCGGGATTCCCCGCTGTGCAATGTCGATGTTATGCGTCTTAACCAATACATAAGGGTTGTTGCCAACAGTTTTAACGGTGCGATAGTGGCCAGCCGCAGTCGTCGATACGCCGTCGTTAAAACACTCACTAATGACCATTGGTTTCGCCTCACTCAACCGGCTAACGTTATGACATTGGTGGCAGAGTCAAATGCGACTAGAGAATTTGTCCTTAGGTTCCTACGCAAGGGTGTTGTACCGGGTCGATATGTTCGAAGCGGGACGGATTACCTGCAGAGGATATCGTCGTGCGGCTTGAATACCAGTTAATTTTCAACTTGTAGTAGAGTGGTACCTCCTTCTGCTCAATTTTTGTGATGCAGTTCAGGCCGCATCCAATTTAGGTACGAATGATGAAACCAAATATCCTTTTTCTCTTTGCCGATCAGCACAGACACGACATTCTGGGGTGTGCCGGACACCCGCTGGTTCAGACACCTCACCTTGATGCTATAGCCAGTGAAGGCGTGCGTTTCACCAAGACCTGGTGCCAAAGCCCGATCTGCCAGCCGTCGCGTGCGAGTGTCATCACTGGGCGGTATGCCCATGAGATTGGTGTCATCCATAATACGGGCGGATTTGACCCAGAGTGGCCAACGGTGATGAAGCAGTTGCAGGAAGTCGGGTACGAGACGGCGACCATTGGCAAGACGCACTATCACGAGTCTTATCAGCCCCCGAAAGCAGACGGTGACATTGATATGCGAAGCAATGAAGGCTTTGTGAAGTCTTTCGGTTGGGATTATGTGCTGGAGGAATACGACAAATATCTTCACGCCGCTCGACGGTTATCAACACCCTATACAGATCATTTATCGGAACACGGGATGTTGGACGAGTACCGTGCGCAGATAAAAGGTGCGTTCAGACTAACGCCTGAACACTGGAGCGGTCAAACCAGTGTGTTGCCCCAGGAACTGGACCTCACTAGTTTTCTGGCCGACGAGGCGAATCAATGGCTGCGACAGCGGTCAGTTGAGAAACCTTTTATGCTAAAGCTGGGTTTTGTTCAGCCTCACGTGCCACTTATTTCTGATCCTGTGTGGTCCGAATATTATGCTGATGCCGACGTACAGGTGCCCGTGCTCAATCCTGCGCAAGCGTCGAACGAGCACTGGGGGGAATACCTCTCTTTATTGGCAGAACATTCCCAGGCACAGATGATGGATCATGATTCTGTTAGAGCAGGTATCCGCCAGTACTTTGGCATGGTCTCTCTGGTTGATCAAAAGGTTGGAGAAGTGCTGGCGACGCTGGATGAGTTGGGACAGTTGGACAATACATGGATTATTTATACGAGTGATCATGGCGAAATGCTGGGTGATCATAAGCTGTGGGCGAAGATGAACTTTTATCACGGTTCCGTTCAGGTGCCGCTAATCATGCGTCCACCAGGCGGGGTTTTGCATCGAGAAGAGGATGCGCTAGTAGAGTTGACCGACGTAACGGCTACCATAGCCGACATCGGTGGCGCGGAAGCACCTGCAGGTGGCCATGGTGAGTCATTATTACCTGCCATAGAACGGCCGATCGTAGGACGAGAGTTCGTGCATTCGAGAATTGGAGACTTTGCTGGCATACGTAATGCAAGTCACCGACTGACTATGAAGGTCAAAAACGAAGTTGCATGCGAACTATTCAACATGATTGATGACCCCGGTGAACTGGTGAATTTAGTCAACGAGCAGTCAGAGAAAGAGAGTGTCAACGATCTTAGTGAGCAGCTGCGAATCCATTTGGCGAATTAGATCCACGTAGTGCTAGAACGCCTTGCGATTTTGTGACTTTCGCAGGTCAGAGAACATCTATCTGGTCTCCAAATCGCAAGGGTCCCAAGGATTCACCTAGCTTGCCGCAGGACTTGTGACAATTGATATTCACTTTGTCACCAACGGTGCCGGTCGCCAATGAATGACGCTATCGAGGTGAACTGTTTGAGTTACTTCGATAGCTAAGTAACTGTATGCTTGCGTAATCCAATCTGAGTCGAGAAAATGAGCGAGAAGTGGCAAAGAACCTTTGTTTCGATGACGTCTTCAACGGGGCCGCGTAACGGCGCAAGCATGATGCTTAAAAGGACGCACAGCTAATGGTAAAGGACAAGACAGCCTTTTATCTCGATCCGCTTCACAGTGTGGGTTATCTGACACGGATTAACTTTCGCGCTTTCTCTAAAGCGCTGGAAAAGCTAACTGAACCTCACGGGGTTACCGCCGGGCAATGGCGAATTCTACGTGTTCTATGGGAAGAGGATGGAATAACCCAAAGAGAGATCAGCAACCGGGTCGGCATCACTGAGGCAACCGCCGTGAAAAGTCTTGCCGGGCTGGAAACAGCGGAGCTGATCACGCGTGAGGTGGACAAATCTGATAGACGAAAAATGATTACTCGACTGACAACCAGAGCCAAACGCCTGAAAAAGAAACTGATACCGTTTGTCGTGGATGTCAACGAACGCGCGCTCAAAGGTATTAGCCGAAAAGATGTCGACACAGCACGCCGCGTGCTCGCTCAGACTTACCTAAACCTCACTGAAGATTGAACATGTAAGACCATCCATTGATGCCCAGAAGTCTTGCTAGCAGTTAGGCACAACCTGATTGTCTGATAGACAAGGCTAGATCAGGCCAGCGTCTGCCGGCTCGAGTAGTTCGACGCGATTTGTGGAAGGTTCAGCCGCGTGCGCTTGAAGAAGCGCTGAAATACATGCCACCAGAGCGGCTGGTCGTCGCTCCGGGTTGTGGCATGAAATATCTGTCCCGAGACGCGGCTTTTGCCAAGCTCAGCAATATCGCAGCGGGAAGAAACTTGATAGCAGGTTAACCCTTATCCTGCCAAGCAGAGCCTGCCCAGTCTGATGCTTCACCTTCACCGGGGACCGGAACTTCTCGAATCCGTTCGGGGACATCATCAAATTCCAGTTTCAGCGCACGGCAACAAACCGCATGCATGTTGTAACCCATGACGTGATAGGTCAGTTCCAGAATGTCCTCGTCTGAGAAATGACTATGCAGCGCATCAAACAATTCATCTGAGGCGCGGCCGTTGTCGTATATGAGGGCATCTGTCCAGGCCAGGATAGCCCGTTCCTTGGCATCGAAGAGGTCGGATACCTGCCAGTGGGGAATAGCGGCGATCTGTTCGTCAGGAATGCCGTGGCGTCTCGCGGCCTTACAATGCTGGGAAAACACAAACTGACTGCCTGCGGCATAGCCAGCTCTGGTAATCCCAAGCTCCCTGGCTTGGTTATCAAGCTGGCTGACACTTTCGCTGGCGAACATGCCAAACATACCGAAATGGCTGGTGGCATGATCGAAAATGTAGGGCACCAGACCGAAGACAGTCCACCAGTTACCCGGTGTGCCTGTCGCGGTTCCTGGGTCTGTTACGGGGTCTCTGTCACCGAAAAGAGCATCGTAGTATTTCTTTACATTGTCAGGTGCATCGTCTCGTGAAACCTGTCTTAGTCTTGGCATGAGGTCTTCTCTGTTGAAAGTGACCTACTGAAATACTAGAAAAACCCTTAGCTGTCAAAGGAATTGACATATTACTCGACTGTGGTCATTCTGAACCACAGCGAATTCGCCCCCTAACTGTCATTCTGAACGGCAGTGAAGAATCTCGCCGAAATCCTTCAGCCTTTGGCTTCAGGATGACTACTGGAAAAGAGAGAGGAGAAACCATATGGGAACTAACGAAAAATTCGAATTCAGAGGCATTAACCACCTGGCGCTTGTCTGCCGTGATATGAAAGTTACTGTTGACTTTTATTCGGAAGTTTTGGGGATGCCGCTCACTAAAACGGTAGTGCTACCCGGTGGCCTGGGTCAGCATTTTTTCTTTGATTGTGGTGGCAATGACCAACTGGCGTTTTTTTGGTTTGAAGGTGCCTCTGAGTCTCAGCCTGGCATTACTCATGCGGCTGCCCTTGCCGGAGCAGGGGATATAACATCTGCTCACGCTTCCATGAATCATGTGGCATTCGATGTGCCGCTTGAAAAGATGGATGAGTACAAAAAGAAACTGGAAGAAGCCGGGATCGAATGTACCGATACGTACCATGACGACTCCGAAATGGGGGTCAGTCAGGAGCTTAATGAAACCACCTTCGTCCGATCCATTTACTTTAAGGATCCGGACGGAATATTACTTGAATTTGCTTCATGGACTCGCGAATTAACCGAAGGCGATGTTAATACTGAACCAATGAGTGTTGCGGTTTAAGACAAACGATAGATTCACTTTCGAGTGATACAATCAACTGAAACAAGCGCTCCAGCGAGTCTGACTTATGCTTGGTATGTGGTCGCAGTCCTGCTGACCGCACAGGCATTTTCGTTTCTTGATCGAATGATTATGGGGCTGTTGGTAGGCCCGATTCGCGAGAGTTTTCAGATTTCGGACACCCAGTACAGCCTTCTGGCCGGGCTCGCGTTTTCGCTTTTTTACGCGATCATGGGGCTGCCTCTGGCAAGAATTGCTGACAGGGGCAGTCGCCGGAATCTGATCGTCGCGGGTATCGCTGTCTGGAGTTTTATGACCGCTGCCTGCGGTTTGGCGAAAGGCTACTGGTCATTGTTTGTCGCTCGAGTTGGCGTGGGTATTGGGGAAGCGACCCTTGGCCCTGCAGCCTACTCGATGATTGCAGACTACTTTCCGAAGAGCATCCTTGGCAGAGCGCTGTCTGTCTACATGATCGGAGTCACTCTTGGTTCCGGCTTCGCTTATATGCTGGGAGGGGCGGTGGTCGGCTATGTCGAAGACATGGGCACGATCATGGTGCCCGTGATAGGTGAAATAGAGGGCTGGCAGCTTACCTTCTTTGTTGTCGGCATTCCGGGGCTGCTGGTATCGCTGCTGATGCTAACGACAGTGCGGGAACCTGCCAGGACCGGCATCGTCACACCTGAGGCCGTGCCTGTCAGCGAAGTTGCTGACTATTTGTGGCAGCGACGACGGGCATATGGCGGCCACATACTCGGTATCTCCATATTTATCATGGTCGTATATGCGCTCAATCTCTGGGGCCCTACCTACTTCATCCGCACCTTTGGTTACACACGCCCGGAAGCCGGGTGGGTGTTCGGGCTGGTTATGATTGGTTCAGGTACCTTGGGTTTACTGTTGGCTGGAACGCTGTCTGATCGCCTCGTCTCGAAAGGTATACATGATGCCTATGTCAAAATCATCCTTTTCAGCATGGTCGCGATGATCCCGTCTGCTGCCACATTAGCCTTTCTGGAAAGCGATCTTCTAGCCATTGTTTTCATGTCTCTGGCAGTGTTCTTCTCCGCATTCCAGGGTGGACTTGCTGGCGGGACGCTGCAATTGATGACTCCGAATCGAATGAGAGGTCAGGTGATGGCGGTTTATGGCCTTTCTTCCAACCTGATTGGCCTTGGCCTGGGGCCAACTGTAATCGCAATGACCACCGATTACGTCTTTGGCTATGATGAGGCAATAGGCAAGTCTATTGCACTTTGTGCTGTGATTTTGTGCCCGATCGGCGCGCTGATTCTGTGGCGTAGTCTACCGGCTATAGGTAAGCAGTTGGCCGAGCAACGAGAGGCAGAAGGCGGTTAGCGATATTGTGAACATCATTCCATGAGTTTTGGCGCAAAGGAAACCAGTATTGTCTGAAAATAAACCACAACGAATTCATCGCTATTTCTGGCCCGCCATATTCTTGTTGGTATTTCTCTGTGTTCCCTATCTGTTTATGGGCAGCAGCGATCCTCGCTATTTTGGTCTGCCGGCCTGGTTCTATGTCACGCTGATCGCGACGATCCTCATTACCG
>JABJED010000304.1 GCA_018665025.1 Gammaproteobacteria bacterium
AAAAAATACGTCGTTGAAACAAACAGGTGGAAGTAAGACGTGGCGTCTGCTCTCGACATGGTTGCCAATTGCCCATCAGTCGACATCAGATACTGTGTCATGAAGACAACGAGAATGGCCTTCATACCATAGAAGCTAAATCGTTCAGCTATATCATTGACAATAATATAGGGGATGCCGTCTGGCATCCGGGACGATGGAGATGGTGCGGTTTTGTAACTAGCCATCAGAAGACCCTATCTCTCGTTCACGTTCTTAACACATGCGAGCGCGCATCGCCCATAAGGGTCGAATTGGTGGCGCTAATCATCCCGGGTGAAGCAACGAGGTTTGTAGATATTAAGCGGGACCTAAGTCAGCGTTTGCAGCACCGGTCTGTGTTCAAGTTCAGACCGGTGCCGAAAACTAACCGAAGAGATAGCGCTAAATCAGCCACGAATTCGTCTGATTGAAAAGTCGAAGTTCTGACAACTGCTCATCTGATCCACGATCTGGGCAAGAGGCCCGGCCATCCACGCAGCCATACCGGCTGCTTTTTCTTCTGCATTCTTCCACAAATGGGACCAGACAAAATCGGGATTGGAGTCAGGCTCAAATTGAGGGACCAGGTCAAGGTACCCGTAGCCGGTCGGGCCATTGCCAACTTCATACTCGTCTAGCCAGGCCGCGTAGTCTGTCTCAAAGCTTGCCAGATCCTTGGCCGAGTAGCCGTCTTTATAATTGCAGAACGCGAATTGTTGCTCCCATGTGCCAGAAAAAAGCTCAGTGTCTGGTCTTCGGCGAATCGTAGGAGCGAAGGGGTAGGCATCCTTGCTGGAATAAGTAAGCAATTTACTGGTCATTTCCTGCCACTGTGCTTCCTGGTTTGCTTGCCAGTATTGCCAACCCGCATTTCTTGCCTCCATAGAGCTCCATCCAATTGCCCACATAAAATCCAGGTTTTCGTTTGGATTGTGAGCCATTGCCACGCTCGCAAACTGCATATCGTAGTCTCCAGCGTCGATCAGGCCGTTCCATTGGGCGATGGCGTCGGTGAAGGCTTCCTCGGTGAAATCTGGGCCCTTTTTATGCCAGACATATTCAACAATAGGTAGGCTGGTAGCTTCCGTTGTTTGTTCTGCGACAGGAGCCTCTGCCTCTGCGGTTTGCTCGGCGACAGGTGCCTCGGCCTCTGCTGCTTCCTGCAACGGAGGCTGAGTTTCATTGCAACCGGCTAAAAGAATAAGAGAGAAGAAAAATAAATAGATGCTTTTCATCGATGTAATTCCAATGCGAGGGGGGAAAGGTAGTTTAAGCAATTTTATTTTCTATTTGCAACTCAGGTATTTTTTTACCTTGATGCCAGATCCCTGATTGATAAACCGTATGGGCGCTGGTTTATGGTCAATGAGTCCTGACAAGTTAACTTGCCAAGCCTGCTCGAGAGTATAAGCAGTGCGTTATTTGCGAAAAGAATTATGTACAGCTGGGAGGGGCATTTTTTGCGGTATGACGCTGATTAGAATATTTAGTCTGGGCGCTATAAAGTGATCACTATGCTAAGTAAAACGCAAATCGAACAGTTTAATAATCAGGGATATTTGATTCTTAAAGGGGCGATTGATGAGCTGGATATTCAACGCCTTGAGCAGGGCGTGGCGAATAACCCACCGCTTGATGGTACCCTTGATCCCAATGCACCGGTATACCCAAATCCGGGCCGTTATACATTGGCAACGCAAAGCGCTCGCGATCCGGATCTGGGGTTCATAATCGAGCATGAAACCATCGTCAATTCAGCACGTGACCTATTGTCTGACGATCCAGTGCTAACCGCTTATGTGATTTATGACCGCACTCCTGACGGTACTGGTTTGCCCGTGCATCACGATTATAAGCGCTGGCGCCCGGTGGGCAGTTCAATGCACTGGCTGTTCACTATCGTTCCTTTCTGTGATTTTGACGAAACATCAGGGCCACTCTATGTCGCGCCCGGTTCGCATCGAACCGAAAGGGTGCATTCAGGAGAAACACCCTGCCTGGAAGTTGCACCGGCGATTAGGCCTGGCGATCATGAGTTCATTGATCCAGGCTTACAGCGGGGTGACTTGTTGCTAATGAACATGCATCTTTGGCACCGCGCAGACGCCAACCGTTCAAATCATCATCGCGTCGGCCTGTTCAATAAATACGCGGCGGCATCCTATCCACCTGCCACTGGCTATTATTTGTTTCACGACGATGTCGTGAATGCGCTCAGCGAAGAAGGTCGAAAGCTGATTGCTGTTCATAGTGATCGGGAGATCGCTACCACCAGAGCTGTACTGGTGCGTGAGCGCGAGGAAACAGAAGTGTTTTTTCTGGAGACGGAAGATGGCTTGCAATTGCCAGGTGGGGAAATCGAGTTTGAGCGAGCGATCCCGGATTGGGACCGGGGTAACTTCATTGCGTCTTGTCAGCAATACCTGCGCGAACAGGTCCGGATAGAAACCCCGTGGTTGTCCTATATCGGTGATTATCCGGAAGGCGACGGCCTTTGCCGTGTTTATGGCTACACCTTCAACGATAATGGTTTCCCGGTGGGTTACCGGGGTAGCTGGCTGCCACTTTCACAGGTGCCGGCAGAACGATTATGCTCAAAATGGGAAATTGAAGCCGTTAGGCTTTGGCTCGATCCTAAATTCATTCGTGGGAAAGGCTTAAGCCAGGCGGCATGCCGCGTCGATCAGTTTGCTTACTGAACCAAACTGATATCGGCAACCACGAGCAGCCGCAAGTTTGAGGGCGCTGGGGTACTCTGCCGTCTATCCCCAAAGAGTGGTTTTTCCTTACTATTCTTCCACCCATTGAAGACAGCTTGTTTTAACTTGGACATTGAGGATTGAATCATGGCAGAAGAGAGTCCGACCCCGGCAGCAAAAGGCTTTATTACGCGAACACCGCCGGTATTCGATAATCTCGATGATGAGCGCCGACATCGTATCGAACGTCTCACGGGCGCTTGCCGCGTATTTGGTAAGGCTGGATTTTCGCAGGGGCTGCTGGGCCATATTACCGTTCGCGACCCGGAGAACCCCGAGCACTTTTGGGCTAACCCAATTGGCATATCCTTCAACCGCATGCGGGTGTCAGATATCGTTTTAGTTGACCATTTGGGTCAACTCATCAAGGGTTCGAAACCGGTTAATCCTGTTGGTGTCTTGCTGCACTCAGCGATCCATCGGGCGTATCCGGAAATT
>JABJED010000305.1 GCA_018665025.1 Gammaproteobacteria bacterium
CGCGAAGACGCAAGTCGCCAAATGCCGTTACCTTGGATAATTTGCAATCACCCAAAGAATGGCGGGTGACCTGTGCGGTCATCTGCACAAGAAACATTGGCTAGTGACATTAGCAGCAAGGCTGTAGCGGTTAGTCGTTTGTTCATTTTGATTTGATTAGCCTGGGTTTTAGATCTTGATACGATTCTTCAATCAGTTGTTTCCAATAGTTGTTCGTTAATTTTTGAATCGAAGGTCAGCTTGACGTGGCGCATATTAGCAAAGCGAAGGAACTCACCAGGCAAATACATTGAGGATAATCCTGACATCTTCGAAGCTAACAACAAGCCCTGCCTATGGCCGCTGTCGTTTTCAAGGATCTCGTGGTGAGTTTTAGTTGAATTTTTACCAACTCACTATGGCAATCAAGAAATTGGCATCGAGTTTTACTGGCAAACCATTGTAAAGAGGCAGGTCCCGAATAACGGTACATGGCCTGACTTTAGCGAGCGGTAAGTGATCTGCCATCCAGACACATTGTGGACCAGATGACAGCTATTTCTACCCGCCGGTTACTCGCCTGGGCGATTCAAGACTTCGGCGAAATATACATTTTTACCCGTGCAGGAAGCATACGATGTCTGGTAAGACTGGCTCTGACGCCATCCGTCATTATTCGCATAGTTGTTCATATAGTCATTTAGGCCTGCATTGTCGCCAAAACTCAGCATGTGCATATATTCGCCGGGCGCATTCCGCATACCAAGGCCCTTATACACAATGCTCCAGGCTCTCACGGGAGAATCTGGCGCGCTGTTTGCGAGTATGCTGTTGTGTTTCTCTTGAAGCTGATCATAGCTTACGCCGGGCAAGCGCGAACACCAATCCATGGTCACAATACGAGTGTCTTTCGCCGTAATGGTTTCGTCAGCGTAAAGCGTGAATATAGGATTGAGACTTACCTTGCAGTCAGCAATAGATTGCCAATCCTCGTTGAGAGCCTGGCCTTCTTTGGTTGTTAGCCATTTGTCCCATCCTCTGCCATTGACCTCAAACGGGGCAGCAAGAAGCTCTATCCATTCGAAACCGTTTTGATTATTTGGTTGCGTGACGTACATAGGTGTAAGACGCAAAGCAAATGTTTCAACACCTTGCTTTTTGGACCAAGCAATATATGCATTAAAATTAGCTTTGTAGTCTTTCATTTTTTTGCCCGGTTTCAACGAGCACATTTGCATTTGTAAGGAATTGCCTTGGCTTAGATCCAAACCAGCCACTCGTTTGGTTACGTGGTCGTCAGCGACGACCGAACCACTAACCATCAAAACTGCACCAATAAACAATTTTTTTAACATTTTTCACCTTTGTTCTAAATGTTTAGGAGCTTGAAACATACCATAGGGTATTAAGGAGACAATATTAGTTCGATATTGGTCGAGACAGCGTCCGGTTCAAAGATTTTGGTGTCACCTGTCTGATGCAACGCGAAAAAGAGGGCGTGCGTCAAAGTGTGAGATGCCCTGGGCCTAAAGGCTAATTCATAGGGCACTAAGCATTAGAATCGAACCGACATTCGCGTGACGTCACCGGGGTTTGAATCCGGCGCGGCTATCCATTCAGAACAACTTGGAAGTGCTTTCGGGCTGGAGAATAGGCGATTTGACAGGAAAATTACGCCAATGGCCTGAATACTGATTTAGTACCAGTTGTCCCGCAACACCGTAATGGGTGGCCCAGGTTTGTCATTGTCAGTTATGCAACAGGAATTATTTTTATCGTTGAGGTTGCCGTGGCGACCAGTTTTTGTTGTTGATAAAGTCGACTAGCCATGAAGGCTGTGCTTTTTCCAAGCTGCACGACTTCAGCAACACAATTCAATTTTCCCGGCCGCGATGGCGCTAAGTAACTGACATTAATATCCAAAGTCATTGGTATGATTTTTTCCGTATGAAGCCCCATCAACAGGTGAGCCATCGGCGCATCTAACATCGCTGCAACAAAACCGCCTTGTACGACTTGCCCGTCAGAATGGGTAAACTCGAACTTTGCGTTGAATTCGATTTCTATTTCAGGGGGATCTGATTGGAACCTGAGGCACTGTAATCCTAAAATTTCGCCGCAGGGTGCAGTCTCGGCTTGTAATTTTTTTAGTATTTCTAAATCGTCCATAAAACTCTATTCCAATATCTAGTTTGTTCTAATAAGGCTGTGGGTTTTTCTTCGCTAAAGGCCAACACGGCGCCTTGGCTTTTAGTGCTGTCTAAACTAAATCCTTGTATGGCGAGCTGCCCGAGTCCCGGCGGGTAGCTAACTCACTGGAGTTAATACTGTTTGCGCTACATTCGATGGGGCGCCAGCTTCACAATTTGGAAGTGCTTTCGGGCAGGAGGATAGGAAATTTAACAGGGACATTCAACCAGGGATCAAGGAA
>JABJED010000046.1 GCA_018665025.1 Gammaproteobacteria bacterium
GCCTTCTTCACCGTCAAGATAGCCGGGGAAGTTCAAGCGCAGTGTCATTGATGGGTAGGATCCGTCATTAACATATTTGACACCATGCACAGCCAATCGATCCGTCGATTTTGCGGCCATGGTCTGATAGAAACTAAGGAAATCATCTCCATATCGCTTGCGTAAAGTCGGCTCAAACGGCACCAAAAACATCCGTAGCGGCAGCTTTCCATTGGCGATTGCTTCCGCGTGGTCATCCCACTCTGTGTCGAATGACTGGATTCCGTATATCATATCAGCGGTCGTCGTCACGCCACTATTGACGGCAACCTGCCCCTGCAACGCCAACGCAGCCCGACCAAATCCGTTAGCATAAAGCTGATCTCGCACTGGACGCGATGCAACCGCAGTCGCAGCTGTTTCAATAAACCAACCATTCAAGGAACCATCAGGGTATCGGCCTAATCCGTGAATTCTGCTGTCATCATCAACACCAATCTGATCAATCATCGGCGTATTGGTATAAATAATATGGGGGGCATACGCCATTACCCATACTGGAACTTCTGTCGATATCGCATCAAGCATTTTTCGGTCAAGATGACCGCCCTGCATCCCCGGATCATAGCCCCATGCGACCAGAGGATGATTGGCCTCTGAAGTTCCGTTGTCGTTACGGCTGTCGACGAGTGACTTCAGACGCGCAATCACCGCATCGCGGTCTGCCAGGCTGGGCACCGATCTACCTTGTGGGTCCGTCGAATCAATCGGCCCCACATAATTTAAACCCATGTATGTGCCAGACAAGCGCAGGTGAGTATGCGGATCGATGAACCCGGGGAGAATAATGCGATTCTTGAAGGTATCGTCAATTTCGTGAGGTATGCGACGCAACCAGGGTTGCAAGGATTCAAGTGTGCCAACAGACACAATCCTGCCCTCTGCGACCGCGACTGCATTAGCATGTAGCCGACCTTGATCCATCGTGTGTATTCGGTTTGCCGTCAGTACTTTTAGTTTTTCCATTTGTCACTTCCCATCCGGTTTCACTGGCGCACCAGCTTCTTAAAGTTCAGACTTGCCTAAGCGTTTATGGTTGTAAATTTCGGCCAGTTTCAAACTTTCTCCGCATTACAATTGCACCCAGGTTGTGAACCCCGGACCGCTGAGCATGCCCGAAATACCTGCCGATTTTACGTATAGATAACACACCTATTCTCAGTGTCGGCGTAGGCTGATCGGTTTTCCGTGACCGATACTATGAATGTTGACTAAAACACAATGTAAAAACCTGAGTTTCTTACTCGTCGGAAGATTGAAATTTTTTCATTGCTGCAGATTTACTAGCTGCCTGATCCTCTATCAATCGATAGGCCGTATAGTATTTATAGATGTTGGCAACGTATCTGACGGGTTCGCGGCTAATCTTGCTCGCCGCCATATGTTCTACGTTGTTAAACCAAACATTTGGATCCAGTCCATTTTTTTCGGCGGCAGTTCTGACACGGCTGATATTCGCCGGTCCTGCATTGTAGGCAGCCCAGGCAAACAAACGTTGATTGATAGGGGTAATGGCGTCATCCGAAAAGTATCGATTGCGAAGGAAATTCATGTACTTGGCGCCCGCATGGATGTTGTTTTCGATATCATGGATATTCGGGATACCAACATTAGGGTCTTTGGCTGTGCTCGGCATCAGCTGCATCACACCGACGGCACCCCTATGACTTGTTAGAGATTGATCGAATCGTGATTCCTGATACCCCTGAGCCGCAAGGGCCAGCGGATCAAATTGATACTGCTCGCCAAACCGAAGAAACAGATGAATGATCTGCTTGAACTTATCTCGCTCTGTCTGCGCTAGTGGATTATCGATCCACTGAGTCGAAGCGTAATATTTATTGAACAGAAGGTTGCCAAGGAAGGAACCTTTTTTTACGTCCTTCGAAAAAGTGTCTAAGGCTGCTGTCAGCTGAGGAGAATTGGGTCTAACCACCCAGCCGACCGATTGACCTGACGAAATCCGAATATCCGGATAAATCCGAATGTCAGGAAGTGCCTTCGACCATAGGCTGGCTTTAAAGTCATCACAAACTGTGTAGTCAATAATGCCGGCATTAACGAGTTCGAGTATGTCTTCGGTCAGCAATTGAGCGTCGGTATTGATCATGTTGACTGGTGGTAGATCGACGATTTCAAGCGCTTCATTCAATTCAAGTAGATGCGAGGCGTAGCTGCTGCCCTTTAGAACGTAGACTGTGCGACCAGAAAGGTCGGCGAGTTGTTCAATGGGTTCTGCATCTTTATGGGCGACTAGAATCTCATCGACGAAGCGACCCTGCGGGCTAATAAAATCAACGGCAGCTTCGCGCTCTGGGGTCATCGTTAGAAACGCTGCCGCGATGTCGCCTTTACCAGCCAACAATGATGGGATTAGTTCATCGAACGCTACCGGTACAAACTGAGGGATGATTCGGTTGGATTCGCTGGCGTGAAATCTATTCGTTCTACCATGGTTCAATTTTTTCAGAAATTCCTGCACATACTCTGCCTGAACCCCCCTGATCCGCCCATGATCGAAAAAGAAGTCTGTTTTGCTGTGGGTAACAAGAACCCGCAGGATGCCTCGAGTAGCGATTTCGTCTAGATCGCCGAAATGTGATTGCAGTTGGTATTTTACCCCGGCAGGATCAATACTGGCTGCGGTCGTACTCGACTCATCGGCTGAGGCCGCAGAAGTCAGATAGACCGTCGTCAAAGCGATTAATATAAGAGTCCGAGCTATTGTTTTCATCGTGTACTACCGAATCATCTACTGACAAGATTATCCAGTTGATTTCCCGGCGAATCAAATAGCGCTGAGTCTAATAACGCTGAGTCTAAAAACAATGTTGCCAGGTAATAACCAAAAAACACTTTTCAGAGCGCTATGCCGGAAAACATGGCTTTAAACGGCGCCACATAGACGTTTTGCAAAAAAAATACTGAAGTGCAAATAACCAACGAAAATCCCGCAGAATGTGTTGAACCTCACATTGGGATGTTTATCTACCTTTGAACGTGGGTTTTCGCTTTTCGAGAAACGCATTGATACCTTCGGTTTTATCTTCGGTTTGAACAAGAGCGCCCTGGGCAAATTTTTCCATTGCAAGGGCTGATGCCAGACTGCCTTCCATTCCCTGATGAACCATCGCTTTCATGAAGTGAGGCACAAAAGGCGCAAACTCAGCTAAATGGTTCGCCATACCACGAACATGCTCCATCAGCGCCTCTGGCTCAACAATACGGGTTACCAGGCCGATCTGTTGGGCGCGTTCGGCGTCAATGGACTCACCCATCAACATCATCTCCATTGCCCAGCCTTTACCCACTAGACGAGGCAGCCGCGCCGTTGCACCGCCACCAGGGATAATACCCAACTTACCCTCTGGCGTTGCAAAATAGCTCAGTGGTGTACACACCCTAAGATCGCAACCGAGCGCAATCTCTAATCCACCCCCCATACAAATCCCATCAATTATGGCGATGGTAGGAATCGACAAACTCTCCATCTTGGCAGCAAGCCCCTGAACAATGGGTTCCATTGCCTTTTGTAGATCCCTGTTAGCGACTTCGTTCAAATCAGATCCGGAAGCAAATGCGCGACCACCGGCACCGGTAATACCAATCACACGTACACTTTCATCAGCGGCCGCGGTATCAACTGCATGGTGAAGCTCAGCCAGCACCGCTAGAGAAATGGCATTGTGCTTTTCTGGTCGATTGATGGTGATCAATGCCAAAGGCGGGTCAATCTCGAGCAGGATATTTTCCAGGTTCATAGCGCTTGAAAACATCGATTCCGGGGACGCCGAGAATACCTGATTAAGTCAATGAAACGTAGGAAATTGCCATAAACAGTCCCTATTCAGGCCCCTGATGGTGCTCATCCGGTCAGCCGACACTTCGGTCCGCACCAACCTTCTACTTTCGGCAAGGCATACTCTCTCCATCAGGAGGGACAAGCTCCCTCAGACTTAACCACCTCCTGTTTAACCACCTCCCGTTTAACCACCTCCCGCTTAAATACCTCGCGGATAAACCATCGAGCCAATCACTACAGTCGCGGTCAGGTATTGCTCGCCAGGCATAAGCCTGAACAAGCGTGTGTCTCATTATGTTTACATCCCTCGAAAAGCAGTAAGATTCTGAGACACGTTGCTTTGATTGAAGACAACTGCGATATTACAGGGTCATGGAAGTAACCTCCCAAATAGCAGCCACAGAGACTCAAACAGCACCGATTCAACCCCTGGACGAAAAAATGCCGACAGTGGTTGAATGGTTGCCAGATAGCCTGCTCCCGCTATGGGAAGTCAGCACCCAGTTTCCAATCTTGCAAGCCGCGATTGTGGCGTCTGTGTTTTACGCGTTCGCGTTAGTGGTTCGTCTCGTTATTTTCCGCAGCCTCGTTCGTCTGTCGGCAATGACTTCTTCGTTGGTCGATGATCACATCCTGCAGCACATGCGTAAGCCAGTTTTCGTAACGGTCATGTACTTTGGCTTATCACTAGCCGTTACCACGGCACAGCTGCCATTTGGTACTCAACTTATCGTCAAGCTGCTACTTTCTCTTATCGTCGTCAGTTGGATGCTCGCCGTACTAAGGATTTCGACGATAGTACTGGATACGCTGGGCGCGGGAAATAAATACAATTTGATTGAGCCTCGTACCGTGCCGTTGATTGATCTTTCAGTGAAATTGATCACGATACTTGTCAGCGGTTACATACTCTTGCTTATCTGGGGGATCAATCCGGTTGGTTGGCTTGCTTCAGCCGGTATCGTTGGTATCGCCGTAGGGTTTGCTGCCAAGGATTCACTGGCAAACTTGTTCTCAGGCTTCTTCATTGTTGCTGATGCGCCCTATAAGCTCGGTGACTATATCAATCTTGACACCGGTGAACGCGGCAAAGTCTCTGCAATCGGCTTGCGAAGTACCCGGCTACTGACTCGTGCCGATGTTGAGATCACCATCCCGAACGGCGTCATTGCGAGTGCGAAGATCGTCAACGAGAGCGGTGGACCCAACTTAAAGATGCGCGTAAGTATCGCCGTTGGCGTTGCCTACGGGACTGATCTAGATCGTCTATGCGAGGTATTGACCGATCTTGCAGTAGCTCACCAGGAGGTCTGCATCGATCCGATGCCAAGGATGCGACTGCGCGGCTTTGGTGCATCAAGTGTCGACTTCGATCTATTGGTATGGATCGAACACCCAGAATACAAGGGACGTATCTCTCATGAGTTGTACATGAGAATCTACAAAACTCTCGGCGAAGAAGGCATTGAGATTCCCTATAGCAAGCAGGACCTCTATATTAAAGAGCTGCCAGACAACAGCTGAAATGGGCCTATATGTTTAAGAGACTGTGCATTTAAGGGACTATGCGTTTAAACGTCTCAAAGTGACACAGGCTTATTTGGGATTCTATATTTGTCAGAATATTGCATTGTTTGATTCGCATCAATATCTCGCGCGCACACCTGATAAAGCGTGTGTCGCCTCGCCCGACCCTTTGATCAGCGCCAGCCAATGCCTTATTTTTTAATCGCCATTAAGCCGCTGAAATTTTCAGCGAGTGCCCTTTACGACAAAAACCCTGTTTGACGCTTCGCGCCTATCTTCCAGAATAATAATTCACTCTGATGGGTGCCAAAGCTCGATGACATGCAGATTGAATTGATCATGATCCCAATACCAAAGGGTCTACGCAGGACACTAGCCAACGTCTTTGCAACCCTGGAAGCTAACCAAACGTTGCCAGCCGCTCAAAAAACCAAAACGTTGCGAAGATACCGGCGACATAACCACTCAATCGCTGAGATGAGGGTCCCGACAGATCAAACTTATCGGCACTGGCTTTCTGAACACTCCAAAGCAATACGATCAATGCCACAATGAACAATAATTGCCCGGCCTCGACCCCAAGGTTGAATGCAAACAAAGCCATTAGTGCATCGTTGTTCGGTAGACCGATCTCTTTCAGCACACTCGCAAAACCGAACCCATGTAGTAGCCCAAAAACTGAACTAACAGCGACAGGATAACGCCAGGTCAACGACGCCCGTTTCTGTCGCGCGAGTTCCGCTGCGACAAAGATGATGCTGAGTGCAATCAACGCTTCTGTCGGCTCTATCGCAGGCGTGACAATGCCCAGCGCTGCGAGCCCCAGCGTTATCGAATGCGCAATGGTAAAGCCTGTAACCGCCAACAGGATTCGCTTGAAAGTGAAGGCTAGCCACACAACACATAAAAGAAATAGCAGATGATCGTAGCCGCCCAGGATATGAGCAACACCCAGCTTCCCGTACTCCGAAAACAGACTGTTGTCATTGATCGAAGATGGAATCTTGATCACTGTCACACCGGGACCTGCGTGCAAGAATCTGAATGGAAAGCCGTTTCGTTCAATACGCACGATACTCGACAACGAAGGGTTAGTACGCGGGAAATATAAGCCTATCTGTAGTGGAACATCCCGTTCTACGCACTCGTAAAGACGCTTGCCAAGGAGCCCTGTCGTCACAGACAGTGCCTTTTTTTCGTTACAGGCCCCCTCGAGATAAATGGCAGGCAAATTCATAGGCTCGATAGTAGAGGGTATGCGCCAGGCAAGTTCGTATTCGGTATCGGAAAGTTGGTTAACCTCAAGATAAACAGGCCTGCCATCATGGCTATAGGCTACGCCAACTTGAAAAAATAACAGAAAAGCAATAAGGAGACGGGTCATGCGGACATTTAGCGTTCGGACACGCCCTCAAATTCCGGACTCAGCCTAACCTCAAAGCCACCGATCAACTCATCGATAGCCTTCTGTTTCCGTTCAACTTCACGGCGCCGCTGGAGCTCATTAGCCAATTGATCCCGGACCTCTTGCAGGAGAGGAATTCTTGCCGCCTCGGCGCGCGTTAACAGCACCAGATGCATGCCAAACTCTGAACGAACCGGTCCTTGCCAACGCGCCCTATCCGGTTGGAGCCTAAAGATCACTTGCGCCATCTCCTCTCCAAAATGACTCGCGACCTCTTCCTGCGTACGTTCGACATAGTTGAGCTGATAGGGGAACCTTTCTCCATAGTTCGGCGCTTGATCAAATCGAACATGGTTCTCAGTCAATATACCGAGTGTTTCCTGCGCGAGTTTATCCACGGCGTTGCCATGCCGGTCAGCACTAAAAAACACATGTGTAAATGTAACCGCAGCCGGAACTTTGTAGTCTTCACGATGCTCCTCGTAGTAAGCCTCAAGCTCACTGGTTGTCAGTGATGTGACCCCTGGTGTTGTGCCCTCCGCGAGAAACTCCATCTTCTGCACCATGCGTCGTTTGATGACATAGTCATCCTTGGCCATGCCATACGCCATTGCCTGGCGATACAACGCCTCTTCCTGAATGTATTGGGCAATAATGTCGGCAAGCGCGTCGGAAGACAGGCTATCTAACTTCTCACCTGCATTGTCCGTGAATGACTGAGTACGAAACTGAATGAATCGCATGAGCGAATCGCGATCGACACTAATTACTCGACTATTCGTCGTATCATCAGGGTTCAACCAACCATAAGAAAGATAAAGCGCTAACCCGAAGACAAGGAAGTAAGTGATGGGCTCGCGCAATACTGCGCGAGCCCATCCGGACAATGTCATGGGGTATACCAGATCGGCGAGGTGTAGGCGCGGTCCTGAATGCTGTCCGGTGCGTCGTCAGGCGTATCGATATCAAAATAAGCGGCATCGTAGGTTGTCCAACGGGGCACGGGGATTTCAAGCACTCTCACGTAATAGAATGCCCGCTCTTTTCGATCAAATTGAGGATCCTGCCAGACAGTCGCAAGACTCGCGGTACCAATAGTATTTGCGTAAGTCGCACTTTCTACATCGACCGTGTTGCCGACAGTTGGCAACTTGCCTGATTCAGCATCTAGCTCTCGCTCTCCCGACCAGGCAACATCGTAGACGTGTTCACGGAGCTCACCTTTCTTGTCGAGCCAACCTTTTACGACCTGCAGCCTATCAAGGTTTGCACCATTCGGATCCTTGACGGCGGCTATCATGAACGAAGGCGCAGTGTCTTTTGGCGCTTCTGTCAAATCACCTCCCATCGGGACCCCAGCGCTATATCCGCGGTCAAGATAGTTAGGGCTGAAGATATCGTTTTCCTCAAACGCCCACCCGCCAAAAAACCGAACCTCTATTCTCGAACCAGTAGTGGCGTAGACCTCTCGCCGTTTCATCGCGTCAAAAATCGCTTCGCGGGTATTTTCTTTGGCCCAGACCGCGGCATAACCCGACGAAACAATACGCCAGTTCTTCCACAACTGATCCCCCGCCATTGCGTTTTCCATACGCTCCGGTCCAGGCTCTGATTCAGGGAATTTACCGAAAAAATTATCTTCTTCGGTCGTTGAAATCGAGTTGTGTCCATCGGTACTTGCGATCAGGCCAATTTTGAAAGGATTAACCCCTAAAGACTTTTCGTATTCCAAACCTAACTTTAGAGCACTACGAGCGTACTCGTGTTTTAACATCCAATCTTCTTTCACCGCAGTACGACCGATGTTGTCCGCATCCCAGGTCTCAAAATCTGCAAACTCATCATCTGGAGACAACGTAGGATGTGCTTCACCATCACCTTTGACCTGCGATACTTCATAAATCGGCTCCCATCTGGCTCTAAGCTCAGCGTAGGCTCGATTGATTTTTTTACCATCGACGGAAACACTGGGGAACATCATGCCATTGGAAATATTGCCGTTATGGGCAATCGCCATGACCTCTCCTCCGGTGGCTTCCTCATAACGTGCTAGCGCTTTCCAGAGTTCTCGTGGATCCAGGGAGTCCTGACCTGAAAAAGGTGGCAGTTGTGTGGTCTTGTCTGCCCCATCTTTATAAACAACAACCCGGTGCAGGTTGTTGCCTTCAATCATTGAGGTCCACTCATATCCCGTGAACGCCGTAAACCGGCCGGGTTTGTTATGTTCATCCGCCGTGATGGCGACATCTTCCCAGATAAGGCGCCGTACTTTTTCAGGAAAAGGGTAGTTGTTTTCCGGGTCGGACATGCTCGCAGTAAACGCGGCGATCAATTTTACAGGGTCTCCTTCTTCCAGATAACCCTGCCACTGCTTTCCTGCCGACGTTTCTGTTACCAGCGAATCACCGACATTAAATCGATAGTAGCCGCCCAGATATTCGGCGTGATCTGAAACCACAAGAAAATCCAGCGGACGGCGGAGTTGAACCCGCATGCCATTATGAGCGATCAATTCCTGACCTTGTGCGAAACGAAAGGCATCTGCGGGCGACAGATTCATGTTGCCAAGGGAATAGGCATCCGCCGAGTTACGGGTATGCAGATGGGTATCACCCCAATAGACACTTTTTGGGTAGTCCGCATCAACGGGAACTGAGTATGGCTTGCCATCAGCCACAGCAGCGAAAGCGTACGAGCTTACACAAGACAATAGAATTAAATTTCTGACATTCATCATAAGGCGAGTTTCTTTTAAGGTTAGGGGGTGTACCAGATTGGTGAAGTATACGCACGATCCTGGATAGATTCTGGCGCACCTTCTGGAATTTCCAGGTCAAAGTATGCAGCATCGATGGTTGTCCAGCGCGGTCTGGGTATTTCCAGAACCCTTACATAGTAGAACGCTCTTGTATTAGAGTTAAAGTCAGGGTCTTGCCAAACCGTCGCGAGTTGAGTCGCGCCAATAGTGTTATCAAAAGTCGCTGCTTCAGTATCAACCGTGTTGCCTACCAATTCCAAGCGCCCAGTTTCAGCATCGATTTTACGATGCTTTGACCATGCAACGTCGTAAACCTTTTCGTGTGAGCGTCCATTCTCATCAAGCCAGCCTTTAATGATTTGAACACGATCCAGGTTCGCACCATCAGGATCTTTGGCCGCTAAGACGATGAAATTTGGAGCCTTATCCGCGGGGCCGGCAGTCAGATCACCACCCATAGGTACGCCCTGGCCATACGCCTTATCAAGATAATTAGCGTGATAAATGTCATCGGCCTCATAGGACCAGCCACCGAAGAATCTAACGGAAATTCGTGACCCTGTTGTGGCATAAACTTCGCGACGTTTCATCGCATCGAAAATCGCTTCGCGGGTGTTGTCCTGCGCCCAGACCGCCGCGTATCCCGACGCGACTATTCGCCAATTTTGCCACAGGCGGCCGGCCAAAATATTTTCAAGTCGTTCTGGACCGGGTTCTGATTCCGGGAATTTGCCAAAAAAATTATCTTCTTCCGGCGTGGAAATACTATTGTGGCCATCCGTACTTGCGATCAATCCAACCTTAAAGGGATTAACACCCAAAGATTGCTCGTATTCCAAACCCAGCTTCAAAGCACCGCGCGCATACTCATGTTTTAGCATCCAGTCTTCTTTGGCCTCGGTACGGCCTATGTTGTCCCAGTCCCAATTTTCAAAATCGGCGAACTCATCATCCGGCGACAGCGTCGGGTGCGACTCCCCGTCTCCCTTTACCTGGGATACTTCATATATCGGCTCCCATCGCGCGCGTAATTCCGCATAGGCCCGATCAATTTTTTTACCATCAACAGAAACACTGGGGAACATCATGCCGTTGGAAATATTGCCATTATGAGCAATAGCCATCACTTCACCACCGGTTGCCTCCTCATAGCGTGCCAATGACTTCCAGAGCTCTCTGGGGTCCAGTGAATCCTGCGCAGAAAACGGCGGTAGTTGTTTGGCTTTTTCGGCGCCATCACGGTAGATCACCACACGATGCAGGTTGTTGCCCTCAATCATCGCCGTCCATTCGTAACCGGTGAAAGCCGTAAACCGGCCTGGCTTGTTATGCTCATCTGCCGTTAACGCGACATCTTCCCAAATGGCGCGACGGGTAGATTCAGGTAATGGCGGATTATTTTCCGGATCGTCCATGCTGGCGACAAAGGTCGCATAGACTTTCGATATCTCACCGGCGTCAACAAAGCCCTGCCACTTGTTAGCCACATCAGTGCCCCTGATAAGCGCATCATCAACATTAAATCGATAAAAGCCACCGAGGTACTCTGCATGGTCAGACACTACCAGAAAATCCAGGGGGCGCCGAAGCTGCACGCGCATCCCATTGTGAGCAATCAGCTCTTGACCACGTGCAAAGCGAAAGGCATCGGCAGGAGAAAGGTTTAAATTCCCCAGAGAATAGGCGTCAGCGGAATTACGAGTGTGTAGGTGCGTATCGCCCCAGTAGACATTTTTTGGATAATCACTGTCTACCGGAACAGAATACGGCTGCGACTGTGCCATCGCGCCGAACCCCAACAACAATCCCAGTATTAGGCTGATTAATTGAATTAGCATGATCATCTCCTTCTTCTACTTCTACTTCTACTTCTACTTCTACTTCTACTTCTACTTCTCTTCTATTAGTCACAAATCATAGCGTGTATGAAAACTCAGCTCCGCATCGGCTTCTCGGCTTCGTTAGCAATACTGCTGCCTGAAATAAACCCGGCAATACCCCTAAAGTACGGACCACCGAAGGTGATAATCTCTTCAAGTCTGGTTTACCTTAGTTTATCGTTATCGATAAAGGGTCCATTCTGTACCTGAATCCAGTTTGCCACAACCATATTGGTACTATTTATGACGCTGTGAAAAAAGAAAGACACAAAACATTACCAAAAGAGTAATATTCCACTCAATTAGTCAGGCAAGGTATTAAAATGGAAACATTCGAGCCCACACAATTAAAGCGCCTGCGTCTACAACAAGGCTTAACTATCACTGCGCTTGCAGAAAGACTGGGCACCAGTACGACACAGGTTCATCGGCTGGAAAATGGTTTACGTCGACTGACTGTCACAATGCTGTTCGAATTCTGCGAAGCACTTAACTCTAGTCCTGCTGATCTATTTGAATTTTCAGGTAGCGTTCCGGTAACAGGAATCGTTGACGATGCCTACGAAGTACTACCACTGACCCCTAGTAGCCCGAAACAGGTCGTATCCCCCCGACTGGTCCAAGACATGCAAAACGTTGCTGCCCTTGGCTGGGAACCGAAAAACCAACTCATGCCAATGCACGGTCACTACATGTTTTATTACGCGCACGATGACGGCGTGCCGGAACACGCCTGGGGCAATCGCTGTTTACTATTACTACAAGATGGCAGGCAACGGGTCGGCTGGCCGATCCGGGATGCCGAGTCTTTTCACATCGATAACCATGAAGGACGCACCGAGTTTAATGTCGAGCTTATCTGGGCTTCACCTATTCTGGCGGTTGTTCCGCCGTTTCTCATGAATAGACTGAAGTCGCTTAACGACCTTAAAAAA
>JABJED010000306.1 GCA_018665025.1 Gammaproteobacteria bacterium
CGTCGAGCTATTCGTCGAGCTATTCGTCGAGCTATTCGTCGATTGCCGGACTTGGACGATCTTTATAGAGCTCGGTTTGTTTTTCGTACCCTCAAGTCTGGCAGGTGCTAAAGAGTTTAGTTGTTGAACTCCACTGCGCAGTTTTCTGATAGCATCATGCCTTACGTCAATCTGGAAGTTCTATGACAACGAAACTCTCAGTCACCACAGGGCCGACAGAACCGCCTGTGCTCGAACAGACTATTGGCGGTCTGCTCAAAGGGGCTGCTACCGAGGTTCCCGATCGCACCGCCATTATTTTTGGTCATGAAGATCCAGCCTTAAGACGCGAGTGGACCTATCAGGAAATGTACATCGACGCCCAGCGTATCGCGTTGGCATTGGCGACTCGATTTCAACCCGGCGAGCGTGTTGCCATCTGGTCTCAAAACACACCCCAATGGGTACTGGTCGAATTCGGCGCTGCCATCGCCGGATTAATTCTGGTAACGGTTAATTCTGCCTATCGACCCGATGAATTGGCATACGTACTAAAACAATCACGAAGTGCGGGGATACTGGTGACGCCGGAGTACCGCGGCAACAAAATGCTCGATTCGGTCAATCAGGTAAAAGATGACTGTCCGGAACTGCGAGAGATCATCAGGTTTGATCAATGGGAGGAGTTCCTGGACTCAGCTGACAGCGATGTTCAATTGCCCGAGGTTCTCCCCTCGGATGCCACCATGATCCAGTACACTTCCGGGACAACAGGGTTTCCAAAAGGAGCCCTCCTGCACCACCGCGGTCTGGTCAACAATGGCCACCACACTCTGGATCGTATGAAGGTCAACAATGGCGACATATGGGTCACGATGATGCCGTTGTTCCATACTGCTGGTTGTGTCATTTGTGTCCTGGGCGCGATCTCAAAACGATGTACCCAGCTTGTTGTTGAAACCTTTGAGCCTGGACTGGCCCTTGAATTGATTGAGACCTATAAAGCGCACGCACTGGTCGGGGTACCTACAATGCTCATTGGTATGCTGGAACATCCTGAATTTTCAAAGCGCGACATCTCTTCAATCCATACTATGACGTCCGGTGGCTCAACTGTTCCGGCAGCACTGGTGCAGCGGTTCGAAGAAGAACTCGGCGCGCAATTCACCATCGTTTTCGGTCAAACCGAATGTTCCCCGGTCGCATCCATGACTCGCCCTGACGACAATCAGGACGATAAAGCACTGACTTTGGGTGGCCCGATGCCTAACGTCGAAATAAAAATCGTCGATCCCGAATCAGGCGAGACTGTCCCCATTGGTGAACTGGGTGAATATTGCACACGCGGCTATCACGTTATGCATGAGTATTTCGACATGCCGGAGGCCACCGCGAAGACCATCGATGAAGATGGATGGCTGCATACGGGTGATCTGTGTTCCATGGATGAACGTGGCTACTGCAAAGTAGAAGGCCGCCTCAAGGACATGATTATTCGCGGTGGTGAAAACATTTACCCCAGAGAACTGGAGGAACTGCTATTTCGCCACCCCACCGTCGGTGAAGTTGCCATTGTTGGGTTGCCCGATGACAGGTATGGCGAGATTGTCGGCGCCTTTATCCGTGCGGCGCCCGGCGCGCGGCCCGACAGAGAAGAATTATTTGCGTACCTGCGAGAACATCTGTCTCCCCAGAAAACCCCAAAGAACTGGTTCCTCATAGAAGACTTTCCATTAACCGGTTCCGGCAAAATCCAGAAGTTTGTTCTTAGGCAACAATGGCAAGACGGGCAGTTTACAGAAATGCGCTAAGCCAGCGCTTATCCACCGCACACCTGTTAAAGCGCGACTACATTTAAAGAGGACGGAGGGAGTTAAACCCTTATTCCCTCCGTCTCCTTTACTTCGCGTTATCCTTTTAGCGTTGCTTAGGCGACGTCCTGGGCCCAGTTACCGTGGAAGCCGAATGGAACGCGGTGATCCAGATAGGCTTTAGCCAGTGGTTTACCCGATACATTCTGTGCATCAAGAATGACCAGGTGACTCGCCTTCCGGTTCGCGTCGTAGACATTGGCTAACAGGAAGCCATCACCTTCTGGGGCATCAGCTGATCTCGGTACGAAGATCGGCTCATTGGTCGCACAAGCCTCACCAACATCATGAAGCTCAACCTTACCCGTCTCATGATCACGTCGGCCGATGGCATTAAAGCCACCAACTTTAAACTGCGGATTCTTATCAGCCGCAAAGTAACCATAGCGATAGTTCGCCCCCGTGTATCGCTCATCAAGACGCGGAAATTCACACGCCATATCATCCAAACGTTCCCATTTGTAATCATTCGTATTCTTGGCCAGGTCAAAGGTCCAACGAGTCAGCCGGGGAATAGCCTTGGCAGGGTCGCCAGGCGTTCCATCAGGCATTGGGAATAACGGCGCTTCTTCAAATTCGCAAACGTCACAGGTCACAATGTCTCCGTCTGTATGCGCGTTCATTGGGTGGAAAACAAACGAAGGGTCACCCTGGAACCAGCGCAAATCATCAACAGTTCCGTTCCTTGGCATGATGCCGATGTGAACGCCCTTCTCCGGCTCCCAGGCATAAACGGGCGCGCCGGTCATAGCTCGCTCCATAGAGCCGGTCAGCGGCATGATAGGAAAGATGACGTGTTCACGGGTCACCATGAAATCGTGAACCATGGCGGCATAAGGCGCTTTGAAGGTTTCTGAACGCACCAGGTTTCCGTCTTTGTTCACTACATGGAATGACATGTGTTCCGATATCATCCCATCTGCATTGTAGCCAAAGAAAAGCATCTCACCGGTTTCAGGGTCTATCTTCGGGTGGGCTGTCATAGGCCCAACAAGCTTGTCACCGAAAGTATGGGGACCCACTGATTCCAGTGTCATCGGATCAAGCTCAAACGGCGCGTGGGCCTCTTCCAGCGCCAACAGTTTGCCCGCATGATAGACAATGTTTGTGTTTGCCAGGCCATCAGTCTCGAGACCCATCACACTTTCATCGTTCTCCATGGGATTAAAGGCGCCAAACAGGGAACGGCCTGCCTCGATTTCCTTCTTAAACTTAACGGATTGTACGTATCGGTTTTTATAATTTACTTTCCCATCCGCGATGTAAAACCCATGAACCATACCGTCGCCACCAAACCAGTGATATTCACCCCTTGGCGCGAATTGTGGGTTAGGCCCGTTTCGGAAGAACGCACCACGGAGTTCCTGCGGCACTTCACCCTCTACGACGAGGTCTGGCGCATCACACTCCATATGAATAGGCGCAAACCCACCCTCAAGATTGGGATGACTCGGAAATGGCTGTGACATGGTTAAGCTCCTTATGGGTCTATTTAGGTTATACGTTAAAAATCGAAAACTAGTCTGCTTGCACCTTTTCTACTTGTGGGCTGTCCGGATGCGGCTGTTCTTTCGATGAAAGTTTCTGTGAATCGCGTAACAGCTCCTGAGCCGCTTTAATCCTTTGCCGAACCAGAGGTACATTGTCACCGGTTACTACGCCAGCCAATACAAGACCCGTCCCATACTGAACAGCAGCCGTCAGCTGGTTCTCTTTAATAATTCCGCTTCCCCAGATGATAGTAGAACTGATAAAAGCAGTAGTGACCTGTCCTGCCAGCAGCTCGGGGGCAGCCCATGATTCAAGCTCGCGCCTGTCCTGCATCACGCCGAGTTCCTGGCCTATTTCATATGCAAGACTGGCTGTAATACTTCGCTGGACCTGTTGCATAGAATCGAGGGAGCCAAACGCTTCAAGCAGCCGCCGGTGAAAGTCAGGCGCCTGCAGAAACTGCAAGGTGATGAAATCAAGGATAGCGAATATACGATCAAGGCCAATCAGATTCGTCTTGATCTTTACCTGGTCCGGATCACCTACAAAATGATCTTCAATAGCGGCAGCCAGCAATTGATCCTTTCCACCAAACTGGTTGTACAGGGTAGGCACGCTAACGCGACAAGCTGCCGCGAGTTCACGAATCGTAATCGACTCGTACCCCTTTTCGGCAATCATCTGTCGTGCGGCTTCCATCATCGAGGCACGACGCGCGAGGCGGTTTTCTGTCATCAGATTCATTGCGGGATATTAAAGAATATATTTAACATGTTCAAGTCTTTTTAACTTGTTAAAATTTTTTGCAGCCTATTGGGAAAGCGACCCAGGATTCAGGCCACCAAACGCTTTAACAGCGCCGTTCATCCGACACAAGCGTGCCCAGTACTGGTTCGCCTCGTCGTAGGAATGGCTTGGAATCAATTGGTTACATAACATCAGGGAGTAACCAACCATAATATCGGCAGCGGTAAATTCGCCCAGCAGAAACTCTTTCCCCTCAACCGCATCATTGACGGCCTTAACGCAAAGCAGTGCCCGGTTCACCATTTCTTCAACGACCTCGGGAATTTCCGGATTAAAGTTGCGCCTGTGATTAACGATTTCACCCAGGGGGCGAGCGAAAGTTGCCTCTCCAAACCATGACCACTGCATATACAGCGCATGGTCCGGCGTTCCTGCCATCGGCTGCAGGCGCCCGTTAGCATATCGATCCAGTATGTACTGCACCATCGCCCCGGACTCAAACATCGAGAGTTCACCGTCCTCAAGCACCGGCACCTTTCCTACAGGGTTCTTCGTGAGCCATTCCGGGCTCATTCTGAACTCAGAAGAAAACGACACGGTCTCTATATCAAGAGGCACGCCAAGTTCTTCGCATAACCAGATTATTCTTGTCGATCGAGTCTTTGGCACATGAAACAGCTTAAGCATCACATCTTCCTCAGGGCGCCATACTCACCAGCACCTGCCTTTTTCGATTACCCGAATATGGCCTACGGCCATGCATTATCATCCTGTTATTCACTATCGCTATTTCACCATCGACCCACCGCAAATCTGTTGTGTAGTTCTCTGCCATGGCGCTCAGCGACTCAAGTAGCCTCACCGGTATTTCAGTTTTATCACCAAACATGACACCACTTGTGGGATTTTCACGAACACCGGGCCACCCCCTGTAGGCAGCGATCAACTGATGATAGAAAGATTGCGCGCCATTAGTTAGGTCAACAATTCCAGGCAACGCAGGAGAAAGTGTCTCAAGGTCATCATTGCTCTGCCAAGTATAAGCGTAACCCATAGAAGCCAGCTTCTTCTCTGCTTCGTGTTTGTCACTAACGTCCAGGGTGCTATACCAGCTTCTACCCTGCCCCGATGACTCATCGCTAACCGCGGGCATTCGTGTGACATACCGCAGACCTTTGACCACCAGCTGTTCCGTCCAATTTGGATGACTGGCTCTAAAAGCTTTGAAGAGCTGGTCGGACCTGCATACAGGGGTCGCCCCACCCTGCTCCGCGGCTGAGATGCAGCAAAAAAAAAGAACCGACGGCGAAACCGGCGTTTGCGCCATTTCGTGATGGAGGTAGATCTCTACCTCCGGAGGCGCTTCATTCGCGGTAAACACCCTCTCGCTATAATTAATGCGAACCGCATTGGAGAGTGACTCCTGATACGAAAACACCGGTAAACCAAACGCAGCAACAAATCTGTTGAAGTCACCAGGGTCTCGCATTGCGAGCCCTCGAATGAGGACCACGCCTGTTTCTTTCAAATCCTTGTTTATCGCCACCCGGTTTTGCCGAACCCATTCCTCGATAGAAACGGGTTCGGATGGAGCATCGAAGGTGACCGGAAACATCACTTCTAAATCAGGACCCAAGGACCAGGTCAGCAAAGGTCCTTAGCTGACCTATACTACGAGTTGATACCAGCAATGAAGTAACCGGCGTATCTTCCCAGGCCTGCAATCTATCTTTGATCCTGTCCACGGACCCGACGAGAGAAATCTCATCGGCAAGTTCTGTCGGAACCGCAGCGGCGGCTTCATCCTTCTTACCTGCCAGGAACAGGTCCTGGATTTTTTCCGCAGCCTCCTCAAAACCCATACGCTTAACCAGTTCATTATGGAAGTTGCGGGACTTGGCTCCCATACCTCCGATATAAAGTGCAAGGTTTTGCTTCAAAGGCTTCAATGCTTCTTCGACATCGTCATTGATGATGACCGAAATCCCTTGCATGATCTCGAAACCAGGCTTCGCATCTTTTATCTGGTCTGCATACACTTCCTGGCGATAGGGCGAGTAATAGAGCGGTAACCAGCCATCAGCAATCTCTGCCGTCATTTCGACATTCTTTGGCCCCTCTGCACCCAGGAAAATCGGCAGGTCTTCTCTGTAAGGGTGGGTAATAGACTTCAGAGGTTTACCCAGACCCCAGGAACCTTCACCGGTGTAAGGCAGTGGATAATGCTCGCCGTCGTTTGTGACCGGCTCCTGTCTGCGAAGAACCTGACGAACAATATCCACATACTCTCTGGTTCTTGCTAACGGTTTCCCAAAGGGTTCTCCATACCATCCCTCAACGACCTGCGGGCCTGAAACTCCCATACCCAAAATAACCCTGCCACCGGATAAGTGATCCAGTGTTAGTGCTGCCATCGCCGTTGCGGTGGGTGCGCGGGCAGACATCTGGGCGATACCTGTTCCAAGCCTGATGCGCTCTGTGTGCGCACCGATCCATGCAAGCGGGGTGAACACATCCGAGCCCCAGGCTTCCGCAGTAAATAGCGCATCGTAACCAAGCTTCTCAGCTTCCTGTGCAATTTCGACCATCTTGGGGTTTGGGCCTGCACCCCAGTATCCCAGCTGCAATCCAAGCTTCAGATCACCCATATTCTTGTACTCCGCAACATAATTACTTAAAGAGGCAGAATGCCGCGCCGATTGAATCAAAGCAACCTACATTCCGCCCGGTTCTGACCAACAATAATTGCCAATTACTAGGCTGCCGTTTAGTCTTAACCCATTACAACAGCTGGAGACTACTGATGGTGACACAATACGTTGGAAGTAGTGACGAAGTACGAAAGGCACTTGTAAGCAGAACCAGGTCAGGGGACTTGACGGTTTCCAACAGGGAGATGGTTGAAGCATTCAAAATAGACCCTAATTACGACGCATATGGCATACCTCTGGACAAGATGGACCCGGTCCATCCTGCGCTCTTTGCCAACGATACTCTATGGCCGCACTTCGAACGATTAAGAAAAGAAGACCCTGTCCATTACACAGCGGACAGCATGGCAGGCCCTTACTGGTCCGTCACTAAGTACGAAGACATCATGTATGTCGATACACACCATGAACTCTTCTCTTCGAAAGCAACACTAGGCGGTATTTCCCTCGGCGGTATTCCAGATCAGGATACCGAGTTCTCCATACCCATGTTCATCATGGAAGACCCACCCAAACACGATGCACAACGCATGGTTGTGACGCCGATGTTCCTGCCGAAACAACTGGTCGATCTTGAGCCGCTGATCCGGGAGCGTGCAGGAGAGATATTGGACGGCTTGCCTATTGGCGAAGAATTCAACTGGGTACGCTCTGTATCCGTTGAGCTGACAGCCCAGATGCTGGCAACACTTTTCGACATTCCACAGGAAGACAGGATGAAATTGATCCTGTGGTCAGATACTTCCCAGAACATCGGTGACCCCGAATATTTCGAAACGCCGGAGGAAGGATTCCAAATCCTTTTTGAATGCCACAGCTATTTTCAACAGCTTTACGATCAAAGAAAAACCGAACCCCTGAAGTTTGATCTCATCTCGATGCTAGCTCATGACGAATCGACCAACAACATGAGCCCACAGGAATTGCTGGGTAATATACTGTTACTGATTGTCGGTGGTAACGACACAACCCGTAACTCTATTTCCGGTGGTGTGCTGGCGTTAAACCAGAATCCCGCGGAATACGAAAAGCTAACTCAAAATCCAGGGCTTATCCCAAAAATGGTCCCCGAAATGATTCGATGGCAATCGCCGGTTGCACACATGGCGCGAACCGCACTGCAGGATACGGAGCTTGGTGGCAAGAAAATAAAGAAAGGTGACCGGGTCTGTATGTGGTACATCTCAGGGAATCGGGACAGCGACTCAATCGAAAATGCCGATAAGTTCATCATCGACAGAGAGAATCCAAGGCAACACACCGCCTTTGGGTACGGTGTGCACCGCTGTGTAGGAAATCGCCTGGCCGAGATGCAACTACGTGTGATCTGGGAAGAAATCATGAAGCGCTTTTCAAAGATCGAAGTGACGGGTGAACCAAAGTACCTCACATCCAGCTTCATTCACGGCATCACCGACCTGCCGGTAACCCTAAAAGCTTAAACCAAGAGTAATAATAAAGAGGACGGCGGGGATTCGAATTTAATTCCCTTCGTCCTCTTTAGAAACCTTCGGTTTGGTGGACATTTTTCCAGATAAGGCTGGGGAACCAACGGCGCATGCGTTGGCCCATTCGGGTTTGTTTGCCGGGAAATACGAATAACTCGTCCTGCGCAATTGCTTTGTCTATTGCGGCCAACACGTCCCCGGGTTCGATAGTCTCACCCTGATCAAACACCTTCGGCCAGACTGTATCCCTAGCCTGATCCAGCAATGGAGTTTTTACCGGTGGTGGGCAAACACACAAAACCTTCACGTTACTATCCTTGTGTTCGTGTGCCAGCACTTCTGTAAACGCAACAACTGCGAACTTACTGGCGTTGTAAGCCGCCATGTACAAGATAGGTACCCACCCGGCGAGCGATGCGAAGTTAACCAGTTCTCCCTCGTTTCGTTCCAATAGCCTGGGCATCACGGCCTTACTCACGTTCACCACACCGTTGTAGTTGATATCCATCACTCGGTGGAAAATCTCAATATCCTGGTCCACCACCTTACCAAGCGGCATGATTGCAGCTGCGTTGTAAACCCGCTTAATAGGTCCCAGTTTGGCTTCAGTTTCGTCCACCACCGCCGCCACCGCATCATAGTTAGTAACATCAGTGTTAAAAGTACGGATGTTCTGGTGGTTCTCAGCCGTTTCCAGAAGCCCTTTTTCGTTTACATCCAACGCCGCGACCGGATAGCCCTGCGCCGCAAACAATCGCGCTGCCATCTGGCCCATGCCGCTGCCAGCACCTGTAATTAAGATAGATTCTTCTTTCATGATTCCTCCTGTGATCCGCCCAATACACGATGGGTACCTAACGTGTCAGTAATGTACTGAGTCGCCATTGACCGCTTCGCACAAGAGATTATCGCCAAAACGGCATAACGGCAAACGCTGTCTCGGGCATTAAGACTCTGGCAATTCCTCCAGCAATTCCGGTTTGAAATTTTTCGCCGCATCTTCGGATTCGAACCCAACAACATAAGTCGCAGGCTCAGGACACCGAGCCGCATGCAATGTTTGCCGCGGGATACTGATGAGGTCTCCTGCTCCGGCATTTAAAAGTTGGTCCGACACGACATCCCGGGTTTCGAACTTTCCCGTCAGCACATAGATCTTGAGACTGGTCTTGTGCCAGTGCACATCTTCCAGGTCACCGCTTTGCATTGCCCCATCCCGGGCGAACAGACCCTCGCTTTCTATAATGGACTTAGCCTCTTCCCTGGTAGAGAACCCACCCGTCCCAATCGAGACACCCATTTTTACTTCCTTTGATTAATATCTACCCTAGAATATCAAAAACCGTCGTTTCTGCTCGTTTTTTGATGCGGATCCGATTTTGCGCCAATAAAGCTCGATGATATGACCACTGACATAACAATGACAAAGCCAAGAGTTTTTCATAAACTGCTCGGTGAACAGATCGACAAGCCGCGAACCTTACAGGGTCGGCTGGAGAGTAGATGACTGAACCACAGACGACTGAACCACAAACGCCCTACGAAATTTTGGGCGACCAGGGTATTAAAGATCTGGCAAGCGCCTTCTTTGATGCAATGGACGAATTGCCAATAGCCACAGACATTCGGGCAATGCACACAGAAAACCTGGATCACATCAAACGAATGATGTCTGCCTACCTGACTGGATGGATGGGCGGGCCGCCGGTCTATCAGGCCATCAAGGGGACGGTTTGCCTGACTGATCCCCATGAACCCTTTCGTATCGGGCCAAAAGAAAGAGACCAGTGGCTCGCCTGCATGGACGAAGCACTCAACAGGGTTGGTGCCAGTGATGAGCTGAAACAGATGCTGAAGGATCCGATGTACCATGTAGCCGAAACTGTTCGCAACTGTGAAGATTCAACCCCTAGAAACAGTGGCCCCAACATCATCGCAGTCAGTTAACAACACCTGATATAAATGGCCGCACATTACGCCTGAAAATAGATACTTTCCGCGTGCGCGATGAACGCTGCGTGTATGCGGCTTGTATAACGCTTAACCTCTGGAGACCAGAATGCACATTGGTGTTTCCCTGCCGGTACGAGAAATGGAAGGAGACCTGACGGCTATCCGGGACTTCGCGCAAGCCGCCGAAGGCCTTGGACTGACGCACCTTCGGGTACCTGACCAAATAATGAGACCGGGAACCGGATACCTGCACGAACCGATGATGCTGCTCTCTTATCTTGCTGCCATTACTTCAACTATCGAACTGGTTCCCTCAGTCATCATTTTACCGGTAAGACAAACCGTTCATTTTGCCAAACAGGCAGCGGAACTCGATGACCTGTCTGGCGGGCGGGTTCGATTGGGTATAGGTGTCGGTGGAAGCGAACAGGAATACCAGTATCTCAATATGGACTTTAGCAATCGTGGTAAGCGGTGCGATGAACAAATGGTTCTCTTAAAGAAACTCTGGACTGAAGAGGACATCGATTTCCAGGGATCTTTCCACACGATCTCAGGTGCAGGCCTAAACCCTCTACCTAAACAACGGCCGATCCCCATGTGGATTGGCGCTCGCTCAATCCCGTCAGTGCCGGTAGTAAAAAGGATAGCCCGGCATAGTGATGGCTGGTTTGTGCTCTGCTCCCCGGAAGACCTTGGCCAGGTGAGAGATGCTGTATTTACTGAGGCAGAAAAAACAGGACGCCAGCCTGACGAATTTGGCCAGGAGGCAGGCGTTGCGGTAGTTGGCCCCCGCAAGGACGAATGGAAAAGCCGGGTGTCCAACTGGAACTCCATGGGACTTAGCCACCTTTGCCTGCGAACATTGGGGGGACATCTTCCCGTCCCACAACACTTAACAACACTGGAGCGGGTCATTGATGAAATGCCCTTGGACGCCAGCTAGAAAAATCGAGCCGTAACTTATATGCAAACAACAGACAAACTCGAGTGCCTTGAAAAAAATGCAGTCGTCAATGGTATCCGGCTGACGTATTTCGAAAGAGGAATGGTCTACCGAGGTGTTAAACCCACCCTACTCTTCGTGCATGCCACCGGCTTTCACGC
>JABJED010000307.1 GCA_018665025.1 Gammaproteobacteria bacterium
ACGGCGCAGCGGTATGAGACCCATGGGTCATCCAACTATGCAGCAGCCAAATCAATCGATGCGGCGCTCGATTTTCACAATGCGATTGGCTCCAGCGCCATTGAAGCGCGCGACAGGCATATGGCGACAACCGCAAAACAGGCGCTTGGAAACATGTCAGGTGTTGAATTGTTTGTTTCAGAAGACCCGAGACTATGTGCAGGGCTTGTCTCGTTCAAGGTGAAAGGTGTCGATACCAAAGAGCTGTCGGCTATGCTGTGGGAACGCCATCGGATATACATCCGCGAGGTTGTCCACGAAGAGATCGACTGGGACGCCAATCGAATGTCATTGCACATTATGGTCAACGACAATCAGCTGAATCGAACACTGGGTGCCATCGAGGAGATTACGAAAGAACGCGGTGCCTAGTCGCTACCTGCCGTCGCCCAGCACTCCATTTCAACTGCAGCACCCAAGGCCAGCCCATTTGCACCAAAGGCAGACCTGGCCGGTTTGTCCCCCGGGAAGTAGGTGACGTAAATCTCATTGAATTTGGGCCACTCGGCAATATCCCGCATCATCACCGTGCATTTGAAGATGTCGCTGAGTGATGCGTTTTGTGATGCTAATAAGGCCTTCATATTGGCAAAAATCTGATGCGTTTCTGTCGTGATCCCACCGCTGACCAATTTAAAGTCAGCAGGCGTAACACCAAGCGTGCCCGACATAAAAATGATGTTGCCCACCTGCACACCATCTGAAAACGGCAGCCTCAGTGCAGCGGCCTGTTCACTGACAATGTGTTGTACATGTTGGTCGGCTAACGCTGGGCTAGTAAGTAGCCAGGTTAGTATTAACAGGAGGAGGGGCCGCATAGTTGTCTTCCAGGCTAAATTGTGAGCTGCCAGTGTGCCATTGGTGTGAGGTATTGTCATAATAATTGGGGTCGGCGTTAAATTTACAATTTGGCCTTTGGTATACGGCCACGCGTCCGAAAAGACTGCGGTAGTCCCTTCAGTTCTTCAAGAAGTCGACACTTATCAGATCCCAAAATAAATTCGTCTGTTATTGCCAAGCTGCGGCCTTGCTGGCATCGAACAGCGAACCCTGAACTAACGAAGTTCACGTATTACCGTGGCAACAGCGAGTATCTGTAAGATTCTGACTATGATGCGCCGACGGTTTACGTACCCTTAAACTCCGGTGATCTCTTCTCAAGAAATGCCTCGCGGCCCTCTTTGTAGTCGCTGGATTGACGGATGGCAGTCCTCATCGACAGGCCAACTTCCTTTGCTTTAACGTCGTCTTCAAAAACACTGCGCCACAACGTTTCTTTCTGGGCACGTATGGCAAGTGGGCCGCTCTCATTACAGATTCGTTGGGCGACGTCGAGGGCAGTCTGTTGCACCTGGCCAGCTTCACTGATTACTTCTACAAAACCCGCCCTCTCACACCAATCAGCGCTCTTGGGATCTCCTGGAGTTAGAAATGCAAAGGCTTTGGAATAGCCAATTTTCTTCGCCAGCTTAATGGGGATATCAACAGCATTGGTACCCACCTTGGCTTCAGAAATAATAAAGCTCGCTTTTGGGTCTGCAATAATCATGTCGCAGCAAAGCGCCAGGCTAACCCCTTCACCAACACAAAACCCATGTACAGCAGCAATAAGTGGCTTGTTTGTCACCATATGGTTGTCGAGGTTCAATCCACCCAGTGCTGCGTTCACACCTTTTTTTGCATTTTCATTCAGAGCGCCAACATCGGCGCCCGCGCTAAACGCTCGATCGCCTTTGGCTTGAATGATGGCAACCCATAGATCAGGATCGCTGGCGAACTTAGCCAGCGCTTCATTGACGCCCTCATACATTGCCGCGTCGAAGGCATTGAGTCTTTCCGGCCGATCAAGAGAGATAATCGCAACTCTATCGATTCGTTCGAATATGACTCGGTCTTGAAATCGTTCACTCATAGTAGATCCTGGGTCATTGGTTTTATGGTGTCTTTTAGTTTTACAGTACTTATGGGTTTAGGAATAATTGGGGTCGAATAATTGGGGTCGGAGTAAAATTTACAATTTCGTCTTTGGTTTACGGCCACGCTTCCGAAAAGACTGTGGTAGTCCCGTCAGTTCTTCAAATTGAAGTCGAAACTGATCCGACGCAAAACAGATTTGTCTGTTATTGCCGCGCTGGATAACGTGCGCCGGTCTTCCGACAGGTAGAACTCCAGGCCTTCCTGGCATCGAACAGCGAACCCTGAACTAATGAAGTTCGCGTATTACCGTGGCAACAGCGAGTATCTGTAAGCTTCCGACTATGAAGCCTTTAGCTCCAAGCCATTAAATAAAAATGTAAATTTTACTTCGACCCCAATTATTTACTGTTTTTCATCTCAAACCCATCTCAACTCAAGTTACAGCCAGACTGCATTGCTAGTCGTGCAGTGCACTGACAATACCGGCGTACAATGCCGCTTGCAATGCAAATCCGCCGCCAGCAGTTTCGCGGGCACTGTGTATCGCAATCACGATATTTTCGTTGGGGTTCACGTAAATTCCCTGACCGAAAATACCCGAGGCCTGATAGTTGCCATCCCCAGCCAGCCACCATAAGTACCCATAATAGGCCGCCCCCGCGGACGGCGTTGTTGATTCAGCCATCCAGTTCTCTGGCAGAACTCTGGTTCCGTTTGCCAGTTGACCATTGTTTAGTGCAAACAAACCAAGTCGGCCGTAATCACGCAAGGTTGCATTGATGCAGCAACCACCAAACTCGCCACCACCTGGCTCGGTGAGTTGCCAGTGTGCGTCTGCTTCCATCCCGAACGGCTGCCATATCTTCTCTGATAAATACGTAGACAAATTATTGCCAATTGCAGCGCGCAAT
>JABJED010000308.1 GCA_018665025.1 Gammaproteobacteria bacterium
GCAGCAGATGAATTCACTGGCAGTAAACAAAGAAAAGATGTTAGCGCAGGCATGGACCGTTCCGCTAAAGGAAATGGACATCAGCAACTGGTATCTCACCGAACATGATGTGGTCTGGCCTTATTTCGAGCGCCTGCGAAAAGAAGACCCGGTGCACTATACCGAAGATTCACGCTACGGCCCTTTTTGGTCTATTACACGATTTAACGACATCAAGTTCGTCGACCAGAACCACAAGCTATTCTCTTCACAAGGATCAATTGGCATCGAGGACCAATTGGAGGAATTCACGACGCCGATGTTCATCGCGATGGACCCCCCGAAGCATGACGCCCAGCGCAAGGCTGTCTCTCCGGTTGTCGCACCAAGCAATCTTGCGGAACTGGAACCCCTGATACGATCCAGGGTTGAAACTATCCTGGAAGGCTTACCTATCGGTGAAACCTTTAACTGGGTCGATCGAGTATCGATTGAACTCACAACCCAAATGCTGGCAACACTCTTTAATTTCCCGTTTGAAGACCGTCACCTATTAACCCGATGGTCTGATATCGCAACCGGAGGGAAAAATAGCGGTCACGTGAACACCACCGAGGATTTCCAGCGCGAAATGATGGAATGCCTAGCCTACTTTACCCGCCTGTGGCGTGCCCGCGAGAATGAAACCGGCGGGTTCGACCTCATTTCCATGATGGCGAACAACGAAGATACAAAAGACGTGGTCGACCGCCCCCTTGAGTATCTAGGCAATCTTATCCTGCTTATTGTTGGCGGAAATGATACGACCCGAAATTCAATCTCTGGTGGTGTACTCGCGCTCAACAAGTTTCCGGAGCAGTACGATAAATTGAACGCAAAACCCGCTTTGATCCCCAATATGGTCGCCGAGATAATTCGCTGGCAGACCCCTCTCGCTTTTATGCGAAGAACGGCGCTTGAAGATGTAGAAATGCATGGTAAGCAAATCAAAAAGGGTGACAAGGTGGTGATGTGGTACGCCTCTGGTAACCGTGATGAGGAAACCTTCGAGGATGCAGGCAGGTTGATTATCGATCGCCCCAACGCGCGTAACCATGTCTCATTTGGATTCGGCATCCATCGATGTATGGGTAATCGTCTCGCCGAGATGCAACTCCGGGTTCTGTGGGAAGAAATCCAGACACGATTCCGCAAAGTTGAAGTAGTAGGAGAACCTGTTCGCAACAGGTCCGCTTTCGTTCGAGGATACAGTGAGCTTCCAGTAAAACTGATTCCGCTAGACTAGCTGTCGAGCTTGGATCAACGTTCTTATCAGCCATATGGGTATGCATAATGGAATTTGACTTGATGACAGGTGCAAACACCTGGAAAAAATCCGCCGAGCTTGCATCTCAGCTTGAGAGGGCAGGCTTCTCTGGCATGCTGTTTACTGAAGCAGGTCAGGTTCCATGGATGATGATCGCTGCAGCCGCGACCGCGGCCCCCTCGCTAAACTTTACGACCGGAATAGCCGTTGCGTTTCCCAGAAGCCCAATGATGTCGGCTCAAATTGCTTGGGAACTCGCTCAAAACACCGAAGGTCGATTCCGACTGGGACTGGGAAGCCAGGTAAAGGGTCATATTGAACGCCGATACAGTGCCCACTGGGACAAACCCGCCCCCCAGATGAGGGATTACGTCAACGCTTTCAAGGCCTGTATTCGCGCCTTCAGGCAAGAGGAAAAACTCCATCACGAAGGCCCATACTACAATCTGTCATTGCTGCCAGGTCAATGGGCGCCTGGCCGACATGATTACGAAGATATCAAGATTGATATCTCGGCCGTCGGTCCCTACATGTGCAAAGTTGCAGGCGAGCTATGTGATGGGCTTCATGTCCATCCCATGCATTCGATGACTTATATCAACACCCGCCTTCTCCCGGACCTGCAGTCCGGCGCCGACAGATCAGGCCGCAGCGCCAGTGACATCGATTTGATCATTCCTGTATTCGCGATTCCCGGCGATTCTCCTGAAGAAAGGCAATCAATGATCAACCGGACCCGGATGCAAATCTCTTTTTACGGCTCAACGCCAAACTATTCATTTCAGTTTGATGATCTGGGGTATGAGGGTACAACCCAAAAACTCGGCGCGCTCATGAAACAAGGAGACCTTCCGGCCATGGCCAATCTCATTTCTGATGAAATGCTTGAGCACTTTGCCCTGGTCGCCAGGTGGGATGATATGGCCGATACGTTGATTGATCGATACCAGGGCATCGCATCCCGGGTAGTTACCTATCTGGCCAGTGAAGACATTCACCGCCACCCCGAAAACCTCAACAAGTGGGGAGAAATAGCCAAGGCAGTGCGGCAGCACCAGGCGCTATTTGGCGCATCCGTCACAGTGGTCCAGCCAGATACGCAGGACACAAACCACCAGTAAACTTTTAAAAAAAATACCAACTTGCTACCACCAAAGTAAGTGACTTTTAGCCAGCATCAGCTGTCTATTATCGCACCTGTTTGAGTCAGCGGTATCGTGTTGGGTCAGTGATTCCTGCGTCGGAGAAACCTACTTTGCGAAGCACACAGCTGTCACAATCTCCACAGGCTTCGCCTGAGTCAGTCAGGCGGTAGCAGGATACAGTCTGAGCGTAATCAACACCCAGCTCGAGTCCTTTTATGATGATCTCCCCTTTTGATAGCTGGATAAGCGGGGCATGGATCGTCATCTTCCGGCCTTCCACGCCGGCGCGGGTCGCCAGATTCGCCACCTTTTCAAATGCGTTGATGAACTCTGGCCTGCAGTCAGGATAACCCGAATAATCCACCGCATTGACGCCAAGGAAGATATCCCTGGCACCAAGCACTTCTGCCCATCCCAGCGCATAAGCCAGGAACACTGTATTTCTGGCTGGCACATAGGTGATCGGAATCTCGCTGCAGACATCTTTTGCGTCAGGCACATCAATACTGTCATCGGTCAGCGCAGAGCCGCCAAAGGCGCCTATATCAATGACCGCTACCCGATGTTCAATGGCCCCTAACGTCGCGGCCAGCTGCTCTGCGTAACCAACTTCTGCGATCTGTTTTTGACCATAGGAAAAGCTCAGACAATAACAGTCATAACCATCTGCCCGTGCGCCCGCAAGAACCGTGGCAGAATCAAGACCACCTGACAGTAGAATGACGGCTTTCTTACTCATACCTACTCATACCTACTCATACCTACTCATACCTACTCATACCTACTCATACCTACTCATACCTACTCATACCTACTCATACCTACTCATACCTACTCATACCTACTCATACC
>JABJED010000309.1 GCA_018665025.1 Gammaproteobacteria bacterium
ACTATGTCGCCACGGCGAAGCGGCTGCTATTTGGTGAAGTCGGCATTGATGTGCTGGCTGGACCCACTGAATCCGCAATCATTGCTGATGCGAGCGCGGATCCGATGGCTATTGCGATTGATCTGGTCTCGCAAGCCGAGCATGGTCCGGACTCTCCGGTTTGGTTGATGACCGACAATCGGGACATCGCAGATGAAGTGATGCTGCTGGTCCCGAGAATCGCCGCAGGTATGCCCAATGCTGAAATCATCAATCAAGCCTGGCAGCAACACGCTGAAATCGTCCTCTGTGAAGACCGGGATGAGATGGTTCAGGTCAGTGATCGCTATGCGCCCGAACACTTGCAGATTCTGGCAGCTGATCATGATTGGTGGCTGGCTGAGCTCCGCAACTACGGTTCATTGTTCCTTGGTGAGGGAAGTACGGTAACTCATGGTGATAAATGTTCAGGGACTAATCACATACTGCCGACTCGAGGTGGTTCGCGATTTACCGGTGGGTTAAATGTACAGAAATTCGTCAAGGTATTGACCTGGCAGAAAATTGATCAGGCTGCGAACCGGTCGATGAGCGCTGTGGGTTCTCGAATCTCGCGCGTCGAAGGTATGGAGGGGCATGCGCGTGCGTGTGATTGGCGACTTCGTAAATATTTCCCGGAGGAGGATTGGGCCTTCGACGTGCCTGAGATGACTGATCTAGAGAACAGGGAGTCATGAAACGTTTTCAAAAGTCGTTCCTCAAGCAAGAACCCTTGCCGCAGCGTTCGATAGAATGGGTTACCGAGGTCATGACGACGGGGCGATTGCATCGTTATGACGTCACGGATGATGATCCCGGACACGCTGCTCTGCTGGAGCAGGAGTTCGCTGTTTATCAAGGCAGTCGTTTTTGTCTGGCGGTAGCTTCCTGTGGCTATGCGCTGTATATCGCGATGCTCGCAGCTGGCGTGAAACCCGGGGACGGCGTTTTGTGCAATGCTTTTACATTGGCGCCGGTACCCGGTGCAATTGATAACTGCGGTGCAAAACCCATATTGGTCGAGACCACTCGTGATCTGACGATTGATCTTGATGATTTACGAGCCAAGTGTGGTCAAGCGAAGTTTTTGCTGCTATCTCACATGCGCGGCCATCTCTCAGATATGGACGCGATTCGTGACATCTGTGCAGAGCGTAGTATTACGCTGATTGAAGATTGCGCTCATTCTCTGGGTGCCTGGTGGGGCGATAAACGTAGTGGTGGCTTTGGTGAGGTTAGCTGCTTCAGTACCCAATCTTACAAGCATCTGAACTCAGGCGAAGGTGGCCTGCTGGTGTCTGACAACGAGGACATTATGGCGAAGGCTATTTTGTTGTCCGGTTCATATATGTTGTTTGATCGACATCTTGCGGCACCGGATGAGAATCGAATGGCAGAGCTTGCGACGATGACACCGAATTATAGTGGCCGCATGGACAATATGCGGGCGGCTGCACTAAGAGCGCAGATTCCTAATCTTGATGTGAACTGCGCGCGTTGGAATGAGCGCTATGAGGTTCTCGCAGAGGGTTTGCAAGCCATCGCGGGGGTTCGCTTGCCAAATCGTTTCGCTGAAGAACGATACGTTGGTAGCTCGATTCAGTTTTGTTTACCGGACTACTCGCAAGATCAGATGACTGCGGTGGTTCAAGGCTGTGCCGAGCAGGGTGTGGAATTGAAGTACTTTGGTTATGACGAACCCAGGGGCTATACGAGCCGGTTCGATAGCTGGCGCTATCTTCATCATGGGATTCAACCTGAAACCCTGCCGAGCACAATACGGACGTTGGCGACTTTACTGGATATGCGAGTGCCTTTAACTTTTGATATAGAGGATTGCCATCTGATCGTAGAGATCATTGCTGATGTCTTGAGGCAAGTGGATGTCTGAATCTTCTTTAACGATCGGTGTCCTTGGTGGCATGGGGCCGATGGCGACCATCGATTTATTGCAGCGCATTATTCGCCTGACCCCGGCATTGGACGATGTTGATCACATCCGAACCCTGGTGGATAACAATCCCAAAGTGCCGTCGCGAATTAATCATCTGATTAATCGACAGGGCGAAAACCCGGCGCCGGTGCTGGTTTCTATGGCTGCGTCTTTGGAGTCAATGGGGGCTGATTTTCTAGTGATGCCCTGCAATACTGCACATCTTTATGCACAAGAGATTGAGTCAGCCGTTCGTATCCGGTTTCTGAACATGGTTGAGTTGACCGTTGAGCGTGTTGCTACTCAGGTCCATGCTAGTAAAGTGGGTTTGCTTGCTTCCACCGCTATTCATCAAACAAAATTGTATGAATCAATTTTCGCCAGCCGAGGCATAGCAACGGTGGTGCCCGACGATGCGCTTCAATCTCAATTGATGAAGCTCATCATGGCGATAAAGGCTGGAGACTTGAACGAATCAGATTTATTACAGCGGACCGTAGAGCATATGTTAGCGGAGCAGGCAGAGTGCGTAGTGATTGCGTGTACGGAACTTTCTGTCCTGGGTGATTCTTTGGATGTACACGTGCCCGTCATTGATGCGTCGCAATGCCTGGCTGAAGTAGCCGTACAACTTGCCCTTGGAGGAAAAGCTTATGAGTGATGGAATAGATCAGGCGATTAATAGTGCGTTCGAGCCTATCGCCAGCGCCATGGTCGATATTGTATTTGTGTCGGTCAATATTGGTGGGACTGAACTTCCGTTGATTGTGGCTTGGCTGGTGGTCGGAGCGGTGTTTTTTACAGGGTATTTTGGTTTCATCAACATTCGCGGCTTTACTCATGCCATTAGAATTGTCACGGGCAAAGAAGACAAAGCGCCACATGCACCTGGTGAGGTAAGCCACTTCCAGGCGTTGACGACTGCGGTATCTGGAACCGTTGGTGTGGGTAACGTAGTTCATGTTGCAGTTGCTATTTCAATTGGTGGTCCAGGTGCAACTTTTTGGTTAATCGTCGCCGGGTTCCTGGGTATGGCTTCAAAATTTGTTGAATGTACTCTGGGCGTCAAATATCGACAGACCAATCCGGATGGATCAATATCCGGGGGCCCCATGTTCTATATGGATAAGGGTTTTGCTGAATTGAATATGCCGCGCCTGGGCAAGGTTATGGCTTGGTACTACGCGCTCTGTGTCATGCTCGCGTCACTCGGGGCGGGATGTATGTTTCAGGCGAATCAGGCCTATGTGCAGGTTCTCTCGGTCAGTGGTGGTGAATCGAGTTTTTTTGCGGGTCGTGGTTGGTTGTTTGGCACGTTGCTGGCGATAGTCACGGCAATGGTCATTGTTGGTGGTATTAAAAGCATTGCCAGAGTGACATCGAAGCTTGTCCCCTTTATGGCCTTGTTGTATATGAGCTTCGCGCTTATTGTTATCGGTGCGAACTATGAGAAGCTACCGGGCGCAATAATTTCTATCTTCACCAATGCCTTCAGCCCTGAAGGTGTTACCGGTGGTGCCATTGCGGTTTTGGTGCTTGGCTTTAGAAGAGCTGCATTTTCGAATGAAGCGGGTATCGGATCATCTGCCATTGCGCACGCAGCGGTTAAAACCAAAGAGCCGCTAACCCAGGGGTTCGTTGCCATGCTCGAACCGTTCATTGATACCGTCGTCGTTTGTACGATCACTGCTCTCGTTATTACGGTGACGGTTTACGATCCTGCGATGTTAAACGATGGGGTCATTAGCGGTGTCGAATTAACGTCAGCAGCATTTGCCAGTGTGATGCCCTGGTTCCCGTACGTCCTGGCGGTGGTCATTATGCTGTTTGCATACTCCACGATGATCTCCTGGTCTTATTATGGGCTAGAGGGCTTCGTTTACATGTTTGGTGCGAGTCGAACCTCGAAGCTGATTTTTAACACGACATTTTGTCTGTTTGTGGTGATAGGGTGTACCACGCAGTTGACAGCTGTGTTGGATTTTTCAGATGCCATGATCTTTGCGATGGCACTGGCCAACATACTCGCTTTGTATGTATTAGGCCCGGGTGTAAAAAGAGACCTTGAGGTTTACTGGCAGCGAAGAGCCAGCTAACGGATAAGGGCTTTTTCTAGTTAACCCGATATGGACCGTCAGCCTGATAGATTGAGTGACCACGAGAAAAAGTTTCCAGAATCGGTATGTCTTTGATCGTGCTGGGGTCTGAAGTGATCGGGTTGGCACCCAGAATGACCAGGTCTGCCTGTTTGCCGGGCGTAATGGATCCTTTTTGATCTTCCTCAAAGTACTGATAAGCAGCCCCCAGGGTGACAGCGTGTAATGCCTGCATTGGCGTCGCCCGCTGGTCAGGACCAAGAATGAAACCACTGCGCGTCTCACGATTGACGGTGGCCCAAAGCAGTCTCATCACATCAGGCGGTACGACGGGTGCATCGTTATGAATCGTGAACGGAATACCAAGTTCAGCCGTTCGTCCCACAGGGCTGATGAATCCAGCCCGATCTTCGCCAAAAGATTGCCTGTGCCAATCGCCCCAGAAAAATGTATGGGCTGAAAAGTACGATGGCACTAAACCCAGCGCCTTAATTCGGTGCAATTGATCTTCTCGGGTTAGCTGGGCATGAATGATTACTGTCCTGTGATCGGGCAACGGCTTGCCCTCAAGTGCTTTCGCGACACCATCTATCATCACATCGATGGCGCCATCTCCATTGGCATGTGCTAGTACCGGCACGCCTCTTTGCAAAAGCTGAGCAATTCGCACATCGTAGTCTGCTGCCGGGTAACTGAGGTAAGCCCGATAACCCTTGTCTGCTCCTGGTGGACCTGCTGTATACGGTTCAGACAGATAAGCTGTCCTACCCTGGGGCGAGCCATCGAGAATAAATTTGACGCCGCCGACGCGGAAACCGCCGCGATAATTTTTGTCGGCAATGATTTCGTTCAAAGTTTCCTCTTCAAGACGATTGGCGACAGGAAAGGCGACAATGTCCTGAAGGAAGGGTTGATTCTCAGCCGCTGCGCGGAACATCGCGACACTTGCTGGGGTAGAGCCACCATCCTGAAGGGTAGTGAGTCCGTAACTCGCCTGATGTCGCGCTGCCCGGCGGATCGAGTCTGCCGGTTTTTCCGGGTCCGACTCGGATAACTGCGCGCCGTTAAAAATGAATGCAGCCGTTTCTTCCATCACGCCGTTGGGCTCCTGCGAGCCGGCCTTTCGTCGGATGACACCACCTGTTGGATCTTGTGTTTCGCTGGTTACATTGCGCGCTGTCAGCGCTGCAGAATTGACCGCAGCCAAATGTCCGGAAACATGCATCAACATGATCGGAATTTGATCTGATGCACGATCCAGGTCGTCCCGGGTTGGGTGTCGCCCCTCCTTGATCAGGGAATCATCATAGCCGTAGCCGATAATCCATTGGCTTGCGGATGGTTTTTTCCTGGCGATGTGACTCTGCAGGAGCATGACGATATCGTCGATCGTATTGACCTGACCAACCGGAGGAGAAGACAAATCGACCATATCGATAAGCTTGGAGGCAAATGACAAATGGCCGTGGGCGTCGATAAAGCCAGGCACCAGGCTCCGATTACCAAGTTCGATGACACGGGTGGTCTCGCCGACAAGCCCCGCGACTTGATCACGGGTGCCGACTGTTGATATTTGCGTACCGATGACAGCGACGCCTTGTACATCTGGAAATTCAGGATCAACGGTGACGATATTCGATCCAAAAAATACGATGTCCGCGAACCGCTGATTGGCAGACTGCGTATCGGTTCGATCAGTTGCGGCTGAGGCAGAGCCGAGCATCAGGTTCAGTAATACTCCTGCCAGCAATAGGCGAACAGATAATAGTGGTTTTGGGGCTGCCGTCTGTGGTGGTCTGGTCATTAGGATGACGCCTCTGGAGTAAATAGTTTTTTTAATTCGCGGCGCAGAACTTTTCCGGTTGCATTGAGTGGTAGTGCATCAACAACAAGCAGTCGCTCTGGCAGCTTAAATACGGCAAGCCCTTGTTCTTTGAGATAACCAGTAATCATATCCAGTGTCAGTTCAGCGTCCGTTGCCGGTACGGCGGCCACACCAATGCGCTCTCCGAGTACGGGATCTTCGTAACCCACCACAGCGGCAGATGTTAATGCTGGGTGCGCCGCCAACAGATTATCAATTTCGTCCGGTGAGATCTTCATGCCGCCTCGTATGATGATATCTTTCGAGCGACCGACAAAGCGGTAGTAGTCTGATTTATCAGGATCCAGTGGGATTTCGAAGACATCACCGGTTCTGAAAAAACCATCCTCGGAGAAGACCTCGCGATTAGTTGTTTCTGCCTGCCAGTAGCCATCAAAGACAGAAGGTCCCGAGATTTCCAGCTCAGCCTGAATGCCAGGATCGGAAATAACTTCCCGAGTTTCCAGGTCCACCAATCTCGTTTTCACCATCGAGCTGACCTGATTGTTCCACTGTCTGCCAGGGAGGCCGAAGCGCGGGAAATACTGTGCGCGTTCATTGGGGTCTGGCAGATCGAGGCCACTAGAAGTCATGCAAAGCCCTTCGTTCGAACCGAAAATGTTCGCGACGATAATGTTGTAGTCCTGCTGGAAGGTGCTGACCATCCATTCTGATAAGGGGGCGCCGCCACTGCCGATCGCCCGAAGTGCGGACAGATCGATCTGATCGAGCAGACCGCGCTGATTCAGTAACATGGTCAATATTGTTGGAGCGGCAATGGTGTAGGTGATCCGTTCGCTTTCTAGTTGCTTTAGAAACAACGACAGATCAAAAGGATGATGCAACACGAGTGTCGATTGACACATCACCCAGGGGAATAGAAACCCGCCCAGCGCAGCCATATTAACAAGGGGGAACGGATTAAGCATGACATCCTCAGCGGTGAAATCCGCAGTACTGGATGTCGCAAGAGCGGAAATTCGCCAGTGATTATGGCTCCGGGGTACCCCTTTGGGTTGCCCGGTAGTTCCCGAGGTCCAGCAGATCGTCAGAATATCGTCTGCGCTTCTGTCGAGCGACCCGGTGTAAGCCCGCCAATTTTCATGGTCGCTCCGATCGTCGAGATTGATGCTGGTTGCGTTGCGGACGGATTGTCCGAAACACAGCGTAGGGCATACGCCTTCGAGAGCAGGCATTCTGGTTTCGGCAAAGGCTTTGCCTTTTAGATGAGAGGTGCTGATGTACGCGGCGGGATTAACTTCACTGGCGACGTGCCTGAGCTCAAACAAGTCATATTGCACAGGCACAGGGCTGATGATGACACCAAGCCGATCGAGTGCGAAGTAGGTGATGGCAAGCTCTGCAATGTTGGGTAAATGAACAATGACAATATCGCCTGTTCGCAAGCCGGCGGCATAGAACTGACTTGATAATGCTGAGACTTTTCCAGCCAGATCATCAAAGGTGAGTCTCTGCTGATTTCCCTCAGCAATGGCTGCTCGCTCGGGTTGATCGATGAGCGCCCACTGCTGGGGCCTTGCAGCGACCGCCTGATCGAGCCAATCGCAAAGTTTTTCATCGCCCCACCAGCCGTTGGCACGGTATTGATCTATCAGGATCTGGGGTGTCGTTTTCATTTGACCTGCTTCCTTAGTTGCAAACTAACCGGTTGTACTGAAAATTACGCTCGTGATTTTCGTGATCATAAGTTGGTAGCCATATTACAAAATAATGTAACTGTGTGTGACATATGGATCGTATTCTTATTGAAGAGCTGATTATCGCAGCCATGCCCATAAAATCATTAATTACCGCACCACAGACTGATCGGCAGCAGGCGGTAGGTGCGCCATTGACGGTCCGTGGTCACGCCTGGGTTGTCTCCAGGCGGGTTGATCAGGAAGGCGAGGGGATGCATGGCGCTGCTTGGCTCTGAGTTAGGTCACATTCCGTTACATTAGTGCACATTGGCATCAACCCCCGTTTACAAGACACCCCTACAATCTCCTCCCATAAACCAAATATGTAAACGGGCAAACAACATGTACAAGACTATCCTGGCTTTC
>JABJED010000310.1 GCA_018665025.1 Gammaproteobacteria bacterium
AGCCAATCACCACAAGCAACAAAAAACTTGGTAGCGTTTAACCACTACTCGTCATACCGCTACACGCTTTCATCAAACAAGCAGGCAACCGATCTAATTCGATACTCAGACTTTCGATCAAAAAGCCCTGTTATAATTCCTATCCTCGTAAGCGCCAAATCGTTGTTCGACGGCGTTTCTATCGACCTTATGGATGGTCACTTGCAATAATGGAGTCGAGTCGCCAACATATCCGCCCCATGCAATTCGTCTTTCCTTTTCTGTTGGTAGTGACCCTGATCTGGGCACCGGTATGGCACGTTTACTGGAGCAATCTCGATAACCTACACCTGCCACTGAGCTACTTTTGGCAGCCAATATTGTTGTCCAGTACCCTGGTATATGGGGCTGGGATCGGCGCCATCGCGTTAAGCAAAATGATTGGGAAAGCCAAAGCAGGACCGTTGCTGTTGCTCTTTATAGGCTTGGTCGCCTGCCTCTTTGTCAATTTTCTAGTGGCGGATTATGGGTTTTTGCAGGGTGCAGAACCTGCCTGGGCGGAAAACGACTTCCACGGCTATCTAGAACTTTCAGTGGTCTTGGGTCTGGTGTTGGTATTTCGGATCTACCATCAGGAGATATATTCTAATCTCAACTTTTTTACCTGGGTCGTTCTGCTAGTTTCTGTCGCGTTTTTCCCAACAGTGATCAAAGACAAGTCGGGGAAAGCCTATGCGTTGGCAGACCGGGGTATGTTTGAACTTTCGGTAGATAGAAATGTTTTTCTATTTATTCTGGATACGGTTCAGGCGGACGTTGTTAACGAAGTCTTCGCAAGAAACAGCCAGTTAAGAGAACAGTACCAAGGTTTTACGCTTTACCGTAATGTGACCAGTGCATTTCCTAAGACGTACGCCTCTGTTCCCTCGATACTGACGGGCCAGGTGTTTGACAATTCTGACCCGCTGCATGAATTCATGGCAACGGCCTTTGAGCAAAGTTTACCTAGGTTGCTCAACGACGCCGGGTTCGACGTGCGTCTGTGGGGTTTTGCCCCTCAGGTCTTTACTCTCGATGTATTGTTGGCGGACAACGTCATTGTCACGGGTGAGGCATCGGACCTGAGTGCCGGCAGCCAGGATCTTTCTTTGTTGATCAACTTGTCACTGTTAAGGTTGTCACCACATTTTCTTCGACCATCGGTCTACAACCATGGCGATTTCGTTTGGCGCCATGAAGCTAAGGTGTCAGAAAACTGCCAGCTGGAAAATGCAGCGCGGCAATTTTCTTCGACGAGGCGTAGTTTTGATGCCAATTTCTTTGATGAGTTTATACAGTGCTCGAGCGTCAACCGGGAAGAGTCGGTATTTCGAGTTTTTCATCTTTATGGCTCACATGCGCCGCTTAAATTTGGCAAGAAATACGAGTTTATAGACACACAGCCACTGAAACGTGAAGCCTTTGTTGACCAGACTGAAGGGGTGCTTTTTGCGTTGGGCCAGGTCCTCGAGCGACTGGATGCCTTGGGCGCCTTGAGCGAGGCGACGATCGTTGTGACGAGTGACCACGGCGCAGGAGAGTTTTCGACGCCAATAAATGTCGATCAGGTTGGGCTACCTCTGCGATCAAAGAAGAATCTCAATAGAGTGCCCGATAAGATCATTGAGGGTGGTGTACCACTATTCATGGTAAAGCCATCAAACGAGACTCAGTTGTTCACGGTGAGTGATAAGCCAGTGGAATTACCCGATGTGCCCGCGACGGTCATGGGTCTGTTGGGAATGAATCATCAGTTTGCGGGTCAATCAGTCATCCAAGAGATCGATGATACTCGGGTGAGGTTCCATAAACACTACGACTTCTCAGGTTGGGATATGGACTTTATTGTGCCGTTGAAGGAATACCAGGTTGACGGTTTTAGCTGGTATCCAGAAAGCTGGCGGGAGTCGGGGCGAGATTTTAATCAAAAGGCAATCAGCAACTTTGCCGGGCTTCTGGTTCTGTTCTCAGAGAATGATCAGAGACTGAAAGGATGGCGTAGCCGGCGTGGTTTGATCAGCATAGATGGGAAGTCAGCTGAAGTGCACGCTAACCAGTTGATGACAGGACCTCAGCTGCTTGAAGTCACCCATGGCGTCTATCGGGCTAAAGACGCATCAACGATCTCAGCTTCCTTAGGAGCCGTTCAACGCAGATGGCAATTTTACCCCGGTGATGCTCAACGGACCAAAGCAATGGTGTTACCTGCTTCTGCGGTTGCAGAAATGGAAAGTCAGCCTCTTCGGTTCAGTGCGGAGACTGCAGCTGCGGCGAATCTCAGCTTTATCGAGTTGTCAGTGGCTGCCGTCGAACCCAATTGTGAGACTAGTTCGATACTACACTTTGCAGAAGGGGCTGTGGGCGACAAGCTAACGACCTACGGCTGGCAACCGGCTAAGGGCCTTAAGACTCGGTCTCTGGACCATTCTTCGGGGATTCTGTGCGCATTTTATGGGAAGGTTACCGGTGATTTGGTGGTGACGTTTGACATTGTCCCGACTGTATTTCCGTCGCACCTCACCCAGCGATTCCAGCTGACGATTAATGATGAAGTCCAGAAGGTTTTTACAATATCGACTGCGGCCGAAATATCCGTCTCGGTTCCGGAGTCCAGCTATTTGGATAAGCAATATCTTGAGTTTGTATTCCGATACGAAACCCCCATTCGACCCTCAGACATTAAGTCAAGTTGGTCTGGCCAGAAAAGTGCTATTTCCATCATCTCGATGCGAATTGATCCCTCAAGCGGTTAAGCAGGTAACAATATAATGAAAAATCTCTCGGCTTCATTTCGTGATCCCAGTGGCCATTTGTTTTGGCAGGATGGAGAGCTCTATCGCAGCGTGGAGCCCTCCTATGCAGCGGAGTACGATTTGCTCATGTCATCGGGTTTATATGATGCATTAATAGAAAAGGGACTGATGGTCAGGCACGATGAGGTGGGCATTGGGATAGAATCCTATCGAACCCTGAAACCGGAACTGGTGCCCTATATCAGCTATCCCTATGAGTGGAGCTTCAACCAGCTAAAGGATGCTGCGCTGCTGACTCTGCAGGTTAACCGGGAAGCGCTGAAATATGGTATGAGTCTTAAGGACGCTTCAGCGTACAACGTCCAGTTTCTTCGCGGGAAGCCGGTTTTTATTGACACGCTGTCCTTTGAAACCTACGTCGAAGGCAATCCCTGGATCGCTTATAAGCAATTCTGCCAACACTTTCTGGCGCCGGTGGCGTTGAGTGCACGACGTGACTTCCGATTGACACATTTGTTGAAAGCCTACATTGACGGTATCCCGCTGGATCTTGCGAGTTCACTATTACCTAGGCTAAGTTGGCTTAGCTATTCGCTGCTCGCGCATATACATCTTCATGCAATGTCCCAGCGACGTTACGAAGACGTCGGTAGGGCAGGGGACGGACCCAGAAAGGTGTTAATCGGAAGACTTCAATATGAGGGGCTTATCGGGAGTCTTGAAAGGGCTGTGAGTTCTCTTAGTTGGAAATATGCTTCGACTGAGTGGGGCAGCTATTACGACGATACAAACTATGATGACGAGGCGATGCTGAAGAAAACCGAACTGGTCACGAGGTTTCTTGAGGCCTCGCGATCGGACCAGCCGCAGGTTGCGGCAGATTTTGGCGCAAACACAGGCCGGTTTAGTCGGCTTGCTTCGGATCTGGGATATTTGACGCTGGCCTTTGACATCGATGAGGTGGCGGTTGATAAAAACTACCAGCAGGTTAAGACGGCTAATGAGGAAAACCTGTTACCGCTTATCCTGGATTTATCGAACCCCAGTCCCGGGCTTGGCTGGATGCATCAGGAACGGGACTCGTTTGTAGATCGACAGGAAATTGATGTCGGTGTTGCGCTTGCCATTATCCATCACCTGGCTATCTCCAATAACGTGCCCTTAGCTTCAATTGGCGAATTCTTCGCCCGATGCTGTAGGCGCCTTATTATTGAGTTCGTGCCCAAGGCGGATTCACAGGTCAGGCGATTGCTCGCAACCCGCGAAGATATCTTTAATAATTATGATGAAGAAGGATTCGAAGCTGCGTTTGGACAGTACTTTACGATAGTTACCGCGGAGAAAGTTACGGGTAGCGAACGAACGCTCTACCTGCTTGAAAGAAATTAGTCAGGCATCGCTTTCGTTTTGTTGGTTTCTTCGCTGGTGGTCGGTTCTTTTTTCATGAAAAAGACTTTCACTTTGTGCCAATAGATTTTCAGTGTGACACCGATTGCCGCAATGGCGCCGATAATACTCTGAACAATGAGGCTGCCGGTGCCTGGATCAATATAGGCTAGAGCAGGTATGGCATAGGCCGAGCATATGCTTAGTAGAAATAGTTGCTTCACGTTCTGAGGTCGTATTGGGAAGAACTACAGATTATAGAAATATCTTAAAGACAGTCAACCAGAAAGGTGTCAAGCGGATGTTAAAAGGTTTCATAAAATTATGTTTTATAATGATTTTGTCCTCTTCCCTCATGGCAGCGGAAATTGCCGATGTGTTGCTGCTGACCGTTAACAACCAGCCAATGATATTTCAGCGGAATACATCAGGCGATTCCGTGGCGGCTCTGGAGGGCGGATTAAGGGTTCTAAAAACAGTCAGAGAGCTGGAAGACAGGACGGAGCTGTCGTTTTCTGTCCTCGGAACAGAATCATCAAACTTTGTCTTTTCTCTGCCGATTTCCAGAATAAATATGGATGAGGGCGCTGGTTGGGGAGCTGATCTATTTACGAATATCGATGTCTTTTATACCGATCAGACTGGAGTGCAAATATTCCAGGATGTAACCACCGTGTCGGCGTCAGATTGGGTCGGGCTGGCCACAAGAGAACAGGTCGTCGCAGTGAGACTGATGGGTCAGACTTTGTCATCGACGTTGACAGAGCGGGCCTTGGTATTACAACCAACGACCTTCGTTCAGTCATACACTTTTGAAATCCTCCATTTGTCTAAAACATTGGTGGCATTGTCATCCTATGGTCTGGATGGTTTGATTTTCGCCAATTTGTGGGACTGGTTTCGCTGGTTCTGTTTGGTCATCTGGTCACTCCTGGAAATGTTGTACGCGCTGGTGGCGAACTGGGGGGCGACTATTCTTATTCTTGCGCTGCTGGTTAAAATGATTACGTATCCGATAACAAAGTATGCGTTAGGTTACCAGGATATTGCTACGGAACAACAGATCCGAATTGCGCCGCTGCTCAAGGAAATAAAATCGACCCACACAGGCGTTGAGCAGAGTGAGCAGATCGTCAAATTGTACGAATTACAAAATTACCAACACGGGGCGCCTTTTAAGAGCCTACTTGGAATAGGTATTCAAATTCCAGTACTGGTCGCGCTATTTAACATACTGGGCAATGTTTCTGCGTTAAATGGTGCTTCGTTTCTGTGGATCAACGACTTGACGGTGGCAGATAGGTTACTGCCACTGAGCTTTTCATTGCCGTATTTCGGCAGCTACGTGAATCTTTTACCCATTGCGCTTGGCATTGTCACGTTTGTCTCCATGGCCTATACCAACAATGGTTGGGATCGAAGCGGATTAACCAAGGGGCTTGCCATGGGCGGGCTATTTTTTGTGCTGTTTTATTCGTTTCCCGCTGCGCTGGTTCTATATTGGCTTGCCGCCAACCTGCTTCAGTTTGTTCAGCAATTGGTCATAGGGCAGAAATAAAGTACATGCGTCTGAAATAGTTCCATAGCTATCAACTGTCGGTGGCCAGAAAAACTGAGTTCAATGTTCAGCACATTGGCGGGTGTGCACTCTCGCGATTCTTGGTCCCGAAGAGAGATCAAGAGATTAGAGCTCTGGGACGACGCCGAAACTGCAATGCGTGGTCAATACGCGCTTTATATAACTACCCTGAGAAATCTTGAAGCAGATCGTGAGGTTCTGGCTGTGATTGAACAGGCAATAAACAGACTTTCAAAGTTAGGGCTGACTGTCGAGCTGGGAAATGGTGATCCGGCTCATCTCGATCCGGGCATAGCGACATGGTTGGTGGCGAGCAACCTTGCTGCCCGAGGCGTAACATGGACCAGACCGGGCAACAAAAGCTGGGCTCAACGGTGAGATTTTTGCTCGACGATCACAAATTGAATCCCGATGGTGTAAAGATGCAGGAAGATGCATGAAGATGCGATTGAGCGATCGAACACCTATCATCGTTTGGAACAACTATTTTCCGAAGACGATCGGATCATCTCACCGACTTAAAAAGCACCAGTACCGATCGCCGATCCTGCATAGGATCAACATGTTAAAATCAACGGGAAAATGCAGGCGATTGATAGTTGGTGGTCAGATCTCTTTATCGCCAACTTAACCGGTCATCCCGCGATTTTCATTCCATGCGTCACCGACACTTCAGGGCTTCCTGTTGGATTGCATGCAACAGCACGTTGGGATCATGAAAAGACGTTGATTGATATGGCTTCAACTATGAACACCTTTGTTCAATAGACTGATTGCAAATTCAGCTAATGGTAATGGCGATCCTGGTAGCTGTTTTGGCTCATCGAATGTGGAGAAGGATGATGAAACAATGAGTGATGATGATCAGAAGTACAGCGCAATACAGAAAATGGCGACGAGTCCTCGGGAGTTGATCGACATCTTTTCGGATATATCCTTTTTACCGGCCGATGAGTATCACAGAAAAATCAGGTCGGGCGGATCCGTTCGCGCTTCACTTAGGCTGGATCGTAAAGATGCTTCCCAGGATAAGTCAGACCCGACCTCTGACATTTCTGCAGAAGAGATTCAGGAATGCGTAGATGACCTGGTGGCAATATCTCAAAGGGCAAGGGACGATGGGGAAATCCTCTGGGGAAGGATTCAGGGGACTCAATACGAAAGGGAAACACTTGATTATTTTGAAGGGAAGCTTGGGTCTTTCGGTTCATTGGAAGTTCGGCATGATGAATTTCCTGTCAGATATCCCCAGTGGAGGCCTACAAGCAACAGCTTGGAAGTTCTATCTTCAGCTCATCATGACGAATCGAACCCGTTTACTTTTGCTGATGCGTTGACTCCATTTCCTTCCGCAGAGACTGACGAGCATGGAAATGTTGCGGAAGTCATCTATGTGGGAAATGGCTCTGCTTCAGAATTGAACGGAAAAAATCTGAGCGGTAAAGTCGTCCTCCTTCGCTCAGCAAGCATGGGGGGGGGCCTTTAATCCACACCGCCAGGACCGCTTTTTCTAGAATTGCAACTGGCGACTACGGCGCTCCCATTGGAATTATTGTCTGGTGGGACGTTGCCGGGGCACGTCAGGTCGCAGGAAGAGTGGGCGCCGTTGGTGGTGGAGATGAAATAGGCTTGGCACTGCCCTGGATTACTCTCGGCAATGACGATGGATTCTACCTAAGAAAACTGATCGATCGCGCAACTGTCGATAAACCGGTCATGGTTCGCCTCACAGTTCGCGGGGATATGGAATCTGGAGAAGATCGGATGTCAGGGAACGTATATGGGATATTACCTGGTAGAACCAAGAACTTTATTCTTATCTCTGCACACATCGATGGTTACTTTTATGCGGCCCATGATAATGGAGCAACCGCAGCATCGGTGTTGGCGCTAGCCCGGCACTATGCGTCCCTGCCCGAGGAGAGTCGTGAACACGGGTTACTATTTCTGTTCGTCGGCGATCATGAAAATCCCGGTGTAGGTGGAACCATCAATTTTGTAGAGCAGTATAAAGACAAGTTAAGAGAAGACCTGCTCCTGGTTATCCGGCCGGAGAAGCTTGGTCTTATGCACCGCGAAGGTGGTGCTACTTCTAATGTAGCTACCCCGATGACGCCATTGGTAACAAACCATAGCCCATTGTTAATCCAGCTGATGTCAGACTCAGTGTCGAAATTTAATCTTGCGGTATCCAAATACGTTTCAAATGAACCAGCAGCGGATGAATCTGCTTTCCATCCTCCGTATGCGGACCTGGGCGCAATATCAATCGGGTGGCAAGCAATCGGAAGGACCTATCATTCTACAGCAGACATCGAATCGAGGCTGTTAGGTTACCCGGAGCTCTCTATGTGGACTCGCAGTCTGGCTTTCGTGATTGACCAGCTTGAAAATTACACCAAGGATGATTTGGAGAAAGACGGTACGCTTGTCCCGGAAGTTTCAACCTATCAATCTATTTCGCTTAAAATGACTTTCGGGAATTTCTAAAAGAAAACTGTTGTGCGTTCTTCCTCAGTGACAGCCCCGATGACAGCCCCACTGCGGTGTGAGAAACATGTCCTATCGTGGACACGTCCTATCGTAGAAATGGCCCAATCCACGATAAGGGGCGCTGCATTCGTCGAAGTTGTTATGCGCTGTTCTTGATCACAGCTTGCGTAAGGTTAGGCGCCGTTCTGCTATTGATCGGGATAAGTGGCGTCCCAATTCTGTAACCAGGGTGGCTCTGCCCATAAGGTCATTTCGTCGTTAACGGGATAGATCACAGGATATAGCCCCTGGGTTTCCTGTTCGCCGTTTTTGATTTTCATCAAGCTGTTCTGCAGGTCCTTTACGTCGCTGGCGCCCAGAACTGGAGCGCCTGGCGGATAAAGTCGGTGCGCGCCGTAAATCTTTGTCTCTGAATTAACGACGTCACTAAGATGTTTCGCCCCTTGGTCGTAGTCGCCCAGGCTGCTGTTGGGCAAAAAAGCGAACAATGGTCCCTGGTACATGAAGTCGCCGGCAAACAACAGGTTAGCCGCGGCGTCAAAGAGCGAGATGGAGTCAGTGGTGTGGCCCGGCGTATAAATCACCTTCAGGACTCTGCCGCCCAGGTCCACGTTCGTGCCGGGTGTTAGCCACTCAGCAACCGAAAAGGTTGGCAGGTCAAAGCCTTCGGGTTCCCCAAGATGTTCCTGCCAGGTCAGAGTTAGTTGGTCGTCGTTTGCACGCGATCGGATGTGCGGTAAATCCACCACGGCGATGCGGTCGAAAGGTAAGCCGTCGCCGACGTGATCATAGTGGAAATGCGAGGGCACGAAAGTAATCGGCAACTGGGTTAACCCCTCAGCCACGGGGCGTATCTTGCGCGAGCCGGCACCTGCATCAAACAGGATGGCCCGATCTTCGCCCAGGATCAGGTAGCTGATGTTTTGCTGGTAATACCGGGGTTCACCTATCGCGATAGTGCGGCTGTCGAGTCGTTCGATGGTGTAGTAATCATCATGCCACACAACCTGATCGCCTTCTTCTTCAGCGGGGAGTAAATCTGGAACCCCACCCAGCGAGAAAGCCAGCGACATGCCCACTAATGCCACCTGATACCGGAACAGGAAAAGGCCGATGACTGCTAACGACAGCGCGACAAGGCTGACCGTCAATTTTTTCGTCATGTGGTTCTCCTATTTGATGCGTAGCCAAGGTTTCACCTTACCGCGGTAACTGGGATCCCGCGGCGGCGACGTAACCCCGATTCCACGTTGGGCTGATCGTCATATCATTGATGCAAACATGTTTGGGCAAGGTCGCCAGGAAGCGAATGACCTCACCACAATCTTCCGCCTGAACCATCTTGTCTCGGTCTTCCTGTGTCACAGGAATAGGACGGTTATCGAGTATCGGTGTGGCGACTTCCCCCGGACAAATCGCGGTGGCACGGACGCCATAGGTACAAGCCTCCATATTAATGCTCTCGTTCATCGCGTTCATGGCATGCTTGGCTGCCGTATAGGCGGGCCCTGTGACAACGCTGACATGTTTACCTGCCCAGGAAGAGATGTTGATAATAAGTCCGTCACCCTGCGTTTTCATGATCGGCAACACGGCCTTGCAGCAGTAAAAAGCGCCATCCAGATCAATACGAATCACTGAATCCCAGTCCTCAAGCGAGACGTTATGCCAGTTACGCTCTTTAACGTTGATACCGGCACTGGCCACCATGACATCGATACGGCTAAACTTCGCCACAATGCGATCAACGACGGCTTGCACGTCTTCTTTGCTGGACACGTCCAGCACTTCAATCGTCGCCAGTCCTTGGCACTGTGCCGCCACCGCTTCCAGTTTGTCCAGGCGCCGCCCAGAGATGACAACGTTCATGCCTGCCTGGGCGAGCGCGATGGCACCGGCTTCTCCTATTCCCGTGCCTGCGCCTGTGATCCAGGCTACTTTATGGGTCAAATCTCTCATTGGAATCCTCTTCTGGTGTCATTAATGGTCGAGTCTTTTACATAGCGTACCTTTTACCCTTCTGCGTTTCACGCGGTTACCGATCCAGTTTACATGGCGATTTTTTCAACCGGCAAACCTAACGCAGCAGGAATGAGGATAGGAAATTTAACAGGGATATTCAGCCAAGGACCCAAATACTGAATCAGTACCGGTTGTCCTCCGGTTTGTGAGCAATCCGAGGGTAGTTATACGTCGGCGCAGGGGCCAACGCGCTCCGGTGTCATCAGTCAGGAGGCGCTAAAAAAGATCGTTTGTGACGCTTGAAGCGGTTTACCAGGTGTGGAGCTTGACGGGTAATTCCTCGTAGCCTTTGACAAAACAGGATTGGACACGCACCGGCTCACCTACAACTTCGATATGCCTAAACCGCTTCATGATTTCTTCCCATACAGTTTTGAGCTGCATCTCGGCCAGCCTGTTACCCATGCATCGGTGCAAACCAAAACCAAACGACATGTGATGGCGAGGTCTTTCCCGATCGATAATAAAAGCATCCGCGTTATCAATCACATCTTTATCACGGTTAGCAGAAACGTACCACATCACCACCTTTTCACCCTTCTTGATGCGCTTACCTTTTAGGACATAATCCTGCGTAGCTGTACGGCGCATATGAGCAAGAGGTGTTTGATAGCGAATGATTTCCGGGATCATCTTTGGAATCAAATCAAGGTTATTACGCAGTTTTTCATATTCCG
>JABJED010000311.1 GCA_018665025.1 Gammaproteobacteria bacterium
CCAATCGATATCTGTGTCGCCACCGCCGCCAACGCCAGTGCTCAGCATCCAGGTGGGAAAGGGGCCCGGTGCGATAGCGTTGCAGATGATGTTTTCTTTGGTCAGGTGCAATGCAAGGCCTCGAGTCAGGTGATGCACAGCTGCTTTCGATGAGCCATAGGAGAAGGTTTCAAAGACCGGGTTCTTAATCCCATCAATTGAACCGACATTGATTACCCTGGCGGGGTCTTCAGCGGAACCCGCTGCCCTAAGCTGCGGTAGTAGCTTCTGGGTAAGGAAAAATACGCCTTTCACATTGGTATCGAAGACTTTGTCCCAACCCATTTCCGGGAACTCATCAATCGGTGCTCCCCAGGACACGCCGGCGTTGTTGACCAGGATATCCAGCTTGTCCTCGTGTGAAGCGATTTCGCTCGCCAGCTGCGCGCAGCCTTCGACGTTTGAAAGGTTCGCTGGGATTGAAATACATTCGCCGTCATACTCCTTTGACAATCGCGCAGCGGTTGCGTCACACACTTGCGCCTTGCGGGAGCTGATGTAAACCTTTGCCCCATTGGCAAGGAAGCCCGCGGCGATCATTTCGCCAATGCCCCTTGATCCACCAGTAACAAGGGCGACTTTCCCTTCAATAGAAAAAAGATCTTTCATGGAATTTTCCCGATTTAAAAGAGGGCATTTAGCACGTCGGGATTACCGATGTCCAGAGTGATTAGTGGGTTCTACTCGTTGTTGTTGATTATAGGTCAAGGATATTGGTGGGTTTCCCGTCCAGGCTGACCTGGTTGCGATCAGCCCAATACTGCGAAACTCCTTCATCACCCTGTTTGGTGGCCCATTTCGCGAGGGTGTCACGTTCTCCACTTAAGTCGAACAGGGGAACCGCAAAGCCACATGACGTCTGAGCCATATCTATTTTGAGCTCGAAGAATTGACGGCTGCCTGGCTGGTGATTGAACATATCGGCGTACTGTTCAAACTTCTTTGTTTCACGGGGATAAATGATTTTGGCGGTACCGTACAGGCGAAGAATAAGAGGCTGCTTTTCAAAAGAGCAGAACATAACGGTCATTCGATTGTTTTCGATAACATGAGCAGCAGTTTCGTTGCCGCTGCCGGTGAGGTTTAGCCAAACGAGCTCGTTGGGGTTGATGACCCGTAAGGAATCCATGCCCTTGGGGGAGACATTAATCTTGCCCTCAGCACCCGCCGTGCCGACGAAAAAAAGATATTGTCTCTCTATGAACTCGATTTGGTCCGACGTTAGAGATTCGAATTGCTCTGCCATAAATTGCTCCCCGTTGATTTTCGTAGTGTAAACCAAGTGTGTAAACCAAGTGTGTAAACCAAGTGTGTAAACCAAGTGTTGCCACAAGTGGGTAGAGCGTGATTTGATGCTCGTCTATCTTCTAGCACATTGGTAGTTAATGACGCACAGGCTTAGTATGCCAACGATGTTGGCCTATGGGTTTGGCCAGGTGGCAGAATCGATCAAGAACCAGGGTTTCAACGTATTCCTGCTGTTTTACTACAATCAGGTGCTTCAGGTCTCAGCAACCGGCAGCGCGATTGCACTGGCCATCGCCCTTATTTTTGATGCTGTGACTGATCCCGTGGCAGGAAGCCTGTCTGACAAACTGCACAGTCGATGGGGGCGTCGGCATCCGTTCATTCTTTTTTCTGCGGTACCTCTGGCAATTTCATTTTATTTGCTCTTCAATCCACCGGTTGGCCTGTCTGAGTTCACCTACGTTATTTGGCTGGCAGTATTTGCCATTCTCGTGCGCGGTTCTCTTACGTTCTATCACGTCCCGCATCTTGCGCTGGGTGCGGAAATGGCTCGGGACTATGACCAGCGATCTACGATGTATGCGTTAAGTACTTTCTTTGGGTTTATGGGGGCTGTGGTATTCATACCGATATCCTATCGAGTGTTTTTCCCAACCACTGAAGCGTTTAACCCCGGCTTACTGAACCAGGATGCATATTCGTCCTGGGCAATCTTTGCCGGTGCGACGATGATATTTGCTGTTCTTGTCTGTGTTATCGGGACGCGTCACGAGATTCCAAGATTACGACGAGCTCAAAACATTTCCGTTGATCGTTTTTCCATGTTTCGAATGTTCGGTGAGGTGAAAGAGGTTTTCAAAAACCATTCCTTCTTTGTGCTCTTTTTCGGCATGGTGCTGAGTGTTTTCATACTGTCCGTTGAGGCGGTGTTCAATCCTTTTATGGGTTTTCATTTCTGGGGGATGACCACCGAGCAACTGGCTTACATCCCAGTCGGGATGTTAGTCGGGTTAGTTTTTTCGGTGGTTTTGGTTCCGGTACTTACCCGGCGCTTTGACAAAAAGCCAACACTGATTGGTTGCGCAGCGCTAACCATCGTAAACATCAACACACCGATAGTGCTCACATTGTTTGACGTTAGCTGGTTTCCCGAGCCGGGTTCTGCTGGTCTGTTGCTGGTGCTGATTATTAGCAGCGGAGTTACCACATTGCTCGCGCCTATTGTGTTTGCGACCTTGAACTCTATGTTTGGAGACATCGCAGATGAGCATGAACTTGATGTTGGGGAGCGAAGAGAAGGGGTTATATTTGCTGCCAGGTCATTTGCTAATAAGGCATCTGCGTCTATAGGGCTGGTGGCTGGAGGAATCCTCCTGGATTTTATTGCATTCCCGAAAGGGGCATTAATGGGTTCAGTTCCTGCTGAAATTGTCTGGCAGCTGGGTTTCATTGCAGGTCCTGCGACGTCTGTGTTTACGCTTGGCGGACTGGCGTTGTATGTCCGGTATCGGATAGATCGCAAACGGCACGCGGCGATTATGCAGTCTCTGAGCGCAAGGTCTGCCGAAGGCGATCGTACTTAAATCCGTTCTGTTCAGCTTGGATTCACTCCCCGTTCAGCTTCCAGGGGCTAACTTAGTGGCATCTAGTTATTGAGTTAGTGAGATGATCAGAACAGTGATGTTTATGTCCTTACCTTTGCTCCTGATGAGCTGTGCCAACGAACCTATCGTTGATCGCCGTGGTGTCGATGAAGCGCGTTACCAGGGTGATCTTGCCGAGTGCCGGTCGTACGCTTATCAGGTAGATACCGCCGGAGAAACAGGGAAGGCCGCCGCTATTGGTGTGGCGATCGGAGCATCCGTCGGCGCGATTCTGGGTGACAGTCACGATGCCGAGCAGGGTGCGGGTGTTGGTGCGGTAGCCGGAGGCGCAAGGGGGTTCCGCAAAGCGGAGCGCCGAAAGGAAAA
>JABJED010000312.1 GCA_018665025.1 Gammaproteobacteria bacterium
ATGATACCCGTCTTCGGCCTGAACATGCAGTGCCTTCCCGCTTGAGCAGGCTATCTTTCACATCACAAGAATCAGACGGGAAACAGACTAACAAACCACCGGCTATTCATACCTTGATTGTACGAATTTCATCCGTTTACTATTAGGTCATATGACCTATAATATGGGTCATATGACCTAATGTTTAGTCGCTATGTTGCCTTCAAAATCACAGAATACCCGCCAGCAAATCATCGATGCTGCAACTCGATTACTGATAGAGGAAGGCGCAGGAGGATTCTCGGTCAGGAAAGTGGCGCAAGGCGCTATGATCAGCCTTGGCAACCTGCAATATCACTTTCCCACAAAAAATGACCTCTTCTACGGATTGTTCGAACAGGTGAAAGACCGGGTCATTGCCGTAGCGGCAACTGAACAGGAGGAAGAAGCCCAGCTCTTCGCTTATGTGGATGCCATCTTCGAAGAATGGGATACCGCCGCCGGATCTATTCCCGTCTGGGAGCTTGGGGCCATGGCTGCACATGATGAGGATCTCGCAGAAATGCTGCATAACCTGTATACGCCCTTTCGAAAGAGACTGACCTGGCTGATCGTCAGGAACAACCCTGATCGATCTGTTCGAGTATGCGAACATCAGGCCACCTGCATTGTCGCAATGATTGAGGGCTCCGGCTTATTTGATGCCCACAGCAGGAGTAACAGAGCTGAGTTTCGCGGCATGAGAAAGCAGCTAAGGGAAATCATCAAATCCATCATCTACAGATAAAGCATGTAGCAAATTAACAACCTATCCACAGGAAACCAGAGATGACCATCGACTTTTCGTTTCACGGCCCTTCGGTCAATGAATCTTCCGCACTGCCAAAATATTTTTTCACCGATCCGAAAATTTATGACCTGGAGAAAGACAAAGTCTTCAGGAGTGACTGGGTTGCGGTTGCCCGCGTTGACCAATTGATTAACCCCGGGGATTACCTGACTTATGATTTTTTTGGCGACCCCATCATCCTGGCATGCAACAAACAGGGACAGATCAATGCTTTCTCGAATGTCTGTCTGCATCGCGCCTGCCCCATTGCCTCGGGTACAGGGAGCACCAAAACTCTATTCACCTGCCCGTACCACAAATGGTCTTATGATCTTGAAGGACGATTTCGTGGCGCGCCTGACATGGAACAGGCTGTCAATTTCAACCGCGATATGAGATTGCCCTCGCTGAAGGTAGAACGCTGGCAGGGCTGGGTTTTCGTCAACGCATCGAAGAACCCTGAACCACTGGCACCGACTATTTCTGAGTTGGAGGCCAAGCTTGCCCCCTGGAACGTTGCGAGCCTCAAAACGGTTGGCGTTCTAAAGTATGACTCGCCATGGAACTGGAAAGTACTTCTAGAGAATTTCATGGAGTCATACCACCATATGGGCCCTCACAACGAAACGTTAAACCCTATCTACCCTCATTCTGGCACCTACGCCGAGGAAACGAACGGTAACTACACCCTGCTGGAAAACCCGACAATAGACAAAACCCTGTCCCCTTCCTTCTGGGTCGGTCTGGTGTTCCCCTCGATGATGTTCGCCATGACCCGGCAACCGAACGCACCTATCCTTGCCTGGTACCAGATGATCACAAAATCGGTCGATCAATTTGAACTGAATATCCATGTACTGGCACCTCAGACGCTGATTGACAGCGGTCATACCGGAGAAGCACTGGCGACCTATCAAATGATTCATGGTGAAGATATCTCCATATGCGACAGCGTCTGGCAAGGTCTTCAGAGCACCCAGTACACACCGGGGCGACTCAGTCACCTGGAAGGTTGTATCTGGTATTTCCATGAGTATCTGCAGCGCAAGCTCAGCGCAGTCTGACCACATTAGATTGACCCTCTTGAGCTCAACCCCTATGATGGCTCCGCCTTAGATCAGGTGCCTTGGCTGTATTGTTACAGTCAGGGTGAAACGAGAAGCCAGTTAAAATCTGGCGCTGCCCCCGCAACGGTAAGCGAGAAACTATTTCATTCAGCCACTGTGCATTAGCAAGAGCATGGGAAGGCGAAATAGATGTTAAAGACTCGCAAGCCCGGAGACCGGCCTAATCTATCAAGCAAATTCCCGCGGCGGGCGGAATGCTATGTATTATTTTTCCCCCGCACCGGATAACTACTATCGCTACATCACTCGGGTGTGAGTGTGGAGAAAGACAATGCAATCACCAATACTTCGTGCTTCATGCATGGCACTTTCTATATCTCTGGTTTTAAATCAGGCAATCGCTCAACCAGCTTCACAAGCAATAGAAATAATCACGGTTTCCGCTACACCTATTAGCATCGACGATGCTGGCAGCTCTGTCAGTGTGATCTCTCGACAGGATATACTCGACCGTAATGCTGCATCCGTTCAGGATCTTCTCAGGGAGGTTCCTGGATTTTCCGTGAGCCAACAAGGCTCTCACGGCGCAGTCAGCCAGGTCAGGATTCGGGGAGCAGAAGCCAACCAGGTACTCGTGCTGATTAACGGCATCGAAGTCAACGACCTGGCCCAGGGAAGCGAATTTGATTTCAGCCAGATTTCGACGAACGACATCGAGCGTATCGAAATTGTGCGCGGGCCACAGAGTGCACTGTGGGGCAGTGACGCGATGGCGGGCGTCATTCATATCATCACAATGCCAAACACCGATCACGGCTCATTCGATGCCAGCATCGAATCGGGTTCATTTTCTACCCAAAGAGCAACGTTCTCGGCAAACCATGGATCTTCTCGCCACCAGGCAAAGTTTTCTGTTGATTACCTGGATTCCGACGGTACGAATATCGCACGAAGCGGTAGTGAGGATGACGGGCTTGAAAACCTGACCCTCGGCCTGGTAGGACGTTACGCTGCCTCTGACAATCTTAGTCTGGCTTACACCATTCGCCATACCGATAAGACCAGTGAATTCGATGCCATTGATTTCTTCACGACAGGTTTACCCGTAGATGCGGATTATGAAACAGTCTCAAAGTACTTCTATTCAGGCATTTCAATTACCCATGTCATTAACAATACCTTTGATCATTCACTGAAGGTTTCACGGACTGATACCGACAACGAAACCTCAGCAAGCAATCCTGACAAAGACATTACTCGCGGTGTACGTGACGCTTTCAAGTATCAGTTTAATTATCTGGTCGGAACCAATCGCCTATCACTGCGGATTGAACACAAGACCGAAGAATACGAACAGCGTGGTACCGCATCTCTTTTTGGCGACCCGAACCAGAACCTGGATGCAAAGACCGACAGTTTCGCGTCTGAGTATCGCTATGTTGGCGATAGGTTTAACTTCTCTTTGAGTGGTCGACACGACAACAATTCCGAATTTGACGACTCGGACTCCTGGAGGATGACCGGCAATTTCAAACTGCCCCAGGCTACCCTCTTCGCATCCGTCGGTGAAAGCATCAAAAACCCAACGTTCACGGAACGCTTTGGGTTCTTCACCAATTTTATCGGCAACCCAGACCTGGAGCCCGAAGAATCACTGCACTGGGAAATAGGAGCCCGTACTTCGCTGCTAAATGACAAACTGGATCTTGCACTGACCTACTTTGATGCCAACCTGGAAAACGAGATCAACGGTTTCGTTTTTGATTTCGAGACAGGAGGCTACACCTCTGGAAATATCGATGGCGAGTCTGAACGAAAAGGCGTGGAACTGGAGTTACGCTATGCGCAGTCTGAACAGTTCGACCTCAAGGCAACTTATACCTACCTTGACGCCACCCAGCAGGACTTTAACGGCAGTGACGTCACCGAGGTTCGAAGACCGGAACATACCGGCTCCCTGACCATGAACTACCGATGGCATCAGGCCGGACTCAACTTCGCGGTAAGCTACACGGGTGCCCAGGAAGACAACTTCTTTCCTCCCTTCCCACCCTATCAGGAACGCGTCGAACTGAATGCCGTTACCCTGGCCAGCCTGTCAGGTTATTACAACCTCAATGACCTGGTCACAGTCACGGCCAGGCTCGAGAACATTACCGATGAAGACTACGAACAGGTTTACGGCTTCAGATCTCCAGGAATCGGCGGGTATCTGGGCTTTAGGCTGAAGTGGTAGGTGCCGGTGACTATTCTAAGGTGCCATGGTCTTTGGTATCGGGGGATTAAATGAGCGCCAACGAACGTCAGGATATGCCAACTAAGAGGATCATCACGCTGCGCCCGAACACAGCAATACCGTCATCGAGTGCGGCCGCCCTGACTCGATCGGCAGCCATTTAGTAGCCCTTATTTGTCAGTACTTATGAATTGCGCAGGGTTGCCAGCAGATCTTCCCCACCCAAAGTACCGGGCTCGACCTTTCGAACCGAGAAGGCGGGCGAAACACATTCAGGGTGTTCTCCTGGCTCAGTTGGCGGGGTGAAGTAACCCATCGCATACTGCCCCATGGTGTAGCCCAA
>JABJED010000313.1 GCA_018665025.1 Gammaproteobacteria bacterium
CCCCTGGGCATACTCGTAGCGCCGCCTGGTGATTTCTGTAAAGTCTTCAAAGTTCATCTCATTACCTTACCCGGTATCGTTGCAGCCCCGAGACTAACCCTGAGTTAGATCGACAGGACAACGGAAACAATGCCCTGCAATGATCGGACAGTGGCGTAAATCAGCAGGTTATCGGCGACGGCGAGGCGTGCTTCACACTTATTGGTCAAGCCCGGACATCCAGTTCACGCCGAGCACTACCCGAACCGCAATCCCTTCCACTATCTTTGTTGTTAACCCTCGTAATCGAATGCCTTGCCTGAACCCTATCCGAAGTCCTTAACAAGAACGCGCCGAACCATAGGTTCAAATTCTTCGAGAGGCATAGAATCATAGTTCTCGTCAAACGCTGGCATGTCGTACTTCTCAATAAATTCCTTGGTGTACTCAAAGTGAGGGTTGTCCGCATGAACATCCCGCGCATTTTTGTCCCCACCGATGTGATCGAAGTAGTAGTACCCTTGGAAAACAGTATGGTTTGCCATCATCCACAGGTTCGCATCTGAGACAAAAGGCTTGAGAATAGCAGCAGCAATCGCACCGTGATCATAGGTACCAAGCGTGTCACCAATATCATGGAGCAATGCACAAACGACATATTCCTCGTCACGGCCATCACGATGAGCCCTGGTTGCAGTCTGCAAACTGTGCTCAAGCCTATCGACATTGAATCCACCAAAATCACCATCCAGCAGTTTTAGGTGCTTGAGCACCCTGTCAGGTAGTCCATCGGCAAAAGCTTTGGCATTCGCCCCAATGACATTTATGTCTTCTTTCGTACATTCATCAAAACGACGGAAGGAAGATCGTTGTTCACTCATGATTACTCTCCAATTTAGTCATACAACCCATGATGTTCGGTATTCAATAGTCTTGCAAACTGATCCTTACCCGGCACTGCTCAGAATCAGGTCACGCAACCCACTGGAGGATAGAATTTCAATCCAGTAGCCATCCGGGTCCCTGATAAACGCGAGCCCTTTCATATTCCCATCGTCGGGTCTTTTCACAAATTCAACACCCATTTCCTCGAACCGCTCACAGGCCTTGTATACGTCCGGTACTGAAACACCAATGTGGCCAAAGCCTCGTGGATCATCGTTTCCGTTGTGGTAACTAAACTCGTCATCGTTTTCCGTCCCATAATTATGGGTAAGCTCCAGTAAGGCTGGCTGTTCGAACAACCATTTGGCTCGTTCGGCCCGGTCCTCAGGTATCGCCTCAGTTGGATATCCCATGAAGTACAACGAAAAAGACATCTCGGGGAAATCAAACTTGTCTATTAATACCATACCAAGCACGTCCTGGTAAAAAGGCACTGACTTTCCCGGGTCTTTTATCCGGAGCATTGTCTGGTTAAGGACAAAATCGTGGGTTTCTTTCATCTTGTTTTCCTTATGAGGTGGTGATGGATTACCACCAGTCGATCGTTTCCACATTACACCTTACCGCTGAAACTTTCTGGCTGAAGTCAATAAATGGCCGAGATTCACCCGGCGGTAATATTTCGTTATTCAGTACATAGGTTTCCTTTGCTTCAACTAATAAACCTGCTGAGTTCAGCCACAGCAATTTAACGGTGACATAATGCAGGTCCACATTGCCAACATTAGTAATGTGCCCCTTCATTGTTGTCTTGGCCCCCCGGCGCTTATTACATTCGGTCAATATTGCTTTGACCTGGGTACTTCGCTTGGGTTCTGAACTGGCTTTTTCCGGGACCGTCAACGCTGAATCTTCTACAACCGATTGCGGCCAATCTCGATATAGCAAGGTTCCAACAACCACCACCACCACGACAACAATCAGGATTGTAAGTTTTTGGTTCGTCATAACAGATGATGATATCGGGATCCAAACATCCCTGCAGCTACTCTTTGGTCGAAAGCGGCTTCACGCCACCGATTGAAACAAGCGATTCGACACAGTCACGCCGGGTTTCCTCAAAGGGCCTGAACTCAACGCCCGTAACAGCCTGTATACGCTCATTTCTGCAGTCGCAACCCATCCAGATTGAGCGATACTTTTCTTCCCGCATCTGGATTTTTTCCGGGTGTATTTCAACGGGCTCGGTCACTTCAAAGGCTAGCTCAGGGAGCACCTCGTCAATTTCCGCACAGACGTCCGCCACATCAATTGCATCCGTAGACCAGGCAATAAATCGATCACCGTTATCAACCTCAGTACTCTCCAGCAACCCAATATGGCAATCCGCATCATCCCTGACATCGACCGGGTACCAGGGTCGATAGACCCAGTTTTGATCGTATTTGCCAAGTAGCATTTTCTCGATTTGATGTTGCCAGGGGCCAAAATCTTTCTGATGCCTCGAAAGGATTGGACCAACATTATCCGAGGGACAACAGGTGATTGCATCCCACCGGCCACTAATTTCAGCAGCTTCCGCAAAC
>JABJED010000047.1 GCA_018665025.1 Gammaproteobacteria bacterium
CCCATAAATGGAGCAAACACCTGAAAACACAGAATAATAAGTGCCGCCGCAAGGCCTAGGCCTATCATCGCATCGGTAAATTCCGGTGTCGTCATAGGCTTATTGTTGGAATCTTCCATGGTCATGTATTCCTTCTCTTGTTTGGAGAGGCAGGCTACACGATATATCCCAGATCACCTTGCACGGCTAAAGTACTAGTGTTTGTTCACAGGATAAACCGTATTACCCACCCTGTATTCTCGGTAGTAAGTAGACTTCTGCACCAGCAGGAATCTTAACGCTTCGATCATCGCGGTAGATTGTGCCGTCAATAGCGACGGCAATCCCTTGATCCATGTGCTGTTGCATCGCTGGGTAACGCTCTATCAGGCGCTGCAACAGTTCACGGATAGTTCCTGCTTCCATCTCAACGGATTCGATCCCACCCACCGCATTGCGCAGCGGGCCTGACAGATCGATTTTCATTCAAGCGCGGCCCCAAGTCGGTTAAGCACCTGCTTCGTCATCCAGCGCCTTGAGAATTCGTGGCGGCGACATGGGAACATGATTCAGGCGCACGCCGACAGCATTCGACACGGCATTGCCAATAGCAGCAAGTGGCGGAACAATGGAACATTCACCCACGCCTCTAATGCCATAGGGGTGATTGGGATTTGGAATCTCCAAAATCTTGGCATCAATAAATGGCAGATCGGAACAAACGGGGACACGGTAATCCAGGAAGCCAGCATTCTGCAGGCAGCCATCCTCACCATAAACATATTCCTCGTTTAACGCCCAACCAATACCCTGGGCGGCCGCACCCTGGAACTGACCTTCGACATAATCCGGATGGATCGCCTTGCCTGCATCCTGCACAACTGTATAACGGAGCACGGTTGTCTTGCCGGTTTCAGGGTCCACTTCAACGTCACAAATATGTGAAGCAAAGGAAACGCCCGAGCCGTCCGCGGTAACTTCATGATGTCCCGCAATAGGCCCACCTGTAGCACCCGCCTCTGCGGCAATTTCTTTCAGTGAGAGCGCAGGCAGGTTGCCGTGTTCTGCACCAACAGCCCTGGCCTCTCCATCTTTCCATTCAACCGCATCCTCGGGAATCCCCCACATCTGTGCAGCACGTGATTTCATTACCTCAATGGCTTCGCGGGCCGCAAAAATAGTCGCCATTCCTGACGAGAAAGTACCCCTGCTGCCTTCGGTTGTATCGTTGTGACCCAGGGAAGAGGTGTCGCCAATATTAGTTTTTACCTGGTCGTAGGGAATCCCCAATTCCTCTGCTGCTATGAGCGACAGCGAGGCACGAGCACCACCCACATCAACGGTGCCTACTGTCAGGTTAACCGTTCCATCAACCCCAATATTCAGGTCACTGCAAGTCTGGCCGCCAATGTTGAACCAGAAACCACTGGCCATACCCCTGCCCTGGTTTTTACGCAACTTTGCCCTCATATGCGGGTGATCTCTCACCGCCTCCAGCGTCGGCTCAATTCCAATCGGCCCATAAATGGGGCCGTATGAAGAACGCGTACCCTCTTTCGCAACATTACGAAGCCTAAGCTCGACGGGATCGATATCGAGTTCTTTCGCAAGTTGGTCAATGGTACTTTCAACACCGAAAGCCATCATAGGCGCTGAAGGTGCTCGATAGGCTGCTACTTTCGGTCGATTGACCAGCACATCCACACCAACCGCTTTACAATTCTTAAGGTCATAGCAGGCCCATGCTGTCATGCCACCCAGCATGCCCCAAATGCCCGGAAAAGGACCATCAGAATATCTACATTCGATGAACGCAGCCGTAATCGTGCCATCTTTTTTAGCGCCGATTTTTACATCCATAGACGTCGCGCAGGTTGGTCCAGATGCCTTGAATACCTCTTCGCGACTCATCACCATCTTGACCGGGCGATTAGATTTTCGGGCCAGCGCCAACGCTACAGGTTCTATCCAGACATGAGTCTTGCCGCCAAAACCGCCACCGATTTCAGAGGAAGTTACCTTAAGCTTCGCCACATCCATACCAAGCAAAGCGGCACACATGATTCGAAATGAAAAGTGACCCTGTGTCGTGACCCAGAGCTCACCACTGCCATCCGGACCGACGGTCGCGAGGCAGGCATGGGGTTCAATATATCCCTGGTGCGTCTGTTCTGTCTTGTAGCTACGTTCTAACACGACGTCAGCTTCTAGTAACCCTGCTTCAATATCACCGTGGCCAAACTCAAAATGACCGGATTTGTTACTGGGCTTCCCATCTTGCTCGTTGCTCGGCTGAACCAGCGGTGCACCTTCCTTCAGTGCTTCGTCGACATCTGTTACGTGCGGTAACTTTTCATAAGTAACCTTGATCAGCTTTAACGCTTTCTTCGCTGCTGACTTATCGATCGCCGCCACGGCGGCTACGGCGTGACCATCATAGAGCACCCTGTCACGGGCCATGCAATTCTCTAGTGTTGCATAGTTTCCTGCATCACCGTTTGTCAGGTCCGGCAGGTCTGCCGAAGTTAGTACAGCTTTGACGCCCGCAACCTTTTCGGCCTTCGAGGTATCGATTTTCACAATGCGGGCATGCGCATGTGGTGACCTGAGCACCAGGCCGACAAGTTGCCCCGGCGCATTCGCATCAGCGCCATATCGGGCACGCCCCGTGACCTTGTCGACACCATCAGGTCGATCTACTCTGGCACCAACAACTTTAAATTCCTGTCCTGTATATTTCTGATCGTGCTTCATCTGTCGCCCTCCTATTTCTTCTGACGACGAAGATCTTTCGCCGCGGCCTGAACAGCCCTTACAATTTTGTCATAACCAGTGCACCGGCAAAGATTGCCCGCCAGCGCATAGCGGATTTCCTCGACCGTCGGATCCGGGTTATTGTCCAAAAGCGCCTTGGCAGCAACGAGGAAGCCCGGCGTACAGATGCCGCACTGCAAGGCAGCTTTCTCGATAAACTGTCGCTGTAGAGGATGTAACTTCTCACCATCACCCATTCCTTCAATGGTGGTGACTTTTCGACCTTCAGCCTCAGCCCCCAGCACCAGACACGCACAGACCAAAGTGCCGTCAAGTGTGATACTGCATGCACCACAATCGCCCGTGCTACAGCCTTCCTTCACACCGGTCAGGCCAACGCGATCCCTCAGCACATCGAGCAGTGATTCGTCTGCCGGACAGACATACTCTACCGGGTCACCATTAATACTTGTTGAAACGTGTACGCCTGTCATTTCTTACCTCCCGCCCGTTCAAAGGCAATATTCGCAGCGCGTTTTGCCAGTACTCCGGCAACCCTGACCCGGTATTCAACCGTGCCGCGCTTATCTTCTATTGGATTACATGC
>JABJED010000314.1 GCA_018665025.1 Gammaproteobacteria bacterium
GGTGGTGTAGGTTAAATAGCGTCAGGATTGTCGACCGATCCCACGCGATTGTGACTCAAATGGACAGGAGTGAACTGCTGTCGGTCACATTATGGTCACACTGATTCAAGCGATCAAGAATACGTTGGTGAGTTTCATTACAATGTGAGGGATGGCCGAGGCACCTTCATTTCGTAGAGTCAGCGCACGTTTGTTGGTGATTGCTGTCGTTTCACTTGTGATATCCGCCACGGATGTTATTCAGACTCTGGATCGGAACCTGTACGATCTACACCAACGTCAAGGTCTTCCTGCTACTAGCCTTGATGACATCGTTATCGTAGGAATCGACGATATCTCCCTGGATATCATGTCAGAAAATCTAGATGGCCTGGTGTGGCCCTTCCCCCGCGCAGTCCACGCCCAGATCATCAGAAACCTGATGAACGCAGGCGCAAAAGTGGTTTTTTTTGATGTGTTGTTTGATTTGCCTTCGGGCCATGGGTCTAATGACGACGACCTTCTGGCAGAAGCTATTCGGCTGGGCTCAGTGTTCCTGGCAGTTGAGGATAGCCCCAATGCAATGACCCCAATGCTGCCAAAATTCGCGCAGGCAGGCGCAATGCCTGCCAATATCTATCTTCCCATGGACTCAGATGGCGTTATCCGGGCTGTCTCGCACGACACAATCCACCCATTCGGGTTCTTGAAGACGCTGATCTACCTGTTTGGCCTGGAACGTCTGATTATCGGGGAAGATGCATACACAAGTGATTTTCTGTCGCCAGCTGAAATCATTAGCCAAACAGAATTTCCAGACTCTTCATTTGCGGATCCTGGATTGATCAGTTTTTTTGGACCGCCGGGATCTTTTCCCTATTTCTCTTTCTTTGAGGTGTATGACCCAGTGCTATTTGGATCACTGGCGACAGAATTTAAGAACAAGTTCGTTCTTGTCGGGGCAAGTTCAAGCGCATCAATTACGCCGACTGCTGCAGCCGATATGTTTCTGACACCACACAAGCCAAACTGGATGCCTGGCGTAGAGATCCATGCCAATGCGCTTGCCTCTTTGCTGAAAAGTGAATTTCGTTATCTGGTGCCCTCCCTATCTTTTGTACTAGTCTTTTTCTTGTTTTCGTTGCTGTTTGGATTTCTTCTAAATCGCCTGTCTGGGCCTTGGACTGCAATGGCCCTCAGCGTAGTGGGGATCGCTGGAGTAGAGATCGTTAGTTTGGGCCTTTTCCAATTCAAATACGTTCTGCCGGTCATTCCCCTTGCTTTGGTTGTGATCCTACTGTGGGCGGAAATAACTGCTCGCAGGTATTTGAAAGAACGCGACGAAAAATTATTGGTAAAGGGCCAGTTGTTCCAATATCTACCAGCTAAAGTTGCCCGGCACGTATTGGCACAACCACAACGTTTAGCGATGTCTGGTGATCGATCTCGTTTGACAATTCTCTTTGCAGATCTAGCGGGTTTTACATCGTTGTCAGAATCCCTTGGTGCCGGAGAAATCGTACCGATCTTACAGGAGCATCTCGGTGGGATGACGGAGATAATATTTGAACACGAAGGTACTTTAGACAAATATCTAGGCGACGGCATCATGGCGTTCTGGGGCGCACCAGAGCAACAAGACGACCAGGCGAATCTCGCGCTCAGCGCTGGAAAAGAGATGCTGAAGCAATTGGAATTGCATAATAGGGTACGGCGTTCTGTCGGAAAGCCAGCTCTAAAAATGCGGGTTGGCATTCACACCGGAGATGCTGTTGTGGGCAATATCGGTTCTAGACTCTTTATCGACTACACCGCGATTGGAGACAGTGTCAATACGGCGTCAAGAATCGAAGGAGTTAACAATTTCTTCGGCACGACGTTGCTGGTCTCTGAGAGTACTCGAGCGGCGCTGAGTCAGCCACAGGCAGCGGAATTGCGGTGCGTCGCCCGTGTGACAGTGAAGAATCGCAAAAGCCCCCTGTCTGTTTTTACTTTGCCAGGGGACGATAGAGATAGTTACGACGCGCTTGAGAATTATCTTGCGGCACTCGACAGAAAAGATATTGGGTCTGCACAGAGAACTCTTGATGGTTTGAGCGGCAGTTCCGCTGAATTTCCTCCACTTGTTTTTTATTTGGAAAGAAAACAGGCAGGAGAGTTTCCAGAGTATGACAAAGATGGGCTGGCGTACTTCAAACTTGAAAGTAAGTAGCACAGGACAGTCGTGACAACTGTTGCAATGTTGGGGAGCAAAGGTTCACTGTGAACAGATATTCAGTGATTATTGCTGCAGTGTCGTTTTTGCTCGCTTCCTGTGGTGTGGGAAGCACATCTGGCGGTGTCGGCACTACGAAACGCGCTTTATACGAGGGAACAATTTGTTATTCA
>JABJED010000315.1 GCA_018665025.1 Gammaproteobacteria bacterium
CGCCGAGTGCCACACCTATATCCATAAAACCCTCAAGTCCGAACTCGAACCCACCATACTTTTTAGGGACGAAATAACGATAAGCCTGCGTGTCTTCTATTGCTTTCATCACGCTATCGACTGGCTTACGGAGTCGCTCCGATTCGCCCGCATGCTCTTCCAGCATGGGGGCGAGAGACGTCAGGCTATCGATCAACTCTTGCTCATTCATGGATCATCGTTATCTGTCAAATTATTTGACTTATCATGTTACAGGATACAGGGTGCATTGCTCTACTGAATTTGTTGTACAAACCACCAGTCAGGCTAGCGACATTTAGTTGACGCAGTACATTTTTGTGAGATAGGTTGAGTAAGTTGCAAAATAGTTTGACTAAATTGCAAGATAGTTTGACTAAATTGCAAGATGGTTTGACTAATAATAAAGAGTCATCTTTGATTTATCTCACTAAAGATGCATATACAGGAAGAACAAATGTTGCTTCAAAAATTACCCACAAGCCTCGTAGGCAGCTACGCTCAACCAAACTGGCTTATCGACAAATCCCGTCTGGGGAAATCACTACCACCGCGTGTCGTGCTAAATGATCTCTGGAGAATAGAGCCCGAGTATCTTGAGGAGGCACAAAATGACGCAACGTTGATCGCGTTAGACGACCAGCACCGCGCCGGTGTAGATATTGTTACAGATGGTGAAATGCGCCGTGAGAGCTATTCAAATCGTTTCGCCAATGCACTCTCGGGAATTGATCTTGATCATCCCGGCGAAGCGATAGATAGAACCGGCAAAGCTGTACCTGTACCCAGGGTCACGGGAGAGGTTAAACGATCAGCGCCTGTCGAACTCCCTTTCGTAGAGTTCCTTAAGGCGCACACCGACAAACCAATCAAACTGACCCTGCCTGGCCCCTTCACGATGACCCAACAAGCGCAAAATGACTACTATCCAGATGATGGGTCTCTGGCGATGGCTTATGCGGAAGCGGTTAATGAAGAACTCAAGGCACTCTTTGCTGCAGGCATAGACATCATCCAACTCGACGAACCTTACGTGCAAGCCAGACCAGAAGCGGCCAGTCAATACGCAGTGGAAGCTATCAACCGAGCGCTGCAGGGCGCAACGGGCACCACCGTCTTGCACGTCTGTTTTGGATACGGCAAACATGTTGCAGACAAGCCTGCGGGTTACGCTTTTCTGGATGAACTGGATGCCTCAGCAGCAGATGAAATATCTATCGAATGCGCACAGCCAAAGCTCAAACTTGACCTGGTTCAGGGGCTACCTTCGAAACGTGTTCATGTCGGTGTTATCGACCTTCGCGATGAAACCGTAGAGACACCCGAAATAGTAGCCGACAGGATTCAGGCCGCCCTGGCGTATTTACCTGCGGAACGACTGGTTGTCGCACCGGATTGTGGCATGAAGTATCTCTCCCGGGAAACCGCTTTCCGCAAACTGTCCAACATGGTTGCCGGGCGCAATTTAGTCATCGGATAAAATTCACCATGAAATCAACAAAACAACCTGCCTACGCCTGGTATGTCGTCTTCGTCCTACTGATCGCGCAAATGTTCTCTTTCCTTGATCGCATGATTATGGGTTTACTCGTAGGGCCAATCCGGGAAAGTTTTGCCATATCCGACACCCAATACAGCCTGTTGGCGGGACTCGCATTCTCGCTATTCTATGCAGTGATGGGTTTGCCGCTCGCCAGAATAGCGGACCTGGGCAACCGGCGTAACCTGATCTCTGCAGGAATTGCAGTGTGGAGTTTTATGACGGCCCTATGCGGTCTCGCGCACGGATACTGGACACTATTCGCTGCAAGGGTTGGCGTAGGGGTCGGTGAGGCAGCACTTGGACCAGCGGCCTATTCAATGATCGCCGACTATTTTCCTAAATCACTTCTGGCACGGGCTCTTTCTGTTTACATGATCGGTGTCACCCTCGGTTCCGGATTAGCCTATATGGTTGGTGGAGCGATAGTTGGCTATGTCTCGAACATGGATGAAATTATTGTGCCTGTTCTTGGCGAGATGGAAGGCTGGCAGCTGACATTTTTTATCGTAGGCGTGCCTGGTCTACTAATATCTATCCTCGTTGCCACCACTGTGAGAGAGCCCGAAAGGCAGGGTGTCACTGCAGACGACTCCTACCTGCCCCTAAGCGATGTAGTGAGTTACGTTATGGCGAAGAGGCGGGCATATCTCGGCCACATTTTCGGAATCTCTATCTTTATTATGGTCGTTTATGCGCTGAACCTTTGGGGGCCAACTTATTTCATCAGGCTTTTCGACTATTCTCCAGCTCAGGCAGGATGGGTCTTTGGCCTGATCATGATTGGAGCAGGTACCGCAGGGTTACTACTTGCCGGTGCCCTCTCCGACCGCCTTGTCAACGGTGGCATTCAGGATGGATATATCAAAGTTATTTTGTTCAGCATGGTCGCGATAATACCTTGCGCCACTGCGCTGGGATTCGTTGAAAATGACCAGCTAGCCATCGTTGCCATGTCCTTTGCCATTTTCTTTTCTGCATTCCAGGGCGGAATTTCCGGCGGAGCCATCCAACTGATGACACCCAATCGAATGCGTGGACAGGTAATGGCGCTTTTTCTTCTCACCGCCAACCTTATTGGCCTGGGACTTGGTCCTACGGTCATTGCCCTGGCGACGGACTACGTATTCGGATACGACGCTGCAATAGGCAAGTCGATCGCACTTTGTACCGTTGTTCTGTGCCCACTTGCTGCACTGATACTCTGGCGCAGCCTTCCCAGCATCAATAAGCTGCTCGAGGAACAACGAACAGCAGAACAAACCACAAATACGGAGTAAATCAGATAGGTCAATAATGTTGGTATGCAATATCGACAACACTTTCTGCCCATTGTGCTGTGGCAATACCCTACGGCATGTAACCGGCGAGAAAGGCGACGCCAACAAGTATCATCGCAACACCACTCAGGCGGGTGCCGTGCAAAGTGGGCGGTAGCAGTTTTTCTGCTAAAACAAATAACGTGATTGCCAGGATCCAGATCAGGTTCATCACGCCACCGAGGAACAATAAACCCATTAGCACCCAACAGCAGCCCAAGCAGTAGCCGCCGTGTTTGAGGCCCAACTGGAAAGCTTGCTGGTTACCCTTTTTGTAGTTTGCCGCCAGGTACATGATAGGAGACTGACAGTGCTTGAGACAGGCATCTTTGAGGGGAGTGAATTGATAAATACCGGCGGCTATCAGCAGCGCAGCGCCCAGTCCAACACTGCTGCTTACCATCATCGGTGACAACAATGCCGCCCACTGCAGCCCCCATTGCATGAGGGTCGCGCCGACGCTGAACAGGGTCCAGATGGCGATATAGCCACCGCCAAAGAAGTAAACAGGGGCAATAGGTGATTCATCCTGCCGACCTTGCGCGGCGATACGCGCATAGATCAAAATGGCGCGTAAAGCGGTTGGCAACATCATGGCCACCATCATTATTGCCCACATCAGGAACATCATGAAAAAATCACTGGGCAACCACGCACGCATGCCAGCATCCATGCCAATCATGTTTTTCTCAAGATAGAACAGGTACGCCCAGGCTAACAGCGTTAGCCCAGCGAGCGAGCTGACAAGTAAAACCTGGTCCCAGCGCCGCAGTGACATCACAACCACCGGTTTCAAGCAGCCTGAACCAAACCTTCCTGATTGATATGGATCGTACAAAACTGTCCGTAACTGGCATCCAACTGTATTTCCATGGCACCAGTGACGGTGGTGGTGCCCAAACCCAGCTCTGCATAGTTGTACTCAAAACTGCCAGCGGGCCTGGCGATAGCGATATGGAACGGGTCGCCGTTAAAGGCGTTTAAGGCGGGCTCGCCGATAGATTCAATCAAACCGGGAACTTTCAGAACTGCGGTGCGAGCGGCTATATCGACTTCGATTTCTATCGGCCGGTACTCCGTCTCCAGTACCTTGCTGCACATGCTACTAAACACGGAAAAGTGATTTGAGCCCGGTTCTCCAGCTTGTCCCGAGAGGATTTTTTGAAGTGCAGCGCGCTGATCATTGTCGGCGCTATCGTCGATAACGATCAATTGTGTGCCGTTGCCTTCGGCAATCTCGCCGGGATAGGCGAAAATACAAGCGTAGTTCAGCCCGTTCAGCGACGTGTCATTGAAGTTTCCCTGGCCGATTTTGCCGGCCGTCACAAAATTGCAGAAGCCGTAGCTGGTAGGCACATTGAATTGGCAACCACAGTTAATAAGGCAATTACAGTTACCGAAGGTAGTTGCTTGTATCATCCATTGGTCTGGCATATCGAAATCTCCCGTGAAATTGAAATAAAAAACTTCTGGCACAATAGAATATAAGTGGAACAAACTCCTTATTCGTCGTTACTCTACCCTAATAATTCGAAATGATGCACTTTAATCGTTTAGCCACGAACAGAACAGCGACCCATGGGACAGATTTTTAACGGGGGTTGATCAGGCGGCTGGGCTCATAAATGATTGTAGTCGACAGGAGGTCAAACATTAGCGCAACACTGACCAATACGAAAGTTGGCGATGGCTAAAACATCGTCATCGATCGTATGTTTGCGAGGAAGTTTGAAGGCTAGCGCTATGCCATTTAAATTTAGAGCAGATTCAGCTAATCCATTGGCGACAGTTCAAGGTTGAGGAATTCAATCTTTAGAGATCGGATATCCCGGGCGGCTGGAAACCGTCGCGTGAGTTCCTGACAGATTGATCTCGGAAGCGTATTTCCAATACTCGAATTATCGTTAACAATTTCAGACATGGCTAAACGAACTCTCGATTCTTAAACGTGGTAAGTTTCGTTCAATAAATATCAATAACTTGAGGAAATTGAATTGTGAGTGACGAACAACAAATCAAGGAAACAGTTCAGACTTACTTCGATTGTATGTATGAATCCAGCGCTGAGAAAACCCATGCTGCATTTCATCCGAATGCAAAAATAACGGGTTATCTGGAAGACGGATTGCATGAAATGTCTGTGGCGGAATTTGCAGGTCTCGTTTCAAGCCAACAACCTTCTGCGAAGGAAAAAGGTGAAGCGGCAAGACTGGATATAATTTCAATCGATATAGCAGGTGATACCGCTGTAACCCGCGTGCGTGATGACTATCTTGGCATGACATTCCTGGACACATTGTCCCTGCTGAGAGTTGACGGGCAGTGGTCCATTTACAATAAACTTTTCCACGTGGAAGGACCTGCTGGCTAATGAACTTATCAGCAGGATAACCCCCTGATCTGGGCTCAGCGATTCAGCCGAGTCTTTGAACAGACCGCACTAGGCATGGTGACTAACGTCATTGTTAGAAAACGAATGTTCATTCAAAAAGTCGCCGGGTCTGGCAGATTGAAGGCTTCTGCTGTCGCACCGGGTTCATTCATAACCAGCATTTCCAATCATAGGCTCCCGTATATTCTTACAGCCGAACGCCTTCCACAACCAGGTAAACTTCGACATCGCCTATCCAGGCAGGCAGGCCATAACTACCTGCATCAAGAATCACACTTCCTTCAAAGCCACTTCTATAACCACCCCAGGGGTCGTCACCTTCACCAATTTTGCTGACATCAATAGCAATCGTTTTACTGACACCCCGCAAGTTCAATTCGCCCGTCAATACTCCACTGGTCGTGCTACCTGCGTAACTGCTACTGGCGAAGGTAATCGACGGATAGGTCTCTACGTCAAAGTAGCCAGGCCCTCGAAGGTGCTTGTCGCGTTCCGCATGATCCGTATCCAGGCTCTTGACATCAATGGTTACATGAACGGTTGAATCCTCAGGCTTGTCAGGGTCGTATGCAAACGTGCCATCAAAATCTTCAAAATGACCCAGAATATAGGAATACCCAAGATGGCTTGCCTTGAAAGTGATAAATACATGCTGACCTGGTTTATCGAAAACGTACTCCGCCCCATGTGAATGCAGTCCAGAGACACAGAACAAAAATACGAAACATAGCGAAATTACCTTTTTCATGATTGGCTCCGGTTAATAGCGATACGCAGCATACGACGCAGCGTGTCATCTTTGTCAACAAAGTGATGTTTCAGTGCAGCACCTGCATGCACGACGCTAAGCCCCAGAATAAAGTAAGCAACGTATCGATGAACCAGTCCCGAGATGTCCTCCTGATCAGGCAGACTAAAGGCAGCAGGGAATGTCCCCCAGTTGAATACTGAAATACCGCGGCCCTCGGCAGTTGGGATAAGATAGCCCGACATCAGTACAACCAGAACCCCGATACCAAGCAGCCAGTGTGCGATCCGGCTACTTTTCACTTCCCAATCCAAATGGCTTTCCAGGCTTGATGGCTTGTTTACCGTCAATCGCCAGACCCCCGAACACAGCACAGTGATCAGAAGCAACATACCGATGCTCTTATGCCAGTGAGGTAAATCGATATACCACGGATCGTAGTAATCGAGCGTCACCATATACCAGCCAACACAAAACAAACCAAGGTATGTCAACGCTATTAGCCAGTGCATTAGGACGGAAACCAGTCCGTATCGTATTGGTGTATCGGTAAGTATCATTCGCATGAGGCCCTGGAGCATAGAGTGACCTGTACTGTTTACAGGAATTTTCAGCGCAGGCCAATCTGGACTCACCCAAGCGAGGCCGCTACGCCTGGCAACAAGGCCTTATTGGCGATGCTATTCGAGTCCAGCACAGTCCTTCTACCGCACAATGTGCCTGCCCAAACCACTTATCTACCGGTTCATTTCATAAATAGTATCTTTCTTTCACATAGGGGTAGTGATGTTCTGGGCCGAATTAAAGCTCAATCAACGGCTGGACCAGTATAGTGACGCACAGCCTGGTAAAAGGTTGCACTCGCATCGAACTGACGAATTTTTGGTAGCAGTGGGTGATTTTTCGCTTTCTCTGCAAACGCCCTGAAATCAGCTTCGTTTCTCCAGCGGGCAAAGTGAAGATAGCCACCGCGATCTTCCCGCTCATTGAGCCTGCTGTCGATAAAGCCTGGCTGTATACTCAGGAAGCTACCGATATATTCATCCAGAACCTGTCGTGCTTCTCCATGATTATCCGGTGTCGTTTCAAACGTTACCACTACAATAAAGTCCATCGCCCTACGCCAGTCCTGTGGACTGCCACGCCTGCAGTTGAAATACGTCATGCTCACATTTTTGCCAGACCGTTATAAACCGATTGACTAGTTTCTTGTCCAAGCCATCTTTTGTAACGTCTCCGAAGACAACACCTTCAAGGACAAAGATATCCCCAAAAACGCGAACTTGCGTGTCTCTCACATCCAATGAATGATAAACCGTCGTACCACTGGCCATCCCCGCCAGAAAACTTTCTTTTGAATCCGTCTTGCCTGAAGAATGCGTCCAGCTAAGGTCATCAGCCAGATAATCACCCAGCGCAACCACGTCACTGGAAACCATTGCAACTCGCCTTTGCGTATCGGCATTCATTAGCGCTTCAACATCACTCATAGGTTATCTCCTCGTCTCAAATCTACTGCGTTTGGTGCACTCCCCCAATCCATATCCAGAGTCCTCTGAAGATCCCGCATATTCTTCTGGCCTATACGCTGCTCCAGAAGCTGCTCCAGCCGCTCTAGACCGAACCTTGCGACCTGTCGCATTTCCTCACCTTTGTCAGTAAACCTGAGAACTTTCTGCCTGCCATCTTCAGGGTCGGGATCAATTACCACCAAGCCCTTAGCCTCAAGTTCCTTGACGCTCTGACGAACCGCTTGCTTGGTAATTCGCAGGTATTTTGCTACGTCACTCTGACGACAAATACCGTCGCCTATGCAGATCATCATCATGGACTGAGCACGCGGCAAAGAAAACCCTGCCTGATCCTGCATGTAGTGTTGCAACCCATCATCCATCCAATAAAAGGCATGGATAAGCGTCCGAGTCAGTAACTGAGTAGACATTTCATTCGGCGAATTGCCATCGACACCCTCAATCGCGGGGTCGATGAGAGTCACACAGTTCCCGTTATAAGTTGACCATTAGCCTTAATACCCTTTTCGTTCACTGGTAGATCTGCGACCTGTACGCCCTTCGACAGGGTTGCACAAAACTCCAGCATGATGCCGTCCGGGTCAAAGAAGTAAAATGAACGAAGCCAGGTTTTCTCCGTAGGCATATCTGACGTCCGTTTTTCATCACCCGTGATCACGTCATCGTGGTTAACCACTTCAGAACAATCAACACCGCGGGAAACCAGCTCTTCCCGATAACCGTCGATCTTGTCCTTTGAAACGGAAAACGCCAGGTGATTCATGGAACCATGGGCCGACGTTATTGTACCGTTGCCCGAAGCGGCAAGATTGGCAGCTGATGCCACACCCGGTTGCGCACTGCCAGCATCATTGAACCAAAAGAATGCCAGTTCCTGGCCATCACCCATATCGAAGAAAAAGTGCTGGCCGTAACCGCCGTCCAGATCAAAACCTTTGTTCAGGTTCATTCCCAGAATATTCGTATAAAAATCGACTGTACGCTGCATATCCTTGCAGACCAGCGCAAGGTGATGAAGCCCACCAAACTCAAATGGCTTACTCATAATCAACCCCTTTTATTCCATACATTATCGAGCGCAACTGCTCACGACACTTGTTTCAATATCGGCATAAATTTCGCCTGTCCGCTAAGACTGTAGACATCCTACTTGCCAATCACGATTTTGGTCAATTATATTGATGAACTAGTCTCGTCCGCCGTCAACAATTTACCGTGAAACTCAAAAACAGGCTAAACCAGCGGCAGTTCATCAGCGCGCCTGGCATTTTTGAGCCTCTTGCAGCCAGAATTGCAGCATCCAGCGGTATAGGTACTCGACGATCTCGACTAAGCTTTTTCCCCGAGCCATGCCGCAATAATATCCGCGACTTTATCTCGTGCGTTAGCGGGCTCAAGAAGATAATGGTCCCCCTGTATCATTTCCAGTCGTTTATCACTCGATGCCAGAGAGTCATGAACCAGTTGCGCATCACGCGGAAACACGCCTGTGTCTGCATCGCTCTGAACAATTAGCGCTGGCTCATCAATTCTCTGCAGATGAGGAATCCCACTACAGTAAGAATCTCGAAGACTCCACATGGATAGCCATGTACGAATGGTATTCGTCAAGCCAATCCCACGAGGCGAAAAATTAGCAGCCCGAGGGTCTCCCGCATAACACCATTGCGGCCGTCTATTATTTGGGTCGATAGTGGGATCCATCAGCCTGAGGTCGGCCCAGGTCCGGTACATGTTAAAAGCCCTGTCTGTCATGCCGTGTCTGGACAATCGCTCGAGTTCCTCATAACACCAGTCAGTGATCCGATGGTTTCTTGCTTCCTGTGCCTGGCGATACTTGGCAATAAACTCTGATGAGTAGGGTCTGGGGTTCGCTTCGTCATACATGTTGAGTGATGGATCGATACTCGTTGGGTCTTTCTCGTCGGTGATCGATGGGTCAAACCATTCCGTTAGCACTTCCGGACGCCCGCCATGCGCACAAAGCGAGATGTAGAGGTCTGCTGGTTCAATCGCGTCAAGCGCCTTTGGCAACTCCAAACCGGGCGTAGGTTTCATCGTCACCCCCTTCGCTTGTGACTGATAAGCCGCCATCAACGATCCTCCACCGGAATTCCCAAGTATGACGACCTTCTCTACACCAGCCACTTCCCGGAGCCACTTAACACCCTCACCAATATCGATGAGTGCATGCTCCAGAAGGAAGGCATATTCCAGACCACGAAAGCGCGTGTTCCACCCTAGAAAACCAAATCCACGCTCGGCCATATACTCACCCAGATAATGCTCGCTGAAATCAACGTTATAGTGCGTGGCGATGAGCGCAACCCTGGCTTTTTCCCCGCGGGGTTCGACGTAGAGACCCTGGCAAGGGTTAAATCCTGCACCATTGCGAGACCCGGTAGGGGAAGTAGTTGATACGAAGGTTTTCTTGATTTCCACCATGTCTTTTCCTTACTTGTTATTTTTGTATAGAAGCTGGCAGGTAGCAGACTGGATAAGACCAGGTTCGCGCCTGCACCATCACGTCAGCGCCAGAGAGTTCATCAAACCTGTTCGCTACGGCTTAGCTTGTTGTCGTACTCGTGTTCCATCAGCCAATTTTAGTTCCCTTCAGCTATTGTTCGTTCTTCAAGTGAGCGGACCAGCGCTGTAATTGTTGCATTCACTGGCGCAAAGGAGTCAACGCGCATTGCTTCACGCTCAACCGCGCCGTTGATAACGTCGATTTCACTTCGACGCCCAGCTTCAATATCTAACAGTACAGAGGGCTTGGCAGCTCGCATCCTTTCAGCAAAATCCTGCACATAAGCGACGGGGTCATCGACCGCGATCGGTATACTTCTCCTGCGCGCGACCTCCCAGGCCTCAACAGCTGCGGCTCGACTCACTGGACCTACGATGGGATCGTCCAACACTTCCCCTACCGTCAACCCTGTCAGCGCACAAGGGCCGCTATAGGCTACGTTACAAATCAGTTTTTCCCACTGGACAACTTCAATGTTATTTACTGCCTCTGTATCAAAACCTGATGTTTGAAAAATACTAACGACACTATTTAGCCGCTCGCTGTTGCCCTGCGTATAATCACCCATGCGGATTGCTTTCATATCATTATGGTGACTAATTCCCGGCGCCTGGAGCGAAGCCCCAAAGCCCTGAGCAACCCCTACAATCAGCCTCTCATTACCGAAAACACCAGCCACAACGTCTGCACTACCAAGACCATTTTGAATCGTCAGGATAGAGCCTGTTGATTTGACCAGCGAACGGGCAGCGCTCGACGCACCGACATGCCCAGCTTTCACTGCAATTACAAGCAAATCCACCTCAACATCCGGCGGCTCCGTATAAGCCTGAATGGCGACGCAACGATCCCCACTTGCGCCGGTCACTCTTAATCCGCTGGTATTGATCGCATCGACATGCGCCTTGTTACGATCTATTCCGATCACTTCATGCCCGGCCGACGCGAGCAATCCCGCATAAATAGAACCCATGGCACCACAACCAAATATGGCAATACGCATCGTTAAAAATCCTCACCTAACTTGTTGATATAGGGTAGAAGTTCGGGTTTCTCTTCGAGCCCGAAACCAGGTGCATCAGACGGCGTGACGCTGCCGTCGCTTATCTCGCAAGCCGGGGAAAATCCACCAAAAGGCCCGAATACACCAGGGTAAGCTTCGCAACCACCCAGATTAAGGCCCGCGGCTATATGCAGATTGATCAGGTGCCCGCCATGCGGAAAACACTGGTCCCTGCTCATACCCGCTGATTCGAGTTGACCCAGCATCTTCACATATTCTGTCAACCCGTAGCTTAAACCTGCATCCATCTGGAAAACATCACGACCAGGCTTCATACCGCCATAAAGCAGCAGGTTTCGAGTATCCTGCACGCTAAAAAGGTTTTCTCCTGTAGCCAGCGGGATATCAGTCATCGCGCTAAGTTGGCTCAACAACTCAAAATCGAGTGGATCACCAGGCTCCTCAAACCAACGCAAGCCACGTACCGATATCGATTCAAGATATCGAAGCGCAGTGTCAGTATCAAATCGACCGTTAGCATCAACCGCAACGCGTTGACCTGATCCTGCCAGGTCTACCGCAGTATCAATTCGCTCCAGGTCTGCTTCAAGGCTCGCACCACCTATCTTGATTTTAAACCCGTCAAAACCCAGATCACGATAACCGCGTAACTCATCCCGCAGCCTCGCTAATGAATCTGTGGAGTAGTAATAACCTCCTGCGGCATAAGTCGAAACATCAAGACGCTCAATTCGTGTCGCGTGACATTTAGAGATCCATGACCAGGCAGGCTCATCTGCCAACTTGGCGTTCAGATCCCAAACCGCAAGCTCAAGTGCGCCCAGCGCCCCCGCCCTGTCTCCATGACCACCAGGCTTCTCGTTGCTCATCGC
>JABJED010000316.1 GCA_018665025.1 Gammaproteobacteria bacterium
TCATCAGGCGTCGGCGGCTTCACTGCCCAGAAGTAACCATTCGCATCGTAGATGCCATTCAGGTAGAGCATGTGGAAATGTAAGTTAAGGTTGAGTGCCGAACCGAAGCGCTGTATCAGTGTCACCGCACCGCTCTGTGCACCAGTGTTTACCGTCCTTCCCGAGCGTTTGATCAAGAAGGCGCTGATCACACGATGCACGATGGTCAGCACACGGCTCATCAACTGCGGGTTGGTTGCAAACAGGTAACGCAAGGGGAATGGCACGCTAAGCACCCATTGCCTGATCGGCCGCTTCGGCAAGACCTCATCGACCAGGTGCGCAGCACTGTCAGCCATGCGCCACAGGAGGGGCAGAATCCACGGCGTTTGCAACTGAACGCCACCAGTTTCTCGTGATGACAGGATTCACACCGTACTCGCAGGAAGCCGCGCTCTACCCGGCCCGCGATTGCGGAAAGACGATTGTCACTGGCCAACAACGGCAATGTCGTCATTGCGCTGAAGACGCCTTACGACGATGGCACCACTCATGTCGTGCTCAGTCCAATGGAATTCATGGGTCGCCTGGCTGCACTTGTGCCAAGGCCACGAGTGAACCTCACGCGTTTTCATGGGGTGTTCTCGCGGGGCGGCCTTCCGCCCAATAGCAAACTGCGTAAAGACGTTGTTCCTCAGAAACCGGTGGAAGAACCAGAGAACCCGAAACCGAAGGCCTATTCGATGACCTGGGCGCAGCGGCTCAAGCGTGTGTTCTCCATAGCTATTGGGAAATGTGAAAAGTGCGGTGGACCCGTTCGAATCATCGCATCGATTGAAGACCCAGATGTTATTCAGAAGATCCTGAAGCACCTGGGTCTGGAACAGCCAGACGATCCGCATAACCGCTCACCGCCAGTAGACCTGACTGACCAACAAACGACGCTATTCTGAAGGCCAGCACATCGATTACATAACGGTGAGGGTCGCGATCGACCAGAGACTAGATTCTAGAGACAATTCGCCGAATTTCTGATGCCCAACTCATTTGACTCGTGGGTGAAGTCGCGGAAAGAGAGGATTAGGGGCAACTCTCAGGGGTGGCGATACTTTCCCGAATGTTGAAAAAGGGTGTTTATTCTTACTAACCCCAGAGGCTGGGTCGGTATGATGACCGCGACGAAGAACAAGAACAGCTTAAGGTCAAAGCTCTTTTAGCAGTGAAGCATTTCCCAACGAGCGATCGTTGTGGGGCGACAGCTACTCGTCACGACTCATCGTCCGGGTCGTGGATCGCCCATAACGCCCAACGGTGATTGCGCTCTAAGGCCGCCGTCGACGACAATCGCTTCACCCGTCACAAAGGATGCTTCATCACTAGCGAGCCAAACCGCCGCATTGGCGATCTCCGCGGGCTGGCCTATTCGGCCTAGACTATGAGCACGCAAATTCACCTCTACGGCATCAGGGTTCGCCATCATCCTTTGAACCGGGGGTGTTGCAATCGTGCCAGGGCAGATAGCGTTTACTCTGATCCCCTCCGGCGCATGATCCGTCGACAGTGCACGTGTCAGGTTGATGACTGCGCCTTTGCTTGCCGCATAAACCACCGCACGACCATCACCGTGCAAACCAGATATCGAGGCTGTATTGACGATTGAACCACCGCCTCGCTTTCGCATGTGTGGCACCGCGAATTTGGCCCCCAAAAACACGGAGCGTACATTCACCGCCATCACCAGATCCCAATCAGCAGTATCAAGATCAACGGCAGTTCCGGGGCGAAGCGTGCCGGCATTGTTGAACAACACATCAAGGCTACCGAACCGATCCACGCATGCGTCAACCATTGCAGAAACAGACGCTTCATCGGCCACGTCTACCTCTACAGCAATAGCAACGCCTCCCCTCGCCTCTATTTCTGACACAACAATATCTGACTTATGCCGCCGAATATCAGCAACCACCACGGCCGCACCCTCTCGAGCAAATCGCATCGCACTCGCCTCACCTATACCTGAACCCCCACCAGTAATAATGGCGGTTTTTCCCCACAGCAATCCTTTATTTGTCATTATCGATCCCTCAGTTAAAACGTTAGCGTAAAGTTCCGGTTACCCATTAAGTGAGACAATTAGCTGCAACCCCTATCAACATCACCCCTACCCAACCTATATGTCGCCTAACAGATTGACCAGGCCACCTGTAAGCCATCAGATTCAGGCCGTTACAGACATGACCTTCCATAGGATCACTACGCCACTGTGGCCCAAATTTGGATGAATTTCAGCCATTACCATACATACTGTTACTCGGAAAATGAGGTTTATAATACTTATCCTCTGGGTTAAATTAATAATTCTCTAAGTAGAGAATTAATCATGACCGATTTAGCGATTGAACCCATTGAGAACAAGTGCTTTGGCGCTAGCGTTACTGGAATTTCACTTCCGGCAATCACTTCGGAACAATTTGAAACCGTTCACGAAGCCTTCCTGGAATATGGTTTTCTGGTATTTCCCGACCAGCATCTGTCAGACGACGAAAACATCAAATTTGCTTTGCGTTTCGGAGAACTGGAATTCGGCGCACTGCCAATAGCCAATAGAAAAAAGCTCAAAGACGGTCACTACGGAAAAATGCTCGATGTTAACGCTCAGCGCATGAGAACCAACATCGGTAACGAAACCTGGCACACTGACTCGACCTATCAACCCGTTAGCAGTAAATGTGCAATGTTATCAGCCGTACAGGTACCACGATCTGGCGGCGAGACCCAACTGGCAGATATGCGCGCAGGATATGCTGCTTTGGATGAGGAAACCATAAAACAGGTTGCTCAGTTGAGCGCGTATCATTCAACAGAGTTTTCACAAGCAAATGATCTTGGGGACTATCCCTCATCGAATGAGGGTATTTATCACGGCGAAGCTTATCTTCGACCCTTAGTAAAAGTTCATCCAGAAACAGGTCTACCCAATCTATTTGTTGGACGACACGCTTTTGGTATTCCAGAGCTTGACCGTGAAGCCAGCAAAGCGCTGTTGAAAAAGCTCGTTGATTTTGTGGTCTCAGAGCCACAACGCGTTTACACACATCGGTGGCAGGTAGGCGATACCTTGTTGTGGGATAATCGCGCCTTGCTTCATCGCGCTTGTCCGTACGACTATGGAGAACCACGCGTTATGACAGCAACCAGAGTGGCTGGTGATGAGCTAACTGAACTCTCCTACTATCCCGATAATCCTCGAGCAGAGGACGGCAGGCAAGCACTCACGACAGAGCTTGCAATCTTGCGGCTCGAGTCTGGCAGCACAAGGTTTGGCGGCACTACTGCCACTGAGTATTAATCTCCCGTCTCGCCGGTCTCGAATTTTGGAGCCATGCATGTCATCACCGACATCACTGATGCAAACATTATTCAAAAGATCCTTGATTACACCGAAGCACAACCACCGCCGTCTGATTTTGCGACTGCCGTTCAATTGTAAAATGCGCCTGGGTATACAGGTCAACGTCACCCCTGACCAACCTATATGTCGCCTAACAGATTGACCAGGCCGACTGTAAGCCATCAGGTTCAGGCCGTTACAGACATTGACCATCCAGAAGATCGCCACGCCACTGTGACCTAAATTTGAATAAAATTCAGGCATCACCATACATACCGACCTTCGGAAAAATGTGGTTTATAATGCCTCAAACAGCTGCAGGCCAAAGCAAGTCGCTGGTCGAAAGAACATTACGAACAAGTGTTGTGGACTGACGACTATGCCAATCTACTTGCCGCCGCAAGGGCTGAATAAACGGGAGGTCTTTACCCCTGTCTTCGCTGGGTATTGTCAACTTAACTCATTGAGGCCGAGGGAATCTGCTATCTAATCTCA
>JABJED010000002.1 GCA_018665025.1 Gammaproteobacteria bacterium
ATTCGACGCGTTCAGTCATCTCGACCGGAACACGCGAAGCGTGTGTAGTGGAGAGATCTATACTCGCGAGCATTGAGATTTCTCCGCTCCGTGGCTACGCCACTGCGGTCGAAATGACAGCGGGTTGGTCATCTCGACCGCGCTCAGTCATCTCGACCGGAACACGCGAAGCGTGTGTAGTGGAGAGATCTATACTCGCGAGCATTGAGATTTCTCCGCTCCGTGGCTACGCCACTGCGGTGTAAGTGACGGGTGTTCACGATCTCAGACGTCGAAATTCGGTACCAGATTGATCTTACTGGTGTCAGGTGCCCCTGGAGGGGGGGGCGGGGGCGGTTCGTCTTCCAGTAACTCGGCGCCCGCCATGGCGAGTGTCATGCCGATGGTGCTAGGGTTTAAGAGTTCTTTTTCTTCCTGCAGTGTTTCCAGCACTGCGCCGGGTTCGTCCAGGCCAAAGTCAGGCACTTCTATTGCTGGGATGGCTTCATCTTCATGTTCGACCAGCGCTGTGCCGTCATTGTCTTTAACGCTGAACTCGGAAAGATCCAGTTCAACAACAACTTCCTCTGATGGTTCCACCAGCGGGCGGTCATCATTTTCAGCGACCGAGAATCTGCTCAGGTCAATTTCAGGGATTACCGCCCTGGGAACAGGATCAAACAGGTCACCTTCATTTGGCGCGAGTGAAATGCCTGAAGTGTCTATGACAGGTGCTTTTGGCTCGGCCGGCGTTTCTGCCGCACGCGCCGCGGCGGGTTTTGAAAGAGCCGCGGCGGATTTTATAAGAGCCGCGGCTGGTTTTATAAGAGCTGCAGCTGGTTTTGGAGGCGCAGCAGTGGCGCCGGCTTTAATGATCCTGATTTTGACATCGGCACCGACTTTCTTCAGGGCTTTGCCATATTTTGCGGCTTCGGCCCTGTCGGTGGTTTTTTTAAGGACGATTTGCTTACCTGAAAACAGGGCAGCAGTTTTCTTTGCGTCTGTTTTTAACAGTTTTGCCAGCTGCGCCTTAACGGTGTCCGCTGCAAACCCTTCAACGATTCCACCATTGAAAACAATGGCATAAGTTTCGCCGCTCATCCGAGCACCTTCGCCTGAGAAGTCCTTCCATGGTAATCGAATCCCCGGGGATGTACAGCCAGTCTATCGTGATCCCTTTTCTTATAATGAAATCGCAAACGACTGATCCGGCGCTGCGCCGTGCAACACTTCCTGGTAGGTTTCCCGCATCTGATCTGCGCCTTTGCGTTCGTTAATCGTCACCCAGCCATCAACCGAATCAAGAAACTCGGTCCACGCGTTCTGCATTTCTGCCTGCAGTTTTTCGGGGCCCCATTCCTTGTGCCTTTTCTGGATCTGCGTAGGTGCAAAAAACATGGTAGGTTTGGCGCCGGGCAGGTTTGACGGTTCAGCGCCGTCGCGCGAATCCCAGTGTGTAATACCGACACCGCAACTGCAGGTCACGTTGTCGCCAAAATGGTGGTGAACGCTTTCCAGCACCTTTCGGTTTCCTGCCATGTCGACATAAGCAATATTGGATGAGGCATCCATCGTCTCGACCGTGTCGTAGGTGACGACTTCATCATAGAGTCCCATGCTTTCCACAAAGGCTTTGTTGCCGCTAGAAGTCAGCCCGACCACATGGCGCTCGCGGTTCCGTTTAAGCAGAAATGCCAGGCTGAAGGAAGTCTTGCTTGAAGCGCTGGACAGTATAATTTTGTCGGCGTTGAAAAAATCATGATCAAACAGGTAGTCGTCCAGAACGAAGCCGGTAATAAAGAGCGGGTAGTAAACCATGCGGTGCGAATCGTGCTGGCGATCAAAACCATTCGCTGCGGTCATGAGTGAATACTGGTTGTAAGTGGGGGGCAGAGCACCGCGGTGCTCTGCGCCATCGGTAAATCCACGAGCTGTTACGTGGGTTGGTTTCACCACCAGGTAGCTCGCCATGGGGTAATAACCATAATACTCATCACCGGCCTTCAGGTCGGTTTGACCTGGATCGATGACCGTGCCGACACCCCAGACGGGAATGCGGCCGTAATCACCTTCGGCAGGGAAGAACTGCCAGTAACCGATAATGTCCCCAGCCACGCCGTACGTAATGTTGTTGGCAGTGAGTCCGAATCGTTTAACACTGATCACCGCCTCGCCATGGGCAAGTGTCAGTTCGGCAGGTCCCGGCAGTTCGATGGTTCTGGTTTGTGTGAGGTCGGCTCGGATGACTTCAAGGCAATAGTTGTTCATAGGAATCTAATCTCATGGGGTCGCAGTAAAGTGCCAGAGTAAAACATTCCCAAAGCGGATCGTCACTATTTTACTCGCTGCCCAGACACGATACTCTGATCCCCGGTTAGGCGGCCCTGCGATACGCCAACCGCTAGCGGCGGTTATTTAGATATTCCCAATAGATATTTCTGGTTGATTCGAATCCAGTGTTCAATAGTGTCATGGGAAACATTATTGAATACCTGAGGGATCATCTGGGTGTCGTTGCCGTTGCTGTGCTGACGGTGGTAATTCTCCTGCCATTCGTCCCGTAACAGGTTACACTACTGGCTTGTGCAGTGATCCCAGTGAACTTGATCTCTATCGGTAACATCCCAACAAGCTCAAAAAATGGTTGATTCCTTCTCCGGCGTCCTGGCATTTGCTTTTATGGTCTCCATGATTCTTGTGGGCACGGTATTACGTGCCCGTGTTCCATGGTTCCAGTTTGCGTTGATTCCAGCGAGTTTACTGGGCGGGTTAATTGGCTTCTTGCTGCTGAGTTCGGGCTATGCCTTTGGATATACCAGCCAGGACTTTGTCCCCTTTGCTTTCCATTTTTTCACCCTGAGCTTTATGTCGCTGGTGTTAACCGGCAAGGAAGCGAGCGCCGACAACCAATCTATTCAGCCAGGCGGTAGTTGGCTCGCTATTGGCTGGACGATGAGCCTGGTGTTGCAGGCGCTGGTTGGGTTGTCTGTGGTGGTGACATACAACCTGGTGACCGGGGGCGAGTTGTCTCATTATCTTGGCATTCTGGTGACCCATGGCTTTACCCAGGGCCCAGGGCAGGCGATGGCGATGGGATCAATTTGGGAATCCGAATTCGGTGTTAGTTCTGCGGTTAACTTTGGGTTGATCTATGCCTCTATGGGATTTGTGATTTCCTTTGTGATTGGTGTCCCTGCGGCCCGTTACGCGATTAGACATGGCTTAAACCAGAACACCGCGGCTCGTCTAACAGAGGAATTTCTGAGTGGTGTTCACGATGAGTCGGCGCGGCCGGAGGCCGGCAGGCAGGTGACTCATTCAGCCAATGTGGATTCCCTGGTATTCCATCTGAGCATTCTGGGGGTCGCGTACCTGGCGACGAATGAATATCTGATATTGATGCAATCGCTGCTTGATGGTGCAACCTTATTGGGGGTGCCGATGGTTTTGGTGTTCAGTCATAACCTGTTTTTCGTTCATGGGCTTATGGTGTGC
>JABJED010000317.1 GCA_018665025.1 Gammaproteobacteria bacterium
CCTATTTCTAGGACATCTTTTTGTGTTTACTCCCCGCGGGCTGAATAACCTATTAAGCGCATCGCAGCCAGCCCTCTATCAGCAAGGATCAGGGAGATAGGCTGTCATTGACGGTCTGCGGAATCAGCGTATCATGCTTGACCCTCACAAGGGTGCGGCTTTTGCGCCAAACTGGACTGAATATGAGAAAAATCTCGCTGCTTTTACTGTGGTTACTTATCGGCTTGGCGCCTGCCTCAGCCGCGAATCGCGGCCTGACTGTCACAGCGACTGCCGCCAGCGGAGAGGCGATAGAGCTTTACCAAGGCAGTTATGCATTACTTATCGGGGCAAGTCAGTATCAGGATAATCAGTGGCCAGATCTTGAGAGCATTCCGCGAGAATTGAATCTTGTGGCCAAAGCGCTTGAGGAACAGGGATTTGTAGTTGAGAAGCATTTTGATCCCGATAGCCGGGAGTTGGAGGATCATTTTAGGAATTTCATTGACCGCTATGGTTATGACAAGCAAAACCGCCTGTTGTTTTTTTTCGCTGGTCATGGCTACACCCGGGACGATGGAAACAAAGGTTATTTGGTGCCGGTAGATGCGCCCAGCCCACTAGAGGATGAGAGGGGATTCCAGAGAAAAGCACTGCCTATGAGTCAGGTTCTGGCTTGGGCGCGAGATACTGAAGCGAAGCATTCACTATTCCTATTTGACTCTTGTTTTTCCGGAACGGTCTTTAAGAGTCGGGCACTACCGGATCGACCACCCGCGATAGACAGATTAGTCTCGCTCCCGGTTCGCCAGTTCATTACTGCTGGCTCTGCCGGTGAGACGGTTCCCGCAAAGAGCACCTTCACTCCAATGTTTGTAGACGCTATCAAGCATGGCAAGGGCGATCTAAACCGAGATGGCTATGTCAGTGGAACAGAGCTTGGCCTGTATTTACAGCAAGAGGTTCCCAATCACGTTAACCAGACACCACAGTTTGGAAAAATTCAGGAATATGAACTTTCTCGTGGTGACTATATCTTTGTCGTTAACAGCGGTAGTACGCAGGCCGCGCTTGCATCGGTTGACAATACGCAATCAGTCTCCTCGGCGCAAACAACCGGTGTAGTTTCAACAAATAAATCGACCAATCACAAGGCGCTTGAACTTGAGTTCTGGCAAAGCATAAAAGATAGCGATAACCCAGAATTGTACCGGGCCTACCTGAATCAGTTTCCTGGGGGAACTTATGCTGCAATTGCTAAAGTTAAATTAAAAACATCTAATCAACCTCAACAGGCAGCCTCGCAGGCGTCCTTGAGCGTCGCAGCTGTTTCGCAAACACAAACAACTTTGCCTTCAATAAGCAAAGAGGACCCAAGATTTTCCAATATTACTGGTCTATGGGTAGATAAGTACAAGTGTCATATCTCTATAGAGGTTGATCAGCAAGGTAAGCTAACGGGCGCAGCCTGGGGTAAGCATGGCGGTAGTCAGGTAATTGAGCTTGAACCAGAAGTCGGTTCAGATAGAGTTTTCTTTTGGAAAGGCCGATCTATGTCCATGTTTGATGCAGATTTAAAGGATCCAAAAAAGGCGGGTAAGTTCATTGTTAATCTCTACGATAACTCGAAGTTACATCTCACTAAATCTATATGTTCGTTGCCACCCAGCGCGGGCTCGTCAGCGGAATTCCTAAAGAGTAACTCTGGGAGCGGGGCTTATGTTGTTAAGCCGCCGAAGTGGTTTGTTAACCGTTCCAGCGGTTAGTGCGCTAAAGGAAATTACCGACTCGAATTAAATTCTTGACTGGCGGATATAGAATCTGCTGCTCATGCTTGCACACCAGAGAGTGCGAACCTGGGCGATGTTTACCTGCTTTGCTATCAACGGTGGGGTGGTTTCACAGCGATCTGTCGACGACTTCTCGTGTTATCTGAGAGACACTTTGGTACAAAAAAATGTTATATCAGAGGTAACTGACGGTTTATTTGTCAGTTTTCATCATGCATCGCACTTTCTGTTTTGATATCTTCGATTGCAAAAAAATTTCTTGCCAGGTAGAAGATTATTGTGAAAACGATGACTGCGACACTCAGATTAACCAGTACCGTGAGCAGGGCTGTTCCAACGATTAGTGCCATCCCCAGATGACCGACTGGTGGGAGTTGAGTTGGCGACGGTTGCAATAGCTGGCTGATGTATTGGTGTACTGGCATCCAATCGAAAACGTCGTAACCCACCTTAAGTAGAACGCCGGAGAAAACAGCCTGGGGAATCAAACTAATCAGGTCTTGAAACATCAGCATTTCAATCAGCACGAAGATCCCAACCAGTACGCCAGCCAACCTCATGGTGGCACCTTCGTTTAGTATTAATACCGATCGTATTGTCGCCTGGGCGCCTGGAATTCCACCGAACACAGACACAGCAGCGTTGGCGATCCCTTGTGCACAAAGTTCTTGATTAGGTTTGGTAGGGTCTTGGCGACCGTGCATTATCTCGACCTTGCGATCCACAACAAGGGAAGTCAGCAATGTATCCAGATAAGCCAGCATTGCGAGCTGAACAACGAACGGAGCTGCCAGGATCAGTAGAGTAAGCGACCACTCGGTCGGCAACTGGCCGACAATCATGCCCTTAATGTCTGTAAGCGACTCAATCGATCCTCCCAGGCTAACGTGCTGCACATCTAGTCCAGCCAGGTTCGATAGGGTACTGACGACCACAATCGCTATCAGTGTTGCCGGGAAGAAGGAGTTCAACCGGTCACTGATTCTTCTAAGTAGCAATGGAAGTGTAAAGATCACTGATAAGGTGAGCAAAACGATCGCTAAGTTGACAAAGACATTGCCCAGATAGGCTGTTTTGCCTCCGATACCGAATATAGAGCAAAACTCTCCAACCCAGATCAGCAAGGCAATGCCATTCATGAAGCCGCTGATGACGATTTTTGGGATCAGTTTTATAAAA
>JABJED010000318.1 GCA_018665025.1 Gammaproteobacteria bacterium
AGCCAGGCCAAAGTGCAAGCCGGTGAGGCGATCCTCATCACGGCGGGGTCTTCCGGTGTCGGCAGCGCCGCGCTGCAAATCGCCACCGATCTGGAGACGTCCATAGTCCCGCTGCCATAAATATTTTCCTTTGAGTCACGGCGGTTAAGTTATGAGGCTCCCCAGCGATCAAGGTAGGTTTTATCAGCAGCAGGGGTGCGCGTTACTGGACCAAATCGACCCATCGGGTATCCGATGGGGATGGTTACGACGACACCAAAATCTTGTGGGATATCAAAATACTCATGTAGCTCTTCTTCAAATACCTGGTGCATCGTGGTGAGTGCGGCGCCAAGGCCCAGTGAGCGGCATGCAAGCAATATATTCTGCACACAAGGGTAAACGGCGCCATAGTTAGGTGGTGCAAGACCCACCCGATCTTCCTGTGCGACTTTAAACGGCCAGTCTCGTTCGCCACACACCAGCAATAAATACGGCGCTTCATGAAGATGGTCCATCTGGTGATATAGGGCACCCAATTGGCCGTTCGTTCGATACTTACCTCGTTCTGCCGGATTTGTTTTCAAGCCAAAGCGGGACTCGAATGCCGCGGCGTATCGATCAGCAAACCATTTTTTGCGATCCGCGGCGCCCACAAGGACAAACTTCCAGGGCTGTGTGTTTTGTCCTGAAGGCGCCTGTACCCCTGCATTTAAGACCTTCCACATCACGTTCATTGGAACCGGGTCAGGTTTCAATCGACGCATCGCGCGGACGTTTCCTACAATATCAAAAAAAGATAAATCCTCTGTAGATTCGGTCACTGCTACTCCTGAATGATCAATAAGGGGATAAGAAGAATAAACCACGTTTCGCGTCACCAGCCAAGTGCGTCTGAACGCTAAACAGGGTCCTGAAGATACTGACAAGTTAACTCAGCTCAGGTGATAATTCTCGCATGAACCAATCAAAACTGTGCAAGCGCGATCGATTTCCATTTGAAATCATCCAATAGGTAGTCTGGCTCTACCACCGATTCAATCTCAGTCATCGAGAGATAGAAGACTTGATAGCAGAACGCGATATTGTAGTTAGCGACGAAGCTATTCGGCTGTGGTGTCATAAGTTTGGTTCAAAATTTCGAAGCTACAACGTAGCTCATAGAGAACTGGTCCCTGAATCAATTCACGATACATCCCAGTATGCTAACAATCGGGTGGAGCTTTCGCGCAGGCCAACACGAGTGAGAGAGCGGGGCATGCGAAAGTTTAAATCCATGAAGCAGGCACAGTGTTTCCAGGAACTCACGCCGCAGTTTATAACTTGTTCAATCTGGGGCGGCATTAGGTATCAACAGAAAACCATCGATATCTTCGTCTGCGTGCTTTTGCGACCTGGGGAAAGGCAGTGGCAATATAGCAATGCTTAATCGGATTCTATCTCGAATTGGTCAGGCAAACTTATCCCCTCGAATCTGATGTTGGCCCGAAGTACTTAGCGCCTTCTAAATTAAAAAATTCAAAATCTTGACCTGGGTAGGGGCTATCTCTTCCTACAAGATGCGCGAAACGTGACGGGTTTCGTGCAATAACTTCATCCGAAATCACACCGTTTAGATCTTCCTGTGGGATTGCATACATACGCCGGAAGTACTGCGTCATGCCAACGCGCTCACCAGGCAGTTTTCGTGCGCCGGCGCTATGCCAGAGGTTGCCATTGAAAACGATGACGGTGCCGATAGGAGCTTCGATGGGTATTGCCATCTCCATTGCGTTGGCCGGTGGGTTGCTGCGTTTTTTATGAGAGCCTGGTACGACCAAGGTTGCGCCAGATTCCAAACTAAAGTCATCGATTACCCACATGGCATTGCTAGCAACCGGGGCATCGGGCAGTGGGTCTGGCATTAAGGGTGAGTCGGTATGCATACCTTGGGGTGGATCACCTTGAACACGTACGTGAGCATGATTGCTGCTGAGTTGGCAGCTTTCACCCATGAGGTAGGTAATGAGTGCTAGGGGCTTTTCCGCCATCACCGCTTCTTCAAAGATCCTGCCCCTGGCTAATAACCAGGGGACGAGATAGCTGGCACCGTCTTTACCCGCAAGTGGGATAGTTTTGTTGTTTTGTCGATCTTCTTCACCAAGCTTGAGAATGGTGGCTCGTAGCTCTTCGAAGAAGGATAGGGGCTTTGCGTCATGAACAATAGTGTATCCGTACAGATCCAGTTCTAGAACATTCCGGCTTAGATCAAGGCGCACGACCTCGTCGTACATCCTGTCTAGTCTTTCATGGGCTTTTACTGCTTGGCGCGGTCTAACGGTCTCTGGTGGCGGTTTCACTCTGCAGCCTCTAATTGGACGAACTTACGTCACAAAATACTACAGAAGTTCTGTGGTATTAACCTCATTAGCGCTCATAACTTCCGAAAATTGAAATTATAGAATCAAAACCCCTATTCACACAGCCTGGGTCGCTAGTTTTCACCACTCGAGGTAATCACGTTTCCAAGGCGCCCCATCAAACCGAAAGGCACATCACGCAGTAGGATAATCGGGTGATTTATTTCGATGTGTTTGAATCGACACCCAGGTATTGGTCAACTTACCGGGATTAGCATGCTGAGTGTGAGCTGGTACCGTAATGTAACGACTAACCCGGCAGCACTTTCTGGTAATACGCTTGCATCTTTTTGGTATCACCTGACCGACCTATTTCGCGGATAAGCTCAAATTCCTTGCGGCTCTGTGCCAACAGCTTTTCGCGATCACTGTCCTGATAAACCAGCCTTTTATAGCGTTTCAGGGTTTTCGTACGCAGCTCCGGTGGCCCTGTTAATGCCAGGCCTTCCTGAATACTCGCCAAGACGGCTGGCTCGAAGGTGTCTCCATGTGCGAACACTTCCAGAACAAACCCAGCAGACTTGGCCTCCGCTGCACTGATTCGATGGCCCAGGTAGATTGCAGCACTCGCCAGACTTCGACCGAGACGCTCGGGCATCAATAGTGTACTGCAGAATTCCGGTGCAACACCGGCCCGCGCAAATGGTGCCCAAAAGTAGACGGAATCTGATGCAAAAACCAGATCACAGTGCAACAGGGAACTAAATCCTTCGCCAATCGCCGGCCCATTAACCGCGCCGATCAGTGGCTTGTCAAACCGGATGAATGATTCGATGAATAACACGGGTAACCAGGTTGCAACATCGTCTTCAACGCGTTTTGGCAAAGAACGTTTGATTTTAGCAGTGAGCGATGAATCACCCGGTTGCACTTGGTAGGCCAGTGCAGGGTCATTCTCGAAATCCATTCCAGCGGAAAAAAATTTCCCGACAGAGGTTAATAACACGGCCACAACTTCATCATCATCGCTGGCCGCCGAGAGTACCGCCATGATTTCCACATACATTTGCGAGTTTCGGGCATTCAGTTTCTCAGGACGATTTTGCCGAAGAATCAGAATGCCATTTCGTTTTTCAGTTTCTATTGTTTGATAGGTCACACCGGTATCCTCTCGACCTTGATCGGCTAACGCATGTCCTCAACGACTGTGCGCCCGGCCATTATATATAATACCGCTGAGATAATATTAAAGACGAGCACGCTCACCATCGCCCACCGGAGCGAGTTCACTCCCAGATCCGTCGTCAAATTAATGGTATCACTCAATATGCCAGTGATCTGTGGGCCAAGCCCAAGCCCAATGATATTGAGAATAAATAACAAAATACTTGCCGCCAGCGCTCGCATTCGCAGTGGTACCAGGCTTTGGGTCATGGCAAAAGTCGGCGCGAGGTATCCGTGACCTAAAATATAAGCGACTGCATAAACCATCAACGCAATTTGGGGGTCATGATATAGATAGGTAAAGGCTGCGAAAGGAACATGCATTAGGGTCATGATGCCAGGCAACCACATATACCATCGTCGGTCTTTCTCACCTAGACGATCACACAGGTAACCAGCGCCAAATGTGCCAACCATGCCAAAGAATCCAAGACCAAACAGCCAAGTACCAATCTCACCGGTACCAAGTCCATGGCTTCGCTGAAACATCATGGGTATATAAAGCCCGATGCCGTTACCGACGAAGGCATGAAGGGCACCGCCGATAGACATATACCGGAAGCTTCGCTTGGACCATAACAGCCTTAAAACGTCCATCACTGGCGGCGGTTC
>JABJED010000319.1 GCA_018665025.1 Gammaproteobacteria bacterium
CGTTGCACGCATTAGTACCTTTAGCTGCTCTCCATCAGATTCGAGTATTTTCCCCTGAAGTTCCAGGTCAACCGATTTACTGGACTCAGGTGTTACACGAACTGCACCCCAGTTACCTGTTAGCTCAAGCGTGTCTTTTAAATGGTATGAGATGTAGCTCGATTCAGCGCGACGAACATCGGGCACAATGAGTTTTTTTTCAATCTGCGCGAGATCCTCGGGGATATTCGAGTCGACTGGCAGGATGCCAATGTCCAGAAGTTCGTCATAGGGAATTAGTTCAGCCGCCTGTGTTGCTGGCGTTGAGTTGTCTGTAACGACCTGTGTCGTCGTGCATCCGGTAAGCATGATGAGGGACAGCATCAGCAGGCTAGTGGTTACGGAGATTCGCTTTTTCATACTAGGTTCCTGGCTAACCGGGTCATTTATAACCCGGCCTTGTATTTTTTGTATTCATCCCACAACTTTGCGCGCAGCTCTGGGTCTGTTTCGGCCGCTGCAGCTTCACGGAGTTGTTGGGCAACAATATCATCGCCCTGGGCGTTTGGTATGTCTTCCGGTACGGGCGGAGTGGTGCTTTCCATCCCGGTTTTTGTTAGCTCGCCGCCTTCTGGCATCCTTCCACGTTCTATGACGTCGGGGATTCCCGGCTCAAGCCGTTCGTTCGTGTTCTCTTCAAATGTTCCCGATCCCTGCTCCAGTCCTTTGCCACCCAGTACCGCAACTCCTGGTACATTTTCAGCGGATGTCGGCGGTGGTGTACTGCCCAATACTTCATTTCGTGCATCCAGAATTTTGCCCTCAAATACGGCAATAGACTCGTCGAGTGCTTTGTCAAGTTCACTGCCACCATTACCATTACCGTTTCTGTGCCCTGGGTAGGATGTTTGCGCTCCACCTTCGCCCTGATCGCCCGGTTGATCGGATTCAGACCCTGACTCTCCGTCCCCCTCGCGCTCTCCCTTCAATTGTCCAAAATCCGGTAGCTGGATACGGGAATCAAAAATCGAATCTGTGGCAATGACAATGGCAACGTTGGCTTCGTTCAAGGCCTCTTCGGCATCAAAGATTGTGCCTTCCTCGGGCGTGCCCTCAAATATGTCGCTGATGTCCATTAAATCCTGACCGGCGATGATGACAGAAACCCTTGCCCTCGCCAGTGATTTTTCAGCTTCGGCAAGTTCTGCATCAGTTTCAGCCGTTTCAAGAGTCACTCCCGCTGCCTGAATTGCAATGCCGGCTTGTTCCAGCGCCTCCTGTGCAGCCCGAATGTCTTCAGCAAGATCCTCCGGATATTCACTGCTGGGACTGCCGCCTTCCGTTGGCGGCAGTTCACCGCCAGCTTGAGCGTTTGGTTCGTTCTCCATCGACGTATCACCATCACCCTGGGCCGGTGATCCATCTTCCATCAACTTATCGTCTTGAGCTTGTGTTGGCGCACCGCTTTCGATCACCATTTCGGCTGATTCACTTGAATCTGGGGGACTGTCTTGTTGGCTTGAAGACGGCAAGGAGTCGCTATCCTCATAGGTCTCTGAATCAGTCTCGCTTGGGTTTTCGCTATCTGGAATTAACGGATCCCATTCCCCTCCAGCCGGTTCTGGTAACTGTTGCGCGGCCTCTGATACCTGCTCGCCTGCTTTCTTCAGTGTTTGTGCAGCCTGTTGCCTGGCCTGCTCCGGCGATTCCTGTTGCTGCTCACTTCCAGGTGGTGACGACTCGCCTGTTTGTTGGGCCTCGGGTGATGAACTGGGGGGCTCTGATGGCGCTGACGGCTCTGATGGCTCTGATGGCGCTGACGGCTCTGATGGCGCTGACGGCTCTGATGGCGCTGACGGCGCTGACGGCTCTGATGGCGCTGACGGCTCTGATGGCGCTGATGGCTCTGATGGCGCTGATGGCTCTGACGGTCGCGAAGGCGGTGGCGGAGGTGAGCTCGATGGTGGCGATGACGAGGGGGGAGGAGTCGGCGGTGGTGAAGACTGCTGCGGTGACTCGCAGCCAGTAAGCGCGAAAACCATCACGACAACGATCACGAGAGTTTTAGTGCAATAAGTTAATAACTGGCCGATTAGTCTCATAAAAATTCTCTGGATAACGTCAAGATTGTCGCCTGATGAAGCTGAAGCTTAACTGAATAACCGGGTAGAAAGCTGCAATTCCAACCTATTGGACAGGGTGTGAGCAGGAAATGTTCAATTGCGCGGGGTAAAATAACTAATGCGGCTCTCAAAACTGTATAGGTCAAGACTGCTGGGCATCTTTAACCGGGACGAGTAGGATTGGGGGTACACATAATCATAGGGGTTAGTGTTGCAATTTCGAGCCTTGTTAAGACAAAGTCTGTATGTAACGGCGATGCTATTGTTTCTTCAATCCTGTACTACCAGTGTTGTAGTGGAAGGGACGGTACCGACTCCGCTCGTTAGCGTAATTCCCGCCAGGATGGGTGTTTACTATTCGGACGAATTTCGGCGCTTCAAGCACGAGGAAGTTTTTCGTGATTCCGGTGGTTGGCATATCGATCTTGGCAAGCAGAATCTGCGTTTTTTCCAGAATTTGACAAAATCATTATTTGCCGAGATTCAGGAAGTTCATCAGCCCCCACTGACGACTGAAGAGATGCGTGACCTGGATGGTGTCTTTATTCCGTCGATTGAGAAGTATGGTTTTTTAACCCCCTCGATAATGGGAGTAGAGTTTTACTCTGCGTCGATCGAATATCGCGTTGCGATGTATGACAAAGTAGGGGCCAAGATTGGTGACTGGAACATCGTCGGCTACGGTAAGAGTGAAGGAGGAATGTTTTCATCAGATGATGCCATTAACGAGGCAACGGTTCAGGCTATTCGCGACGGTGGTGCACGAATTGCGATTGAGTTGATTGATCAGCCTGCCGTCCAGGCCTGGCTGCAATCGAGACATGAATCGTACGAACCGTCGGCTGGCCCCCCAGGCGTCGCTGAAAGTATTGAAAATATTGAAAGAATTGAAAGTATTGAAAATTCAGAAACCCCAGAAAATGTAGATGGCCCCCCTGATGCGTAATCTGCATATCGCACTGGTTCTGTTGCCGCTTCTGTCCGGGTGCGTTGCTTCTCGCATTGAGCAATCAAGGGATTCATCTACCGGAATTGAGCCACATGAGGCAATTGTTCTGCTTGGCAGGGCGAGCCACAACCACAAGGAGACAGAAGAGAGTTTTACCGAATGTATCGCTGATGTACTGGGTGAGGGTGACAATCCCATTCGCGTGATCGGACAGAGTCAATTCAGGGATAACCTTTACCCATGGTTCGAGCCCAGAACCGCGCCCACCTCGGCGGATGAGCTCGGACGGCTGTTTACCGAGCCTGGGGTGAAAAAGCGGATTGCATCTGTCAATGTCCGTTATCTGGCCTGGATTGACGGAGATACGGTAACCATCGACAGTGGCGGTTCCATGAGCTGCACCATCAGTACATTCGGTGGTGGGTGTTTTGGAATGAGCTATTGGGAAGAAGATGCGTCATACGAGGCGGCGATCTGGGACCTGAAGACGATGACGTCAACGGGGCAGATAAGTGCAGATGCCAATGGCACATCGTATCTTGCAGGCCTGATTATTCCTATTCCTATCCTGGCGCGGCCAGGAAATGCCGCCTGTAAAGGCTTGGCGAATCAGTTGCGCGAATTTATTGTAGGGGAAACCTAAGCCTCGTTCTCTGCCTCAGCGGGTTTTTCTTCCAGGAGTAGTAATTCTTCAATGGGTGTGTCTGCTTCTTCCTCTTGTCTGTCGTCAGGTTGTTTGTCGTCAGGGAATGGCTTTTTGTACAACACCGCAAATAATTGACGGATCTGTAACGCTTCTGTGGAAACCAGTTCGCCATTGTCAATGCGAGGTCGATACCGGGAAGC
>JABJED010000320.1 GCA_018665025.1 Gammaproteobacteria bacterium
GACGTATTCAAACTCTCGCAACTTGAACAACTTGATGTGTTGCTGCCCACCGCCGCAGTTGACGTGGAGCCAGAGCTCGGCACCAACGACTTTGCATTCGAAGGACAAAGCAGCCGAAACAGAAACCGAAGGGTGATTGAGCGAGTTACGGGTGTGTCTGACGGTGACTCAAGCGGGGATTCAGGCGGGGATTCAGGCAACGGTTCCAATGAAGCAGACAGTGCTGCCGGTATACCGGCAGCACTGTCTGTAGAAGATATCATTGACACTGCGTTAGCGCAGGGCAGCGCGAACTCAGAAGGCGCTCTGGCATTCAGCAGCAGGGAAGCTGATTCATCACTGCAGGCGATCCTGCGCAGCCTGCGACGCTCTTCACAGTTTACCGTCCTTAGCCACCAATCCTGGGTGCAGCCAATTGGGAGCGAACCAACGGCCGTACTGGTCCAGGCCGGACAACGATACGACGATCGTTTCGAAGTTGAAGGGACCCTGTCCTTCACACGTTCCCGTTTTTTGCATCTCCAGACGAACCTCTGGTACAGCGTCTTCGAACCCAGGAGCGGCGAATCGAACCCTTTCCTCGCGGGATTCCAGTCGAACCTGTCTGACGAGATTCTCTCGCAGCACCCAGAGCTGGTTAAAGTTGAACGGGAACGAGGCCAATACTTCGTTGCAAGGACACACCCCATGTTCCAGTCCCGCCGAATGCGCAGCGACGAACTACACTATATTGACCATCCTCTGTTCGGCATCGTTATCAGGGTCAATCGGTTTAAGCCAGAAGCTGAGTAGCCCCCGTTATTTCGACTCCCGGCGATAAAATCGCATTTACAGAGAAACCTCCTGATCGCGAGAGTTTAAAAAAACCCCGCGCTCCGCTTCGGTTTATCCTATGGCGGGGCACTCGCTTCAGCTGAGTTCTCAGCCTATTCTGCTGACGCACCAATACGTGCCGCGATACGATCCACCATTTTACCCAGGTTTCCCAGGGACATCAGTTGGCAGTATATCCAGGACAGTTCACCTGAGCGGAACAGTCGCAGCGCCGTGTCATCAGGCACCTGCAGGAGTTTTTTTTCGTCGATCGCCAACAGACCTGTCAGGCCAAACTGCTGGCCATCAACCATGTCAACTTTCGCATTGAACGACATCAGCAGATCGTTGTCCCGCAATCGCTGAACAAAAGCCTCTGTTCGAAGATACTGCTTCTGGTCTTCCTCGAGGAAGTCTATCGCCTGCTGAAGTATCGGGGTGGTTTCTTCCCCTGCAAACAACGGTTCGCCTTCATCATCATTGAAGCCTTCATAGGCATCGTCAATGCAGACCGCCTGCTGGCCGGTCTCCCCGGTTTCAGCAAGAACGAACGGGTATCGACGGACAAATGAAGGAATATACCTGCCATCCCAGCCACCTTTGTCATCAACAAACAGGTTTTCCTCGTTTCGAAGCCCAAGCAACGCAACAGGAACGACCTTATCTCCTGCCTGGGTGAAAACAATCGGGTACTCCTTTGCTGCTTCGCCAAATTCAACACCCGCCAGAATGACTGCATTGGTTTCCCCGGCGAACATGAAATTTCGCCCTATTGAACTGATCTTTTTGTCTTTGTGATCATTTTTATTAAGGGGGACCGGGTTTTTATAAAATAGAAGATTAGCCATTTTTTTCTCTGACAGGTTAATACCCGTGGAAGCCTACCTTATTGAAACATTCGTGGCACCCGCTGGAAAAACACTCATACCAGCCATTGTGCCATCCGTCGCACTCAGGATTCTACCTGGGGCCCGCTTTCCGAGTGGGAAACATGCAAAGTTCGAGTGGGAAACGCAAATTCGGCCCCGTGTCCCTCAACAATCCGAATAACCTCCAACATCACCCGTTCTTTGACCTGGTGGAACTCAATCCAGTTCACCGTTTTTGTAAATGCATAGATAAAGAACTCAAGGGAAGAGTCGGCGAAACTGTCTAAATTAACGATCAGTGTACGGCCAGTGTCTATGTCGGGGTGTTCCGACAGCATGTTTCTCACATCATCTATAATCACCTGTAACTTTTCAGCATCGTCATATCTCAGGCCGATCGTTTCATTGATTCGTCGATTGCGCATCCGGGAGGGGTTTTCCAAAGAGATAGTGGCAAACACTGAATTGGGTACATACAGCGGTCGCTGATCGAAGGTCCGTATCTGCGTGAGTCGCCAGCCAATCTGTTCCACCGTACCTTCAATATTCCGGTCAGGAGACCTGATCCAGTCGCCCACGGCAAACGGTCGATCCATGTATATCATCAAACCACCGAAGAAATTGGCAAGCAGGTCCTTCGCCGCAAAACCAACCGCGATACCACCGATCCCACCAAAAGCGAGGACCCCTGAGATGCTGACACCAAGGGTTTGCAGCACAGACAGACCCGCAGTAATGAAAACAGAGACACGCAACAACTTACCCAGCGCATTTGCTGTGGTGACATCCGTGCCACTTTCAATAAACGTTTTTTCTGCTTCCGCGATAAACCGCGACAGGAAATATGCCAACAGGCCGATAACCGCGATGAACCTGACTGGTTCAATCAATTGCTCAAGCGCCGAGTCTGTGCCGCCCGCCAATATTTCAGCTGCCCAGCTGAACCCAATGACCCAGATCAGCCAGGCTGCCGGTTTCCTTATAGATCGGACCAGCGCATCATCCCAGAGGCTCTTACTGAGCCGCGTCTGTTTCTCCAGCGTCTGCAACAGTCGTCTGGCAACGTAATTACAGGTCAGGGTCAGGAACACAACCAGGAACACCCAGAGCAAGTCTGGTTGCATAATAAATTCCTGAATCGAATTAATGGTTTCTTCAATCATGTGGCAGGCTTAATACAAAAATTAAGCGTAGATTCTAACGCGAGGCAACCAGCACGAGAAAGCCTTTAGTATTTATTCCTGGGGTCCGGGAAGTTCGGAGCCTCTTTTCTAAGGCGAACCGGGTTGAAATCACTTTGCGCACGAGAACTTTTAACAGGCGTAACGCTTGTCTGGCTGCCGGGCTGGCTCGGAATTCTGAATCCACGCTGCGGCTGGCTAATCTCCTGACCAGAATCTTGACTAGTGTCTTGGCTGACTTCCTGGAGACCAATATCTGCCTGTGCCGCTATTCCAGGGAGTAACCAGGCGCCATGGACCCCCCATTCACTCAGCGACCGGATCAGGCTTTTTTCTTCGCTCGGGAGTACCGGCCCGATCATTACCCTGTAGACGGTTTCTCCAGAAACCTCGTTGCGGCGCACGGTCACCTCATGGGAAAGGATTTCGGGAAACGCATTGCCAAGCTTACTGGCATAGTCATTCGCGTTCCCGGCGGTTCCGTAACTTCCCACGACCACATAATTAATGGCAGGGCCAACTGAAGCGTTGCTGACCAACCCCGATCCAATGTCTTCGGTCAACATTCCCGAATCCTCGGCATATTCATCCTCGAAGTCGCGGAGCATTGTATCTATTTCAGCGAGCTCGGCGGCGCTCAGCACATCATCGGTCCCAAGATCAGAAAAAATAGTCTCCATGTAAGGAGGGCCATCATCGAATCGAATCATCCATGGGTCAGAGACCCCAACTTTCATCAGTTGCTGACGCAGAGCCACCTGGTCACTGGGTGCAACCAGGATACCGGTGAGCAACCTGTACTGAACCCTGGTGTTAACGATTGATTCAAATATCAGTACCTCAATGCCAGCATCATTACTAATCCGGTTGCCTTCAACCCGCGCGACGTCCTCGTCTACGAAACTACCCAGCACCCAAAATACGTCTTCAGCAGCCGCGGAGCACGTAATCACTAAAAGCAGGATCAAGGGGAGTATTCGATTCATCAGCATGTTCATTCTGGGCTTGTTACCGGTCTGGTTTATTGCAGTGACCATGATAGCCCACTATTGACCAACACCGGAACTGCATGACAGGCCGCAATGAAATCTCCCTCACATGATCTGGGATGGTCATCGGCACAAATTCAGTGTCAGGTGTTGAAAAAAACATTGCCAATCCGCCTTTACTGTATATAATTCCAGTTACTGTATAAATAAACAGTCATAAACCATGAACAAACTGACGACAAGACAAGCTGAAGTACTCGAATTCATCAAGAGTTACATTGAAGAAACCGGGTACCCACCCACCAGGGCCGACATAGCCAAGGAGCATGGCTTCAAGAGTGCCAACGCAGCTGAAGAACACCTGAAGGCGCTGGCACGCAAGGGCGCGATCGAAATGATCCCTGGCACCTCCAGGGGTATTAAACTGCCGGAAAGTGAAAATCAAGGCCTCCCTATCATTGGCCGGGTCGCTGCTGGTAACCCGATTCTTGCTGAGGAGCATATTGAAGATTACTGCGAACTACCCGCCTCTTTCTTCAGCCCTAATGCGGACTACCTGTTACAGGTGCGCGGCGACAGTATGATTGAGTGCGGCATCATGGATGGAGACCTGCTGGCGGTTCACAGAACCCAGAATGTTAATAATGGTGACATTGTTGTTGCGCGTATTGAAGACGAAGTTACTGTCAAACGTTTTAAACGATCCAGAAGTAAACACCAGGTGACCCTGCTTCCCGAGAACAAGGATTATTCGCCTATTGAAGTCGACCTGCGCCATCAGGATTTCCAAATCGAAGGCCTGGGTGTCGGGGTTATTCGACACTAGTCGGCTTTTACCTTAAGCGGACAGACTCTATCGGTTTCTGAACTTATAGGCCGGTCTTTGAGTTTATCGACTGGTCTTTGGGTTTATAACTCGGGTTTATAACTCGGGTTTATAACTCGGGTTTATAA
>JABJED010000321.1 GCA_018665025.1 Gammaproteobacteria bacterium
CTGGCAAAAAGGTTAGTCAGGTCATCACATAATGACCCGGCGAATATCTGATAATACCGCACCAAGGTGAGACGTGAATCTTGCGGCTTCTGCACCATCAATCGCACGATGATCGTAGGAAAGAGATAGCGGCAGCATAAGCCGAGGATTAAATGTCTCTGCGTCATATACCGGTGTCATTTTTGATCGAGACACGCCCAGAATCGCCACTTCCGGCGCATTTACAATGGGTGTGAATGCGGTACCGCCAATTCCTCCCAGACTGGAGATGGTGAACGTCGCTCCCTGCATAGCATCCATCGGTAATTTTTTGTCGCGTGCCAGCTTCGCCAACTCCGCACTTTCTTGCGCAAGCTGCGTCACACCTTTCCTGTCCGCATCTTTGAGTACAGGCACAACCAGACCATCGTCGGTCTCTACCGCAATGCCAATGTGGTAGTACTTCTTAACAATAAGGTGGCTGTAATCACTAGTGATCGATGAATTAAATTGAGGGTATTTCTTCAACGCATCGACCACAGCCTTAATCAAAAAAGCCAATAGCGTCACTTTGGCTCCGCTGGATTGCAGTTCCAGGTTCTGTGCCTTGCGAAAAACCTCCAGGTCCGTGATATCGGCCTCGTCAAACTGGGTAACATGCGGCACATTCAACCAGCTTCTATGCAGATTTTTGGCACTCGCCTTTCGGATGCGGCTGAGCGGTCTGTTCTCGACTTCACCCCACTTCGTGAAGTCCATCTGCGGTATTTCGGGTATCCCCGAACCGCCGGAAGAGCCTTTGCCTGCGATCCGTGCTTTGACAAATTCGTGTATGTCTTCCTTGAGAACCCTGTCCTTACGCCCGGTGCCTGTTACTTCTGTGATGTTAACCCCATATTCCCGGGCCTGTTTCCTTACGGCTGGCCCAGCGTGAACACCCCCGGTTTTCGTTTCCTGATCCTGATATTTGCTGGACTGGCTATCTGACCGCGGCTTTACTGCGACTGTTTTTCCTAAAGAGGTGACTGCATCTGACCTGGCGGTTTGCTCAGCAGTTGACCCGACGCGCTCCACTGGAATGTCGGCGGTATTCTGCGCCACAACCTCAATCGGCACCCAACCAACAATTGTTACCAGCGAATCGCCCTCACGAACCTCATCCCCTTCAGTAATGAAAATTTCCTGGACAACCCCCGCGAGATCCGTCGGGATCTCCATACTTGCCTTGTCTGATTCCAGGACAACGATAGAGTCACCCTCTTCCAGCACGTCTCCCTGGTGGACCAGTACCTCTGCCACAATAATTTCCTGTGCGTCACCTACATCCGGCACAGGAATAACTTTCGAGATTTCCATTTTTCGCGGTGCCAGTATTCCCGAAGCAGATGGGTCAGGCTCTAGTGCAACCGCCTGTTCCTCACCAACCTCCACTGGTTCAGGAGTTGGGGCTGGGGCTTGCGACACTTCACGGGTGTCAGCTTTTTCACTGATCTCAATCTCAGCAAGAAGTGAACCTTCCGTCACCTTATCGCCCTCGGAAACCGCAAATGACTTGATCGTCCCGGTGCAGGGCGACGGTATTTCCATACTGGCCTTGTCTGACTCAAGTACGACCAGGGAAGTGTCGACATCAATGACATCACCCACCGCCACCAGAAGCTCGATAACTTCAACACCTTCTGCTTCACCAACGTCAGGTACGAATACTTGCTCTAACATCAACTATTCCTCACAACGTCACCGGGTCTGGCTTGCCCGGATCAATACCGTAAAGTTCAATTGCTTTCGTCACCTGGGCAGCATCGATAACATTTTTCTGAGCTAATGCCGATAACGCGGCCACTGTTATGTAATACCGATCCACCTCGAAAAACTTCCTCAGCCGTTCGCGAGTATCGCTCCGGCCAAACCCGTCGGTACCCAGAACAGAATACAGTCCAGGTACAAACTCCCGAATCTGGTCCGCGTAAGCTTTCATATAATCCGTTGCAGCGATCACTGGACCACTTACGCCAGTCAGGCACTCTTCGACATAGCTAAGTCTGGGCTTTTCCTGAGGATGCAACATATTCCATCGATGTACGCTAAGCCCCTCGCGTCGAAGCTCGTTAAAGCTGGTGACACTCCAGATGTCTGCGATCACACCGAAATCTTTTTGCAGTAATTCTGCGGCTGCAATCGATTCCCTCAGGATTGTGCCCGACCCGAGTAGCTGGACGACCTTCTTGGAACTTTTTACAGCGTTTTTCTGCAAGCAGTACATACCACGAAGAATCCCCTGTTCCACACCATCAGGGATTGCAGGTTGTTCATAGTTCTCGTTCATGATCGTGATGTAGTAGTACCGAGGCAATTTCTCTACATACATTTCCTGCAGCCCCTGCCTGATAATCACTGCAAGTTCATAAGCATAAGCAGGATCATAGGACACACAGTTTGGCACTGTCGATGCCAGGATATGGCTATGGCCATCCTGGTGCTGCAAACCTTCGCCGTTCAATGTTGTTCGACCGGACGTACCACCCAAAAGAAACCCGCGCGCCTGCAAGTCACCTGCAGCCCAGCAGAGGTCACCGATTCTCTGGAAGCCGAACATGGAATAGAAAACATAGAAAGGAATCAGCGGTGTTTCATTGTTGCTGTATGACGTCGCGGCAGCTAGCCACGCTGCAAACGCGCCACCCTCATTAATACCTTCCTCAAGCACCTGGCCTTTTTTATCCTCACGGTAGTACATGATCTGGTCCGTATCCGTAGGTTCATACAACTGGCCACCTGAGGAATAGATACCGAGCTGCCGGAACATACCCTCCATACCGAAGGTTCTAGCTTCATCCGGGACGATGGGCACGATCCTCTCGCCAATCTGCTTGTCCTTGATCAACGTGCTGAGAATCCGAACGAACGCCATTGTCGTGGAAATTTGTCGATCGCCCGTACCTTTTAGCACCGACTCCAGCACGGACAATGGCGGAATCTGCAATGCCTCAAAATCAGATTTCCTGCGTGGCAGTGAACCCCCGAGGGAAGACCTTCGCTGCTTAAGGTAGCGCATCTCTGTGCTGTCTTCCGGTGGGCGGTAATAAGGCACCTTTTCCAGCTCGGTATCTGATATCGGAATATCGAACCGGTCCCTGAAATCCTTCAGCCCTTCAAGGTCCAGTTTCTTGACTGAGTGCGTATAGTTCTGCGCCTCCCCCGCGGGCCCTAACCCGTAGCCCTTAACCGTTTTTGCAAGAATGACGGTGGGTTGCCCGGTGTGAGTTGTAGCTGCTTCATAAGCGGCATAAACCTTGTAAGGGTCATGACCACCTCTGTTTAGACGGAAGATATCCTCATCCGTAAGATCCTCCACGATCTTCAAAAGCTCAGGATACTTTCCAAAGAAATGCTCGCGTGTGTAGCCTCCCGATCTACTTTTATAGTTCTGGTACTCGCCATCAACCGCTTCATCCATTCGCTGCTGCAACAATCCAAACTTATCCTTTTCGAAAAGCGGATCCCACTGCCTGCCCCAAACCACCTTGATGACATTCCATCCTGCGCCACGGAAAACACCTTCCAGCTCCTGGATAATCTTGCCATTACCTCTGACAGGGCCATCCAATCGCTGCAGATTACAATTGACGACAAAAATCAGGTTATCCAGGTTCTCTCGCCCTGCCAGTGCGATCGCACCCTGTGACTCCGGCTCATCCATTTCACCATCGCCAGCGAAGCACCAGACTTTTCGCGAACCACGACCAGCAAGGCCTCGATTGTCCAGATACTTCATAATATGGGCTTGGTAGATCGCCTGCAGTGGACCCAGCCCCATCGAAACCGTTGGGAACTGCCAGTAGTCCGGCATCAGCCAGGGGTGCGGATAAGAAGACAAGCCATCTCCATCGACTTCCTGGCGAAATTTGTCGAGCTGTTCTTCAGACAAATTCCCTTCAAGGAATGACCTGGCGTAAATACCCGGCGCGGAGTGGCCCTGTATATAGATCAGATCACCCAGCTGTTCCTCTGTTGTGCCGCGGAAGAAATAGTTAAAACCAACGTCATAAAGGGTGGCGCTCGACTGGAAGCTGGAAATATGACCGCCTAGCGTTCCGTCCTTAAGATTCGCACGCATCACCATTGCCATGGCGTTCCAGCGAATCAGGGAGCGAATGGAGCGCTCCATGAAAAGATCACCGGGCATCCGGGCTTCTTTACTGATGGGTATGGTGTTCCGGTATGGGGTATTAATCGCGTAAGGTAGCTGGGCTCCAGTTTCAGTGACCTTGGTCGACAGCCGCTGCAGAAGATACTGGGCGCGTTCGACGCCTTCAGTCTCAATGACCGAGTTAATCGCCTCGATCCACTCCTCACTCTCAACCGGATCAATGTCCGTCAGAGGATCTCGCTCCATCTCAATCTCCAGTTGGTAACTGTTAACAGTTCAGGTCAATCTTAACGAAAATGGCAGTGAGCAGTTAACGAATAAACTTGAATTCTTTATTGACCAAGGGTCTCGCAGAGCATTTTTATACCTTCAAGCATCCTTAGACTGGGACGCGTAATGAGTGACGCATCTATTGTCCTGACTCGGCCACCCCAGCCAAGATCATTCCAGCGGTCATACCACGCACTTTTGTATCCAGGATAGGGACTGGATACAACCAGGACATCCGGGTTACGCTCCACTACGCTCTCATAGGAAACCATTGGAACGAAGAACTCGACATCGGAAAAGATGTTCTCAGCACCACAGACCTCAATCGCCTGACCAATGAGGTGTTGGCTGTTGACTGTGTAGAGCTGAGCATCCGATATCTGAAAAAACACTTTCGGTGAGCCCGCTCCACTGCTCGATTGCCTGAGCCTCTGAAGGTCGACCCGAAATTTTTCCGCCAGCTCAAGTCCGCGCTCGGGTTTCCCGACCAAAATACCTAGCTGTTGAACTGCCGCCGCGATGCCTACAAGGCTACTGGCTTCATTCACGAAAACCGGATAACCGAGCGCTCTTAATTGCTCAAACGTCCGGTGGTTACCACCGGTCATCCACGCCACAATGAGGTCCGGGGATTGCTCTATCACGGCCTCTACGCTGACCGAAAATGCATTACCCAATCTTGGAATATTTAAGGCAGCCTCTGGATAATCAGAGAAATCTACCGTCGCCTCGATTCGATCGCCTACGCCCAGGCTAAAAAGAAGTTCAGTGAGATGCGGGGACAAGCTAACAATTTTCCCGGCTGGTTCAGCTAACACTACCGTCGTCCCGGAATCATCGACTACCGTGATATCTGCAAATACTGTCACAGACCAGCAGAGAAATAACAGCAAAGTGTGTTTCACAATTTTCGGGCCAGCTTACGCCTCAAGGTTGCCCAACTAAACGCCAGGCCCGGGTCAGTCTTTCGACCCGGCGCAATAATACTGTGACTCGTGATATCCATGATTTTGTAACTCTCCATCAGGCTGGCACAGACATCCGACAAGACTTCGTATTGAGCTTCCTCGTAAGCGATTGTGTCAGTTCCTTCCAGCTCGATGCCAATGGAATAGTCATTACAGTGTTCACGACCACCAAAGCTGGACGCACCTGCGTGCCAGGCGCGTCGATTAAACGGCACAAACTGGATGAGTTCGCCCGTTCGACGAATAAAAAGGTGACTACTGACTTTTACACTCTCAAGCTCCGCCAGTTCAGGGCCGGATGCATCCAGACAATTGGTGAACAGTTCGCATACCTCCTGCCCACCGAATTCTCCTGCTGGCAGGCTGATACCGTGCACGACGATCAGGCTTATCTCACCATGGGGGCGTTCATCCTGGTTCGGGCTATGTACCTGCATCGCCACATCTATTAGATGATCCACCACTGACATCTTAAATCTCACTCACCTATTCGACGCGATCATATCATCCCGATAGAATACGACCTCTTTTAACCGGCAACTGTCGCTCATGAACGTGACAAAGACAGGACAAGGCATGATGACTGTCGGAGTTGTACTCGGCATGGTCTTCCTGACCTTTTTTTTTGGCGGGGTTGAAGAAAACC
>JABJED010000322.1 GCA_018665025.1 Gammaproteobacteria bacterium
TAGAACCGATAGAACCCCTTTGGGTGGTTGAGAAACGAACCATTGAGGAGGCAATTGAAGAATGTGGAGGAAACGTTAACAAGGCTGCGGGGTTGTTGGAAGTTGCACCATCAACGATCTATCGAAAACTACAATCCTGGGAAAACAAGACACCCACTACGGGAGCCACTTCATAATGTATGGACTAATTCATAAAGCGCTCGAATCCATGGTGCTCAGTCATCACGGTGAAGGTACTTGGAAAAAGATTCTCGCGACTTCAGAAGTCGAGAGTGATTCTTTCCTGACAATGCGTTCCTACCATGATGAAGTAACCTTTGCTCTGGTGGGTGCCGCTTCTCAGCACCTGAACTTGAGTACCGCTGAATGCCTGGAGGCGTTTGGTGAATACTGGCTGATGGAATTTGCCCCGAAAAACTACAATATGTTATTAAAAAGCACTGGTCGTGAGCCGATTGAGTTTTTGGGTAACCTGGATGATCTGCATGATCATATCTCGTCTGCATTTACTGAATTTAGACCACCAAGTTTCGCCGTAGAGGAAATCTCTGAAACAGTCTATCTCCTCCATTACAGGAGTTCGCGAAAAGGGCTAGAGTCGTTCGTCGTAGGTATACTAAAGGGATTAAAAAAGCGTTTCGAAACCGATATAGAGATCGAGGTCGAATCAAGAGAACAGCTCGAAAATGGCGAGCACGTTATTTTTCAGCTCAAATTCCCTCGATTAGCAGGAGATTGAGATGATCGATTTGTCAACTGAGAAAGTTCTCGATGAACTTTTCACGATGAATTTTTCCATCGATCAGGATCTCGGTGTATACAACCTCACTCCGCGTTTACGCCGATATCTAGGCGATCTCGAAGACGGTCAAAACCTCTTTGATGTCTTTAAGTTACACAGACCCAGTGAAGTAAACAGTTTTAAAGGCCTTCGGCGTATTGGAAGTTCGCTGGTCCTGCTGCTCTCGAAAAGTGGAGGACATGGTTTGCGAGGACAGTTACTGCCTTTGAGTGGAGTTGAAGGCTATCGTTTTGTCGGTGTGCCCTGGCTAGCATGGGTTAATGCTAACAATGTTGAGTCCAACCTGGATCAGGGAGATTTCCCCAAAATTGATTCGCAGATGGATCAACAGGTCTATATATCCACACAAAAAAGTATGGTCGACGATCTCGAGGAACTCAATCGGCGTCTTATAGCTGCTCAAAGCGACTCGATAGAAGAAAACCGTGTTCGGTCAGACTTTTTTGCAGTCATGAGTCATGAGATGAGGACTCCGTTAAACGGTGTAATCAGCGCACTGTCATTACTTGAAGATGGTGATCAGAACGATAAAGAGAAACTGACAACACTTGCGAAAAACTCTGCCGACAATTTGATGACCGTGATCAACTATGCACTTGATTACTCTAAAGTTGAGTCTGGGCAGATGCCTTTGGAGTGCACGAACTTCCGGCTTGATGATTTGGTTGGCTATGCTACTGATGTTGTTGTCAGTCGAGCTAAGCTGAAATCTATTGAGATTCAAACCACCATAGACGCAGACGTTCCCCTACACCTAAAGGGAGACTTCAAGAAGCTGAGGCAGATACTTATTAACCTCCTGGCGAATGGAATCAAATTCACGGAGAAAGGTAGCGTCAAGTTAAAAGTCGGAGTTGTCGATGCTGATTGTTTTGATGACGGCCTAAATGTTTGTTTCAGTATTGAGGACACAGGTTGCGGAATCCGTGAACAGGATATTGGGAATATATTTGAGCCATTCTGGTCGAAGCGAAGTAGCTCGGCAGAAGCCAGCACTGGTCTTGGGCTAAATATTTGCCAGCATCTCATTGCGTTGCTGGGCGGTACTATTTCAGTTCAATCGTCGCTCGGTTATGGAAGCCGTTTCAAGCTGGAGGTACCTTTGCTTCTTGGTGAAGCGCGGGAGTCGGATGTTGTTAGTAAAGAGATGGGCGAGCTTCCCAGGGCCTTCAAAGGGAGGGTGATGCTGGTAGACGATAATCAGACAAACCTGTTGCTTGGTAAGATGATCCTTGAAAAGCTGGGTCTTTTGGTACTAACTGCTTCGACCGGTGAAGAATCGGTTGAGATATCTGAACATCTCAACTTCGATCTTGTCCTCATGGATATTTCAATGCCGGGCATTAGTGGCATAGAAGCAGCTCAGCTGATAAACCTAAGGAAAGACCCACCACCAGTTGTCGCTGTAACAGCCCATGCCGGTTCAGAGTTAACCAATCAATATCTGTCGCAAGGTTTTAAAGGCTACCTAAAGAAACCGTTGGATCGAAACGAGCTAATCAGAGAGCTGGCGCTGTGGCTAGAGCATGCGGGAGAAAACGCGCTACCGGTCGTGGAGCCATCGAACAAACCACAATTCGATGCTCGTACTATAGTCGTTCTTGTAGAGCAAATAGGCGAAGAGAACTTTGAACGCTGTAGAGCGATGTTTCTTGAGGAAACCAAGGAAAGGATGGCTTGCTTGTTCGCTGCATGGGTCAGAAGAGATCTCGTCGCATTGACAAGAGAGGCTCATACAATGTCGAGCAGTGTGGCGAGCTTTGGTGGCGATGATCTCGCTTGGCGACTGAGAAAAATAGAAGCGGCTTCTCGAGCTAATCATATACCTGAAGTGATTTCTTATATGAAAGATATTGAAGCGGCGTCTAACTTGATGATTGAGGATGTAAAAGCATATTCGTCTTCATGACGAAAAACTGCCTGGAGAAAATCAATGGAAGATGAAACGCGACAACTTATTTGTGTGGTCGACGATGAGCGAACGAATGAATCGGCCTGGAGGTCGGTGCCGCAGACTATGTCAGTCAGCACTGTTAGTGCACCAGTGGTAAAGGCGCGCATATCAAGAGTTCGGTAAATTAATTTGTATATCGAATTTCTGGAGTAGCTGGTGTGTCAGCGTAATGCAAAAATTGATGGCCTGAAAGACCAGGCGAGAAAAGTCCTGGACCAACAGTTTGTATCGTAATTAGATGAATGATTTGGCAACAGAATTGAGGCCGATTTTATTTTCTAAACTCAAAATTTGCGCAAAACTATTGAGTATGACGATTGAATTCGCATTTGTGTCACCGCTTTGCTGTCGTGAACGAATGCGTTTGATAATACCTTGGTTAACTTTGCTAACCTCTTGATACAAGTCTCCCAGGTGGGCTAGCCTGTAGTCTGCTTCACCGCCTGGACCCTCCTTGAAATACTGGGTCAGTAGATAAAGTGATGATGTTCGCACGATAGTTTCCTCGGCAGTCGAAAAGGGCAAATGATAGCGAGCCATCGGTCCAAGAAAATCCATATGCGGGCAGCCACTTGTGGCCATCAACAATCCCAATAATGAATAAATTGCTTTGTCAATTGGCAGTCGACTACTAGTAACCCGCTCGAGTGTTTCGACTCTACATTCGACAATGTCAGTTGAAATATCATGCGCGACTGAGTCGATAACCCAAGAAATTCTTAGTGCAACCGGACAGTGAAGTTCTTGAGCTGGGGATAGAGGACAATGTTCACATTGATTATTGTCTAAGCGAGCCCAGTTCTCGTTGTCACTGGCTATGAGGGGCGGCAGTTTGCTGTGATTCTGGCTATCTATCTCAACATCAAACGACAGCAGCTCGCCGTCATCTTTAATAATGCGGTATCCGATAAGTATTGATTCGTTCATGGCTTGTGTGTTTCCTGTGATTACTGGCGTTAATATTTAGTAGCCCTTACGCCGTCTTAAGTACAAAGCTATGTTATCCGTAATAGCTGTCGGGCATTGTCAGCCATCAACATCAGAAAATCCGGGGAATGATGGATCTCGGCCTGGTCCCAGCCGGCGAAATTGGTCCCCAATACGAGTCGGTCGGTTCCGACGACGTCTGCCAGAAGCTTAAAGGATCGAGGATCATGTACATTGGAATCAAACCACAATTTGGCAAGCATCTCCTCAAACGCGCCGTCCTTATGTAACGATTCAGGTGACCATGCTCGCACCCTGCTAGCCTGAGCCAGCCGACCAACCAGATAGGGTACTGCGCCACCACCATGGCTAACACATATATCAAGGCCCGGGTGGCGCTCTAAGACCTCGCCAAAGATGATAGATGAGACCGCGATGGTTTCTGATGCGGCGAACCCGGTGGTTAAGGCCAGGTCAAAACGGCTCAAATGTGGGTCTCCTGGTGGGCCATCGATTCCCGCCGGGGCAGGATGTATAAACAGTGGTATATTCAGTTCGAGGCAGGTTTCATATAGCGGGTCCAGTGCGGCCCCATCAAGCGGTTGTCCGATGTCTGTACCAATGTATGCAGCGAGCAATCCGAGCTCAGTGACGGCTCGCCGGAGTTCTTCGCATGCTGCCGGGATATCCTGCATTGGTAAAGCGGCAAAGCCCGCCAGCTTATCAGGGTGTTGTTTTACCAGATCAATCAAACAGTCATTGTGCCGTTTACAGAAACTAATCGCGCTGGGGGCATCGATGTGATGGAAATAGGTCAGCGGATTAGGTGACAGAATCTGAAAATCTATCCCAGCGGTTGACATACGTGCTATGCGTTTATTGACGTCCATGAACGCACTGTCCCTGTACTTAACACCGTGCAGTTCATATCCACCAACTCGAAACAACGAGGGTTGACCTTCCGTTTCAATGAGTTCCGGGCCATGCTCCCCGGCTGCACCCATGGATTGATCCAATACTGCATGGGCGTGGACATCAATCGATTTCGCTAACTTGATACTATCGTTTAACTGCTTGTGCATGTTTTTTGCTACCACCCTTAGTTGTTCCTCTCGATTATTGCCCTGTTGGCCGTTCGCGCGGCAGCTGTGCCAGCACGCTATTAATGACGCCACCGTCAATGGCGATTTCCTGACCTGAAATATAGGCCGCGTCGTCAGATGCGAGGAACATGACTGCCTTTGCTACGTCTTCCGCCGTTCCGAGCCTTCGCAACGGTACACCACCACCACGTTGTTGCCGCACTGCCTTGTCTTTAAAAAAAGGCGCGGACATTCCCGCGTCGATAAACCCCGGCGCAACCGCGTTTACGCGAATGCCGTATGGTCCCCACTCGACTGACATCAATTGTGTCATCTGGGCCAGGCCTGATTTAGTGGCACCATAAGCGCCCGAGCCCGGAGCGGGGTGGATTCCACCCATGGAAGTGATGTTAACAATCGCGCCGCTGCCAGCGGTCTTCATTCTGGCTGCTGCCTCTTTGGCGACGATGAAGCTGCCGACCAGGTTTACGTTGACGACGTCCTGAAAGTCCTGCACCGCTAGATCTTCAAGTGGTCCAAAGCGCACGAGCCCTGCGTTGTTAACAAGCAGGTCCGGAACGCCGCCGAAGGCATCAAATGCCTCCTTGACGGATTGCGGGTCGGTAATGTCAGCGATAAGAGGTATAACATTATCAAGACGGTCAGCGAGCTCATTGACGCTGCCTGGCTGCACGTCGATAGCCGCGACTCGATAGCCAAGGTTAACGGCGAGTTCCGTTATACAGGCACCGATACCCCCACCGGCGCCGGTGACAATTGCATTTTTCATATTATGTTCTACTTGGTTGATGACTATTCATGATTGGGGTGTGTCCAGAATAACCGGATAGTAACCCCAATTTGGTCGCTCCGTTTTTTCATCCATTTTCGGCGGTTTTGCAGGGTCTGGGCGTGCGCCGTGTTCCAGTAGTGCGCTCGCGATCAATGTGATGGTGCCGTACTGGTGGTCCAAAGGGTTGGAATCGGGTTTGGGTGTGACGCCGGCTGCAAGAGTCCGGCCTATACAAGCATGCATGCCGAGGCCAAATGAAAGCCCGTAGGGCGAGCTGCCCTTGTCAGTCTGTCGATATGGATTGAACCGGGCAGCGTCGGGCCCGAATATCTTTTCATCCCTGTTCGCGCCAAGTAGATCGATGGTGACCAGTTCGCCGGTCTCCACAGCCTCGTCAGTGGCGAGGGTCAAAGGGCACTCAGCTCGCCTTCTGGCGACAGGGCTCGATGGGTGCAGTCTTGCACTCTCGTGGACGCAACGCTGCAGCAACATTGGATCTGATCGTAATTTTTGCCTTTCACCGGCATGGTCAGTCGACCATGAAAATATCTCGTGCATCACATGCACAAGCGAATGAATGCTGGTCTGCGCACCGGCGACGACAAAAAATGCCATCTCACGAACCAGTTCCTGGTCGTCGAGTTCAATCTGGTCCTCGTTGCGTAATAGAACGGTCAGCACGTCCCGGGGTAGTTCATCCTCGACAACTTCTTCTGCTTCACACTTGCTAATTAGTAAAAACCTGCGCGCCATTGAGGGCTGCAAAAATTCCTTATCAAAGGCCGACAATGCATCCCTTACCTGTTGACGGACTTTCTCCCGGTCATCCTTTGAATGTGCGAGAGTTGTGCCAAGGGCGAAGGTGCGCATCAGCAACAAAAGGCGGTCAGTTTCATCCTGGGTGCCCTCAGGACGATCGATCCCTGCGAAGTCGCAGGTTAGATTCATCAAAGAGCGGAAACCGAATTCCACGAGATCACCACCCCCGTCTGAAACAAATCCGTCAATGGTTACCCTTAGGGTGTCGGGGAAAACTTCTTTTTCATAGTGCTGAAAGAACCCGCGTCGGAAGACTTTGTTTTCGAGACCGCGACGCGCACGGTGTTTTTCCCCGTGCAGGTTTACAAGAACGCCATCCATCAGCACAGCACCCTCGTCGTAGAGACCCTGGCGCAGGTCACTCTGCCGCAGTGTCTTGGCGGCCTGTTGATAGTCGGTAATAGGCTTAATGCTCATAACTTTTCAGCGCCTCGGTATGCAGTTCTAATGTTCATGGCTGCACGCTTATGCCACCTGTTATTTTCATTGATAGTGATTGATGATGCATGGAATTGCAACGCAGCTTGACAGGGTTTGAGCGATCTCCTAGCGTTAGAAATACAGCGCCGAAGAGTCTTACCACGATGCAATATGCGATCAAAACCTCACCCCAACTGACAACCTGGAAAGACATGCTTGCCGTGTGGCAAGAGGCTGACAAAATGGATGTGTTCCATTCGGCCTGGAACTTTGATCACTTTTATCCTATCAATGTTCCTGATACGAGCGGTCCCTGCATGGAGGCATGGACGACGCTAACTGGGCTTGCCCAGGCGACGACTCGAATTCGCCTTGGGTGCATGGTGACGGGTATTGTTTATCGTCACCCGGCGCTACTGGCGAACATGATTTCCAGCGTTGACATCATTAGTGAGGGGCGTCTTGAGCTTGGTATCGGGGCAGGGTGGAACGAGCAGGAGTGTGATGCATATGGCATTGAGCTCGGCACCCTCACCGAGCGGTTCGACCGGTTTGATGAAGCCTGCGAGGTTCTTCATTCAATGCTAACGAATGAAGTGACTAATTTTTCAGGCAAATACTTTAACCTGACGGAGGCGCGCAATAATCCGCCGCCGATACAGAAACCACATCCGCCAATATGTATAGGCGGGAATGGGGAGAAGCGAACTCTGCCGAACGTCGCACGGTGGGCGCAACATTGGAACTATGCCGCATTCGATTTTGAGGGTTGGGTCGCCAAGAAGGCTGTGCTTGACGGTATTTGTCGAGATATTGGTCGCGACCCTGGGGAAATCATGACGTCGGTTCATCAGGCGGCGACGCCTGAGGGGTTGGCCGAACTGGAAGAAAACTGTTTCAAATTCAAGGAAGGCGGCCTGGACCTGATCCTGTTCTATCTGCCGCCGCCACATACGCCTTCGATCCTGCAGAAACTGGCGAGCATTGCGCAGCGAGTGGGGTGAGTGTTACTTCTCTCTTAGACCGGCCTCGATCATCCGGGGCAACAATTCTTTTTCAAAGTGTGCAAGTCCACTGGCGTAGTCAACCCAACTGAGTGTAATGCCATCAATACCTGCATCTGAAAAAGCCTGCATACCTTCAACTACCTGGTCGGCAGTTCCGATTAAGGGCAGAGCGCCGTAACCGGCAATCAGATTGGAGGCCATTGCTTCCCAGCCATCCCCAAGCGCACTTTCTGAATTGGGGATAAGCACATCCAGCAGATTGCGAACGCCCTGCCAGTCGCCCTTTTCATTAACATAGTGATTGTGGAAAGCCCTGGCTTCCGCTTCGGTATCGCGGCAAACAATATACGCTTGGCCGAACACCTGTATGTCACGGTGGTAATCTTCACGGGCCATGCGCTTCACCTCTGCTGCGATCTCGCCGGCTGATTCGATAGTCTGTGCGACAACAAAGTTCAGGTCCGCATGTTTGGCTGCGAAATGCTGGCCACGGGGGCTGTTACCGGCGCTCATGAGCACTGGTCCTGGTCGCTGTACTGGCTTGGGTTCTGAATAAGCCCCTGGCGACTTGAAATAGGGTCCGTCATAGTCAAATTCACCTTCCCGCGTCCACAATTCTTTACAGAGCGTTATCCAGTCTTCAGCGACATCGTACCGTTCGTCATGTTCGAGTTGCGGGGTACCAAACATGGCAATTTCCCGCTCATTCCAACCGGCAACAACGTTCAGACAAAACCTGCCGCCAGATATGTGATCAATGGTGGCGACTTCTTTGGCGGCGCGCACGGGGTGTACAGTGGGTATATGAAAGGTCGAAAAAATTCCGATATGTTCGGTGACTGCCGCTAACCCTGCAGCCCAGGTAAACGGGTCAAAGTTACGGTGGTTAAAGTTCACCTCACCACCCATACCTCGCCATCTGGCAACCGGGATCATGGCTTCGATACCTGCACGATCAGCTGCCTGGGCAATATTAACTGATTCCTCCCATTCCGCTTTGATCGTCGAGGGAACTGACGTCATCGAACAGCCTCCGGAGACATTGACGCCAAATACTCCGAGTTTTAATTTGTTGGGGCTGCTTAGTACTGGATTGGTACTTTTGCTCTGTTCAGCCATTTCAGCTTCTCGTGTTTCGCTCCTGATAAAAGCATTTTTGGGGAGAATCTGCAAAGCTGTTGGCAAGATTGCCTTGAGGCCTCTTTGCCGTGGATGCGGTCACTTTAATGTAACAAATTGCAACCAGCCCAATTTTATATTGTCCCGTAGGTAGGGTTTGCTTAGTGTCTGATGTCATAAAAGGCGTTGAAGACATCGCCGTCAAATGGGATGACATTAAAGCTCGACAGGCCTGCCGCCGCGGTCATTTCGCGCGCTTTTTGTTCATGAAAGCCCAATGTTCCCAGGCCCGCGCCGTCAGGTGTCGAAAGCCCCGCGGACATGCAGACCAGAACGGAAAATGAATAAGCCAGCGTCGCCATCGGGTTATCCCGCCGGTTTTCTGCAAACGTAGGTAGTCCCTTTACATCAGCACAGAGCCAGGAGCCGTCACGTTTAAGTGAATTCTTGATTGCGTCGATCAGTTGCCTCGGATGCGTAGAATCGTGTACGACATCAAAGGTGGTAATGAAATCGATGGAGCTGTCCTCGGGAAGAGGATCAAAGGCAGGGTTATGCAGTTTGATGTTACTGACTCCAGCAGCAGCAATGTTCGCCCGCGCTCTTTCAAGGGCGTGCAATGAAATATCGTAGCCGATGAACTTACTTGCCGGGAAAGCTTTAGCCATAGCAATGGTTGATGTGGCTCCGCCGCAGCCGACGTCGGCAACGCTCGCGCCCGCTGTGAGACGTTCAGTGATGCCGTCAAGGCGGGGCAACAGTGCTGGAACCAGATAGTCTGTCTGAAACTTTCGACTCATTCTTTCGATGCCGCAGGCGCAACCTTCTCCCTTGTCATCAAAACTTTGGCCCAGGCCGGAACGGAAACACTCAGGCAGATGTTCCACTGTATCGAACATGGCAACGACAGATTGGATCATGCCGCCCATGTATGCGGGGTGATCTTCTTGCGCAAGGACGGCTTTACCTTCCTCACTCAGGAAGAAACTGTCTGCTGTCTCGTCGTACTCTATCTGGCCAATGCAGGCTTGTTGGTATAGCCATTCCCGAACCCAACGCTCTGAAAGATTGGTTGCCTCGGCCAGACCCCCGCTTTGCATCGGGCCCTTTTCAGCGAGTGCGCGATACAATCCCAGTTGGTCGCCAATCATGGTCAGGGCGCAGTTCAGTCCTCCTGTGACGCTGTTTGATACTTTGCCCGCGAAGGCCTGCAGTGCTTCTGGGTTACGGTTTGTCATAAGAACCTTTTTAAGGAAATGAGTTGGCCTTACTCTATGA
>JABJED010000323.1 GCA_018665025.1 Gammaproteobacteria bacterium
TCATCGACATCCAGGCCGATATAGATTACCTTCTTGTTCATAGACGCCTCTCTTTTTGTGGGGTGGTACAACGTACCACATTGAGATATCCATCATTGATGGTAGCTCTCGGGTAAAGGTGGGGCGTCTATATCTTCTATCTGCTGATGTGTTCACTTTAATTTTCATTATGAATAACCTCTATTTTAAATACGTATCAGGTATTAGAAGGTACGTACCATTTTCTTTATTTTGCCTGCTTTCTCATAGTGATCCAGTTTGTGCGTCATGATCCACCACTTAAAAATAGTTTCCTTCGTAGTCCATCGGTGACAGGTTTCCATGATCACCATGACGCCGTTTTGCATTGTAAAACAGTTCTATGTAGTCGAACACATCATACTTTACCTCGGCGCAATCGCGGTATATTCGGCGCTTGACCCGCATTCAATTGTTTTGCTCCTAACTAACGGTTGATATCATGGCGACGCGTTTCTCCCGACGCCAACAGTATACAGCATGGGGCTGACGCCCTGGCGAAGCAAGCAGCCATCCGATCTGTTTCTATACTCCATCTACTGGCCGAATAACCCGGTTAAAATTCCTATTCTCGATCACCACCGAACAGGCATTAAACAGCCCCGCGCAAGCGAGGTTTATTTTTGATGCACAGGTCTTTCATAGCGGCCACTCCCACCATCGCTTTCCTTCCTCAAGGCAATACACAAGATCGCTATTCCAAGCTGCTCGCCGTTGTTTTCCAATCCGTATAACTCTGGATGATCCCTCTACTATTTTTTCGGCGCGCCTACACGCTTCCTCCGTTACAGGTAGTCGCCGTCGATGTAACTAGCCTAGACTTTCATTGATGCTGCCATTGCTACTGCTATCACAATAGATTTGATGCTCACAGTGCTGCACCAATTATTTGCATGAGTTCGTAGGCTAGCCATGGGAAGCCGGCTAAGATGATGCAGCCGGCGAACACTGCCAGGGATAGGGTGGCGGTGATGCACAAGTCTTTCATCTCAATTCTGCCAGTTCATTTTCTATCCGCAGATGCCAAGCCTCTTCACATAGTGTTTGATTAGACAGGTCGATGGGATACGGATGGTCATACGCCAGTCGCCCCACAAGGACACATTTAACATCATACTGCGGGGCACAAATGCTCTTGCCAGTGATATCAAGTCGTTCCTCATCGACCTTACATTCCTCCGCTGATCCGTAGCTAGAGATGAAATCCCAATTGCGCTCCGGTGATAGCAAAAACAGGGTAGTAACCACTGCCGCGTTTGCGTTCATTGATGCTGTCATGGCCAAAGCCAGCGTTATTGATTTGATGTTCATGGTTTTGTTCCATTCGGTTTGATCTGGAGGATTTTGTTTCAGTCAAATGCCAAGACTGGTCATTACGCGCCAAAAACCAGTCACGAAAAGCCACCGAATACTCAGGGATGCAGGAGGCCTGCCCGTAAGATTCGATCTCCGGCCACCAGCAATTCAAGCTTCCTGCTGTTCCTTTCACAGACTAAGTTCGACATCTCAATAAGCTGCGACGGCATTGCCAAGTTAACTGACCCCGAGTTCATACAGCAGTGCCTATTTGCTATTTTACAGGGGCGATAATAGTGTTATCGAAACTCGAGGGTAATATTTGGTATGCAGCCTACAGAAAACAGAACTCATCCCGCCGGCGACGCACTGCAAGAGATACCGACGGTTGATTGGCTTGACCTTGAAAACAACCGCAATAAGTTTTTAGAAGACCTTCGGTATGCACTTTCAGAATGCGGGTTTCTTGTCCTGACCAATGCACCAGGCCTTGATGATGAGTTTCAGCTGCGAGCCTTTCGCGAGGTTCGAGGGTTTTTCGACGCGCCAATGGACATCAAGAAAACGGCACACATTTCCAACACGCCTTATTTTCGGGGTTATACATTGCCAACCCCTGCAGACCGTGGGCACGGTCAGGTGATAGAGAATTTTCAATACAGTTTTGAACAAGAGCCACTGTGCGCATACGACGATGTGTCTCAACCAATTCACAAGCGTTTATTTCGGGGACCCAACACCTGGCCGCAGTCGGAATCGATATCTGGCTTTCGACCGTTGATTGAAGATCTTAACCTTATCTATCATCGCTTGACGCACCAACTTGGAGAACTGATCGTAGAATCACTGGGCGAAGACCCTGCCGAATTTCGCAAATATTTTGACTTCGATAACCCGGATCTCGCCGCGAGTTTGAACCACAACTTTGGCCTGGATGTTTTTTCGGAAAGTGCACAAAAAGAAGTCCATGCAGCTTATGCGAAATTTGATAGCCAAAACGTGGGGACTCACATTGACGGACCTCCATTCGTTGCCTTGCTGATCAACGACCGCCCTGGACTACAAGTCGTCGCTGGCGAGGGACAGTGGATGGACGCGCCAGTAACATGCAGAACCGCCGAAGGAGAGTACGATGTTCCGGTGATTCCGGGATCCGTGATTGTTAACACTGGCGGGACTTTGATGCATCTAAGCGAAGGGCGCTATTCTGCAACGCTCCATCGTGTCAACACGACCTTGATTCCCGATGGCGAAACGCGCATATCGATGCCTTACTTCCTGATTCCAAAAATGGAGGGCGATCTGGTGCCGTTCGGCAAGTCCGCGGCATCGAATACAGGCGCCGCAGGCTATAAAGCTGGGCGTGATCGGGGCGCAAATGCCTGTGTCAATCGCATGGGGACCTTCCCACAAGTCACCCGGCGTTGGTGGCAGGAGGAGTTCAAGGCGTTAAGCGAAAATCAGCGCGAAGAAGTGGCAGCAGAAACGGCTGCTGCCTATAAGCTGGCCGCGGAACGAGGCAAGCGCTATCAAGAAAATTCCAGCAATGAACAATCATAGTTGGGGACGGGCTACGTCGATAACGATACTCTATACCTGAAGTTATAGTCGCGACACTTCCCGCTCCATTGAGCAGTTACCTAACTCATGACGCAAAACCCTACTGAAGATATTTCACCCGCTGCTGAGGTCTACGTTTGGGGATTCCCCTTGGCATCAATTCACCGTACCCGTTTGTTGCTCTGCTCAAAGACCGATACCGGCACCATGAATCACATAGATGATCTGGCCACGCCCAACGATCGAGCCATTGTCGTGCCAAACAACGACACGCTGTACTCATCCGCCTGGTATGACTTGCGTCACGGCGACCTGACGATAGATGTACCGTCAATGGATCACCCCGACAGGTACTGGAACGTGATGATCCTTGATGCGTACACCCACGTTGCTTACGTCTGCCGTCGCCATCATGGCGTGAAAGGCACTCGTGTTCAGGTAACATTCGACCCAGCAACACCTCCGTCGAACGATGACACCGATCTCGTGACGATCGGCACACCAACCGCCTGGGTCATTATCCGCATGCTGGTTGAGTCACCAGAAGACATCACTGCGGCGCGCGCCCTGCAACGTGCCATTAGGGTAACAGCACCCTTGTCACATCCGAACACCCGAACTAAACGCGCCGGTCGCGCCACCGCTATTGCGAGATCCGGCGCTGAGTTTTACACCGAACTAAAGCGCTATACAGAACTTGATCCACCTGCACCCTGGCACCCGCAACTATCAGCAGAGGCGCAGTCCATTATCGATGACCCATCCAGCTTCTCGACGGATGTGCTAACCGCAGGGGTACAGGAGGGAGAGAAACTTATTGTTGGTCTCAACGTTTCTGGCACAGTCAGAAAAAGTGGATGGAGCACAGGCCGAGACGCCACAGGGTTTGGGGGAGATATACTAAAACGTGCAGTCGGCGCAAAGTTTGGACTCGGGGGTCATCAGGCTATCGAAAATCGATCCTATACTGCTCAAAATGATTCAGAAGGAAACCGGCCGGATGGTAGTCGGCCGCTTCAGATGCGATTCGAGGCCGACGCCATGCCGCCATGCAATGCGTTCTGGTCGTTAACAGCCTATGGCACAGACCTTTACCTGGTTGAAAACGAAATCGATCGCTGGTCAATCAGTGATCGTACGCCGGGGCTCGTTTACGATGATGATGGTAGTCTGACGATTCTTATAAGCGCCGAAAGACCTGCCAAAACCACCAATTGGCTGCCCGTCGCTAACGGTCCCTTCTTGCTGGGTATGCGAGTTTATGAGGGGCATAGAGAAGTTATCGCTTGCGAGTGGTTTCCACCGCAGCTGACGAGCCCAACAAACTAAAGAGCCAGCGCAGTGCTGGCCCAGGGTGGCGACGGCGAACTCACCACATGACGCTACTGAGGAGTACATTATGAAGGTGGTGGAAGATTAGCGGTTGTCGTTTTCGCCGGGGATCACGCCCTGCCGGACGTTTATTTCTCAGCTACGATTCTCCAGTTAAGGTCGGCAATCTTGGCTTTTTCAGCATCGGTCCAGGCCTGGCCACCTTTTTGAAGTAGGTCAAGTGACTCTTCGACCCACGCTGGCATCATGCGAATGGCCTCAAGAGCTCTGACAACTCTGCGTACGAGCAAAATTAGATCACGTTTTTGCTCGCAAATAGGCCAGGCTTCACTTTTTGAAGGCGCTGAAACAAGAATCTTAAACCCTGCTCTTTTTAATGCGGCACACACATCCACCGGATACATCGATTGAGTCGCCGCCAGTGTTGGTAAGTAGGTTTTGTGCAGTGTGGCATGCTCCTGGTTATTCCAGTCGAAATAAGGCGAAAGCAAGTACTCGGAACAGGCGTAGCGAGCGCCAGGTTTTAGCACTCGGTACATTTCTCTGGCATGGTCATCAAGCTCATTTTTTTTGAAGAAGGGCCAAACTGCCTGAAAGGAGAAACAGCCATCGAAACTCGCTGATTCAAAATCAAGCGGGTCATGATGATTGCCTTCTTTAAAGTGCAGTCGATCACTCATATTGGTTTCTACGGCCCAGTCGATGGCGCTTTCAATCTGGTTGGGATCGATGTTATAGCCGGACACCTGTCCACCAGACAGGGTGGCAAAGTGATGCGCTATTCTGCCTCGGCCACAACCCATATCCAACAGGTGGGATTCCTCAGGCTTATTCAGATTTAGCTCTTCGAACACCATCTTCTCGACTAACAACTGATTACCATACAGACCTTGGGAATCATCAATCTGTGGCGGGATATAGAGCTTCTCCAGATCGAATACGGAAAGCAGATTATTTAACACTTTATAGTAGTCCGCGACAGCCTTGGTCTCATCCTCTGTCGACGTCTCTTCGCCATCTTGCATACGCTGAAAAAATTTATAGGCGTTGATGCAACCTTGTTTATCATCATCGGACAAAGTGATCAGGCGCTTGATTCCGACCAAGGAAGTTTTAATTCTGTACCAATTCATTGTCTTCGCCCTATGTTGTTATTGTCAGCAGGTACTAATGTAATGAACCACCCTGTTAATCAGCCCTGGAGTATAGTATGAATTAAGCACGTTTCTGCCTTGGTTGATAAGTATCCCCCAGCCTCCCTGCCGCGCTTTTTTCTAATCATCGGATAAAAGTTGTGCCAGATGGCCGAACAGACCCATTGGTGCAGAGAGCGACAAACAAGTAACCCCGCTTAAGCTGATATGCCGCCATCTATTACGAGCTCGGTACCCGTGATATAGGATGCTTCGTCACTGGCCAAAAACAGAACACCATTAGCAATATCCCGAGGATAGCCGGCCTTACCTGTTGGCACGCCCAGCTCTGCCATGGCTTCAACGTCAACTGCATTCCCACCCTCTGAAAAAAATTCGGGGTTCACCTTTGTCCAAATAGGTGTATCGATGATCCCGGGATGAACAGAGTTAACCCTTATTGGCCAGCGCGACTCGGCACATTCCAGGGCGACACCCTTGGTAAACAAACGCACACCACCTTTAGTGGCATTGTACGCAGAAAGGCTCGCAGCGCCTTTGAGTCCTGCCACAGAAGACATATTAATGATCGAGCCTGAACCGCTATTACGCATCGCTGGAATCGCGTGCTTAACACCCAGAAATACACCATCAAGGTTGATCGCTTGCTGTCGTTGCCAATCTTCAAGCGACATATCAACAATACTTCCGGCAATACCAATGCCCGCGTTGTTAACAAGGATGTGCAAGCCATTGTGTTCCCGAACAGTTTGCTCAATCACATTAATCCAGTCTTGTTCACTGGTCACATCGTGGGCAAGAAACTGAGCATGATTGCCTGCCGCGGTAATCACATCGGCACACTCACGGCCCATGGCTTCCTGTATGTCAGTAATCACGACGGTAGCACCTTCCTGAGCAAGCAATTCTGCGCAGCTACGGCCTATTCCTGACGCACCTCCTGTGACGATAGCGACTTTTCCAGTAACTCGACCCATAAAACATATCCTTGTGATGTGTTGTAGAACAACTCGACATAAGATAGCCGAATTCCACTTATGATGATAATTCCTTAACGCTTCTTTTCCTGTAGCGGCACTAACTGCATAAAGTAGGTCGGCCATGGGGTTAACATGAATCCCTCGCCCGAACTGATCGTCCCTGATACTCAGGATAACTGTGATTGATAGTGGCGTTCAGCTACTAGGTTATTGAGATCCTTGCTTTGTACCATGGCACTGGGTCGGTAGATCAAGGGTTGGATTACGATCAAAGAATCCCACGGGGATTAGGTGATCGGTGCTCCGTGTGACCATTTACCATTTCTCGACCCACGGCCTGAGTACAACCTCATGCGTCCACGTCGAGCGATGCTGACGATGTAATTGTAAGTAGGTCTCGGCAATAAATTCAGGGTCCGCCATGTTGTCGGCCTCAGCGGTACCGGCCAATCGGTGTGCGCGAGAACCATCTTCCTGAGTCCAACCAATAGCCGCATCAATGGGCACATTGGTGACATGAATCCCTTGCGGCATCAATTCCCGTGCCATGCTCTGCGCCAAGCCCGCCTTGCCATGACAAGCGGCAGCAAATGCGCCACTGTTTGGATACCCCTTTAACGCTGCACTGGCATTGGTAAAAATGATGGAACCACGCCCTCTTTCACCCAGCTCATTCTGTAGTAGACATCTCGCCGCTTGCTGACCCACCAGAAAAGCGCTGTAGACAGAATTCTTCAAGGTATCAAGCACGTCAACAGCCGCTGCTTGTGTGATGGGTTTTCGAAATATCTCTCGTGTTCTGCCATCAATGTTATGCACAACCAGGTTAGGATTTCCCAACCGTTCAACAACAATGCCAAACAAATCTACGACCGATTGTTCATCGGCAGCATCGCAGGCAACAAGTAACACCCCGTGCGTCTTTTCAAGCTCCCTGAGCACTGGCTTATCTATATTTCTGGCTGCGATGGCAACTTGCATACCTTCCCTCACGAACACTCGCGCGCAACTAGCGCTGATCCCCGGGCCACCACCGACAATCACTACAACTTCCTGCTTCATCACCATAGTCTTCTCCCACGCTCTTTCTCATCTATATAAATTTCATCACAAACTCACTCATTGATCTGCAGCGGTCTCAGCATAGTTGTCGCGCGCACTGCCTATGAGTAACGTTAACTTGTTCGTTCCTTAGAACCCGCTAGATCGCCGTCGTTTTGGTGCACGAATTCCAATCGAGCCATTCGTGAAAAGTTTTGTTCAGCAACCCGCCTGGCATTTATCGAACTCGATATAAAAATCATGTGTGGGCAAAAAGAACATACTGAAGTTATGTACTGGCATGGGTAACGGCTTCGATAATCGAATATTGTCCATCCGCTGAATGATATCGCGGAAAGAGCGCACCATGACTAGCGCACCTGCGGGTATTATCGTACCTGACATCTCAACGTCTGGGGTTGCCTGTCGCATGAGAAACCGTCCCGGGCTTTCCCATCGCAATACCTCGTCTACTAACAGTTTCAACAGCGAGATAACGGGCGGGAGAGCACCTCTATAGGCCAAGCTCTTTCGCAAACGCATCGCGCATCACAAACTTCTGCATCTTGCCGGTGACTGTCATCGGAAATTCGTGCACCATTTTGATGTACTTGGGTATTTTGAAGTGGGTGATCTGGCCGCTACAGAATTGCCGGATCTCATCTTCAGATATGTTTGTGCCTTCCTTTACCTGAATCCATGCGGCGACCTGTTCACCGTACTTTACATCGGGAACGCCAAACACCTGGATTTCCTGAATATCAGGGTGTGTGTAAAGAAACTCCTCGATCTCTCTTGGATAAACATTTTCACCGCCGCGGATAATCATGTCCTTGATCCGACCTGTGATTTTTACAAAGCCATCGGCGTCCATTTCGCCCAGGTCACCTGAATGCAGCCAGCCCTCGACATCAATCGTATCCGCTGTTCTTTCAGCATCGTTCCAGTAACCCTGCATCACACCATAGCCGCGCGAGCACACCTCGCCGGTTTCGCCGAA
>JABJED010000008.1 GCA_018665025.1 Gammaproteobacteria bacterium
ATTCAGTGCGAAACTGGCATCCATTAACCCACGGTGATTTTCGAGGAGATAGCTGACACCATTAAAAGTGTTCGGCGTTTCCTCCCCGCAAGTTAGCGCTAGCTTGAGATCACGCTCCGGTTGATATCCTGAACGGCTCATCCGCATCATAATATCAACAAATATGGCCGCCATGGATTTATCGTCCGCAGTACCACGACCATAGAAATAGCCGTTCTCCTCGATCAACGTAAACGGGTCACGTTCCCAATCGGCGCGATCGGCCTCAACCACATCGATATGAGCAAGCAGCAAGACCGCATCGGTATCCGACACAGGACTGCGCAGCGTCGCTATCAGGTTGCCCTGTTCCGGCCACTCAGGTGGCACTATCACATGAATGTCTTTATCCGGGATACCAGCACTTCTCAATCGATCAGCCATGGCATTAGCTGCCACGGTACAACTACCCTCTGATAGCGTGGTGTTAATTTCCACCAGCTGCTTATACAAACCTCTGAAAGCAACTAATTCATCACTAAGCTTCGCAGCGAAGGTATGCGGCGCTACAAGGCAAAAAATAGCCATCAACGTCATCAGCCTGATTTTTTTCATGTGCTTCACCTCTAATAAAGAAACTGCCCAACACAGTACGCTTTAAGGGATATGGGTTGGCAGCGATTGACAACAGTAAGCCAGAAGCTGACGAAAATAAAGTTGCTCACTCCAGCAGCACGCCACTCATTTCCCTTCCAGACACCGGCCATTTTAAGCGATCTACAAGTCAAATTCTGATCACGCGTTGATCCTATAACGCCCCTGCAGAATTCAGTTGATATTGTTGAACGTTTGACATCTGACATCGTTCAATTTGAAGTGGTGGCAGACACAAGCCACGCTCCCTGGCAGGACAAACCGGGGGCGTTTGCCATCATCCATGCATTCGTATTAGCCTGGCTGCTGCAACGCGAGTAGCGACTCACAAAATTCTGTAAACGCTTCACTGTCGTGTCTCCCGATGATAACCAGTTGCTCCAAATCCGGCGCAACGGCACTGCGATTGACTCGCCATCGGGGCCCAGCGGCTTGAACTTCGTAGCGGGTTAACTCCCTTTTTTGCTGAAGCGTCACCCATCCCTTAATTCGATAAACCGAATCGGGAATGCTCTCCAGCAGTGCGAAAAAAGCATCGGCGCTCGGCGCTTCAGGCCATTCAATAATGGCCGTCTTAAACCCAGCGTAGTCGTGGTGCATTCCAAGGGGCTCTGGACGCGCCCCTCGCATCAAGGCACCCAGCACAATCTCGGTTAACTCAGCGTCCATGGCATTTAGGGCAATGATTGCTCGTCCGGGAGCAATCGCACTTATTGCTGTTTGCATGGCGCTGATATCATCAGTGTCCTTGGTTTTGCTTATACAAATCAGATGAGCGGCGCTGAGCTGACGCTGCACCAATGGAGCAGACAAAGGATCATCAAAATATTCATGCATGGTTTCCGCATCCAGCAACGTAATAACGCCGTCGAGCACTGTTGTATTGTTATTCGCAACTGCCTGCGCTATACCCATAGGATCACTAAGCCCACTGGCTTCAATGACAATCGCGTCTGGAGTGAGTTCCCTCGCACCAATCTCCGCGAGCGCATACTGAAGATCGCTATTTAGCACACAGCACGCGCAACCGTTTTCTAACTGGATGGTTTCAGCAGAAGAGGAGCGAATCAGTGCTGCATCAATGTTGATCGCAGAAACATCATTAACAATGGCCAGTATGTTGTGCTGTGATTCGGTAAGAAGCTTACACAAAAGCGTCGTTTTTCCAGCGCCTAGAAAACCGCTTAGTACCGTCACCGGGATCTGAGCTCGACCTTCGCTTCGTTGCGTGAAACGAATCGGCTTATCAAGACTGACCTCATCAGCCGGCGGACTGCCTAGAGTGTATAGCAGCCGATCCCATGCCGTAGACAATGCCTGCTCATCACTCTCAGAACGTGGTCTCGGCATATTATGTTCTAGCGGCATAAAACTCCCCCGCTAAAACGGTACCGCGAATATTGATGTCTTTTATTTTTGTCGGATCTACTTCATAGGGATCGTCATCAAGAATGACAAAATCTGCATGTTTTCCTGCCTCAATGCTGCCTAGACAATGATCCTGGTTCAATACAAACGCAGCGTCGATGGTGATGGCACGCAGCGCCTGGTCCACCGAGATTCTCTCGCCTGGTGCTACGACGGTTGTCCCATCGGCGGCAAGCCGGTTAACCGCAATCCAGGCAGCCGTCAGCGGATGCATCGGCGCGACCACCAGATTGTAGTCTGAGTGCAACGCAAAAGTAGCACCACTACGCGCCAGAGAACCCAACCTTGCCGTTGCTTCGGACCGATCTGGGCCAAATCCCTGGTCAGCATGTAACTGACTGCGATAATGCACAAAATACGGATTTACACTCGCCACACCTCCAAGTGCTGCAAGGCGCCGTGCTTGCGCCGGAGTGCTAATACAGTAATGCTCAATCGTGAACCGGTGGTCAAAACGCGGCGAGGCATTTTGCAGGGCATTCAGCGTGTTAAGCGTCATATCGACCGTTTCATCGCCATTCGCATGAGAATGAATCTGGATACCGTTGTTCCAGAACGGCAACATACGATCGAACATATCCTCCCAGGGAATCTCACCAGCCAGGCCTTCTTCACCGTCAAGATAGCCGGGGAAGTTCAAGCGCAGTGTCATTGATGGGTAGGATCCGTCATTAACATATTTGACACCATGCACAGCCAATCGATCCGTCGATTTTGCGGCCATGGTCTGATAGAAACTAAGGAA
>JABJED010000324.1 GCA_018665025.1 Gammaproteobacteria bacterium
CACAGAAGCCCCAATTCCGGAAGCGGCTCCGGTGACGACCCAAATGCTTGGATTTTCAGTAATTGGTCTGCTCCTTCCGCTGTTGTCGGGAGGTTATCTTACGGTGAACGGGTCGAGCTGTTAAGCAACTTTACGTTTCATCTCCAATGCAGACGAATGCTTATTCTGGTCAGCACTTCATTGAGGTAGAATCCTCTGCTTACCTTTTGATGCCGCGTTAACGGCACCCGAAAAAGCGCAACGAGCGCGCGAGCGGCTACGGCAATGTTGCGATAATGGATAACGATGATGAAACTGATTACAGGTAATTTGAGTCCGTACTCTGCGAAAGTGCGAATGCAGCTTTATGCCATGGGTATTGAAGACGTGGCGTTCGACCTGCCCGCTTCATTTTTTATGGGAAAATTGTCGGCTTACTCGCCGATAGGGCGAATACCGGTGCTTGAAGTAGATGAGGGAATCATTCCGGAGTCTGAAGTGATCGCGGAGTATCTGGACGATCGCTACCCCGATAAAAGTATGTTGGGGGAATCCCCCTGGATCCGCTCACAGGTGCGTCTGGTTTCCAGAATTGCAGACGTTTACTTAATGAACAACATCTTTATGGCGCTCCCACAGGTTAATCGCAAGACAAGAGTTGATGAGGTTCGCGATCTACTAGTGGGTCAGGTGACCCGTGGTATGAGAGCCCTGGAACAACACATCGGCCAAGGTGACTACGCTGTTGGTGGCAAGCTGACACGAGCTGATTGCACCCTGGTTCCGGCATTATTCTTGTGTGAGCGAACCGTTCCGATGCTGGATGTTGAAAACCCGATACTGGCAACCACGCACGTGGCAGCCTACTGGGAAAAAATCCAGAGCAATGAATTTGCAGCCAAAGTTTTGGATGAGATGGATCAAGGGCTGCGCGAACGTCAGGATGGCACCGAGCGAAAACGGATCGAGGCAGCCATTGCCAAACAGAAAGCGCAGCCATAGTGGGTATCCCGTTCAGGCTTGAAGCGATGGCCGGACGTCGTAGAGCCTAAAAGTCCAGAGGCAGCCACAGGTGTTTTTCAAAAATCGCGTTTCGCTGATCGATCAGAATCGGGTCGTAACCACTGATGCTTTTGGCCAACGCTCCCCATCCTTGCCTGAGTGAATCCGGCATCGGGTTAATCTCGTGAGGTAATGCTTCCAGCATATTGGAAAAACAGGCCCAGTAGATGTCTGCTGCTGTCATTGACTCGCCGACTAGATAAATAGATCCCGCCGCCGTTTGGGATTTAACGGTCTCTGCCAGGTAACCTAAAATTTGTTCAACACGATCTATCGCTGTTTTCACAGCAGCTTCAGAAAAGCCGTATTCTCGAAACATGGGGTTTTTTTCGAACACGACATCGCCATGCGCCTGATAGGTGACATTTAGCATGAGCATACGGGCGTGCCAGGCCATTCCTCCTTCATTGCAAATTTCACTGGCAATACCGACCATCTGGATTCTCTGATCAATATCTTGGGGGTAAAGCGACGGACCATTGCCGAGTCTTTCTGCAAGATCAAGGATCTCCTGCCATCGTACTCTTGGGGGTTCATTGTCGTATAAGGCGATCGGAGCATTCCGGTGGCCGGTCCATGCAACAAGGCCCGGGTTGTCCCGTCCGCCGATCTGCTCGGCAGCTTTGTAGCCTACCTCATGCCATCGCAAAATGGCCTTGGCCGCTTCGCTCCAAGGCCCCGGCACATCACGGGTTAACACCAGCCTCAGTCCTGATTCATTTTTTGCTTGTTGAACTGTCAAGTAATCCATGCGTGCTTCCTCGAGGAGAGTGCTACGGAGAGTAGACCAGAAGTTGCCGAACAGCCAGATGTTAAGGATGCTATGCTCTTCGCTTTAGCAAGACTGCGGCAGTGGGAAATTGAGTCAATTTTGAAGACACCCTGGTATTACGGTTGGAACATTGTTGGCGTCAGTCTTGTTTTTCAGGGTGTCCTGTTCGGGTCTATCTTTTTTTCATACACCCTGTGGGTTGGCGAATGGCTTGATGATGGAAACCTGGCCGTGACACTCACTTATGTGATGGTACCCATCACTATCCTGAACCTTGCACAGAGTTTGATGTCTCCTTTCGCTGGCTATGCGATGGACAGGTATTCCATCCGCGCGTTGATCTGTGCCGGTACCACGTGTGCGGGGGTCGGTTATGTGCTTATCTCGCTGACAACAGAATTCTGGCAGATCATCGCGATCTACGGCACCTTGATCATGGCCGGTGTCCTGCTCGCCGGTCCTTTGGCGGCGCAGACATTGGCCGCGAAATGGTTTGGTAAAAATCGCGGCCTGGCGATTGGGATTTCAACGACTGGCACTTCAATTGGTGGTGTTGTCATGGCTCCTGTTGTGACGTTGCTCCATCAGTCTTATGGCTGGCGGGATGCCCACTGGATATTGGGGGTAGCCTTTGTCGCAGTTATTCTGCCGCTCGTATGGCTGGCTGTTCGAAGCCCGCCGAGGGAACTGGGAATTGAACCTGAATCAGCCGGTGAATCGGTTAGCGCGTCGCAGGAGCGGCCAGAAAGGACCTGGACGATGGCTGAAATTCTCAGGCAGCGCACGTTTTGGGTTGTCGTGCTGTCATTTTTGCCATTGGTCACCGCATTCGGAAGTATTCAACAACATTTGCGACCTTATGCAGAGATTCTTGGTGTCGACTCTATGCAGACGGCATTCTTAATATCTGTTTTTGCAACAATTATGATTTTGGCCAAGCTTTTCTTCGGCACGATGGCTGACAGGTTTGATCATCGTGGGCTGTTTGGC
>JABJED010000325.1 GCA_018665025.1 Gammaproteobacteria bacterium
CAAGCTTGCCAAGGTCAGCTTTTGTTGTCCGAACGACATGACGCAACAGATCGCCGGACTGGATTTTCAACATGGCATCGGAATCGCCCTTAATGATCGCGGTAGCCCTATATACCGGTGGCATAGCGGCAACGAAGAAGCTTGCCAACAATGTCACGACGGTGGCTGTCAGCAATGCGTTCCAAAAGACACTGGCAATAGAATTCATAGTCAACCTATCAAGTAATACACTATCAGCATAAGTAGAATACCGGTAAATTTCTAGGAGTCTTCAACGGAGGACATAAAGAGCCCTCAGCGGGGTTTATATAAAGAGTCTTCAACGGAGGACATAAAGAGTCTTCAACGGGGTTTTATATAGAGTCTTCAACGGGCTACACATAAAGAGCCCTCAGCGGGTTTATATAAAGAGCCCTCAGCGGGGTTTATATAAAGAGCCCTCAGCGGGGTTTACATAAAGAGCCCTCAGCGGGGTTTATATAAAGAGTCTTCAACGGGCTACACATAAAGAGTCTTCAACGGGCTACACATAAAGAGTCTTCAACGCGGCCACATACGAAAACCACTAACTGAGGTACCATAGGTAGATCATCTACAATGAAGCGCTTCATGCATTCAACAGCATTTCATCATAGACCCGCTTTCGTCATTATCCTGCTGATTTTAATAGTCAGCCCATGGCCGCTCGGCAGCAACCGGGATTGGGCCTGGCCGGCGCTCGCAATCCTCTCTGGCCTAGCTGCCCTAACGGCTAACTTTGGAATACGAAATCAGCTTTCTATACACCACAAGGTAGTACTGGCTGCATTGGGTTTTCTAGTGTGTTTTATCCTGCTCCAACTGCACGGCATTCCCGCCCTCATTGAGCCCACAACTCAATACTTTTATGGCACCCGCGCCGACCTGACCAAAACCATTATGTATATGGGCTTTTTTTACGCGACAGTACAACTCGTAGACAGTCATGACAGATGCAGAATGGTTGTCTACCTGATTGTCATCATCGGATTGCTGCAAGCTTTGGTAGGGGGGACCCAACAATTGATGTTCGAATTACCGAGGGCCAGGGGGAGCTTTCCGAACCCCAACCACTTTGCCGGCTACCTCGAAGTGGCGCTCTCTCTGGCGATTGGAGCAATGATAGCTGACCGGTCCAACTCAGGGGGCACGGATTCAAGGAGTCTTCGAGCTACCATCGTCGATATCATCACTGGGCCCCTGGCAAGATTACGTCTGGTCATCATCATCATGGTGATTGCACTGGTGATGAGCCGCTCACGGATGGGTAACATCGCCTTCTTCTCGAGCATTATGATTACGGCAGCCGTTGCTTTTTATTACACCCGCTCGTTCAGTCGCTACACCGCAATCTTGCTCGTGAGCATTCTGGCGATAGATGTACTGATCATCAGTAAATATTTTGGCATTGAGCAACTGGCTGAGCGGTTCCGCGAAACTACTATTGTCTCTGATGGCCGCGTCGATTTGCTATCCTACAATCTGGCGGTTTTCAAAGACCATGTTTGGCTGGGTACAGGCGCAGGATCATATGAAGTTGCATTTTCACCCTACCGTGATGCGGATATCACCAGGAAAATAAGCCACACGGAGAACGATTATATTGAGTTCCTGATCGAGCTAGGCATTATCGGATCGTTGCCTCTGCTGATTATTTTAGTAGCGGGACTTCACTCACAAGTACGATTGTTAGGAGGGTTAGCTCACCCATTTGAAAGGGGGATAGCCTTCGGATGCCTGGCTGGAACTATTTCACTACTCATTCACGGCACGGCGGATGTTAACCTGCAGATACCATCCAACACCTTATTGTTTATATTATTATTGGCCATTCCGATTGCGTTGGATCAGGCTAGCCAACAACGACGCGAAGGCTTTTCCTGAAACCATTGGCCTTCGCTAAAGCTAGACCTCAAGAAACCGCCCGGGAAGAAACGCTGCCCCGACCCTCGACAGGCAAGTTGCTGAAAAGGCTCTTGCGAGATAAGTATTGAGAGAATACTGGCAGAAGTATCTGCTGCTGCGGGATTTCAGTAACCGGGAAAATCCAGCACACCAAATACCAGCACTGTAAATAATCACTCCAGGGTACGACGGTCTTTACTTGTCAGGCGAACTTGCCGATATTAGCGCTTTGCAATCGTTTTAAAAGGAAGGTCCTATGAGATTTGGATTGTTCGGTATCAACACAGGCCCCTGCGGGGATCCAGATGTCATGCGCAACGTTTCAGTAGCTGCAGAAAATGCAGGCTTTGAATCGCTTTGGACCGCCGAGCACGTTGTACTGCCAGACCCCCAGGCCCCCCCTTCGCCCGCCGCGCCCCTTCAACCTTTCATTCATCCTTTTACTGCATTGTCATTTATCGCTGCTGCTACCGACAAAATTCTCCTGGGCACAGGCATTACGTTGATTGCCCAAAGAAATGCGGTCGTGCTCGCCAAAGAGACCGCGAGCGTTGACCAACTATCAAAAGGCCGCCTCTTGTTCGGCATCGGCGCGGGCTACCTGGTACAGGAATTCGAAGCGCTGGGCATTAATTTTGAGGAACGCGGTGCACGAACCGATGAGTATATAGATGCCATCCGAGAACTCTGGACTTCCCCGAAACCGGAGTTCGCAGGACAGTTTGTAAACTATAAGGGAATCCAAAGCCGTCCATTGGCCTACCAAAACGGCGGCCCGCCCGTCATTGTGGGCGGTACCAGTAAAGCCGCGTACCGTCGCGCCATTCAAAAAGGTCACGGTTGGTACGGTTTTGCGTTAAACGTTGCGTCAAGTCAGGAAAGTGTTGATGCACTAAAGACCCTGTCTGAATCAACCAACCGAAGCACTGATCTGGGTGAACTGGAAATCAGCATCACTCCTCGTGTTCCATTGACAGATGAAGTGATTAAACAGTTTGAAGACATGGGCGTCTCCAGGTTGATTCTCCTGCAAACCGGACAGAACGAAGATCAGATGCTGGGATACATAGACCAGATCGCCAAAGACTTCCTCTAAATGAAGAGCATTTTGATAAAGAAAGCTTAGCTAAAGACGCTTGCGTTAAGAAAACATGGAGAAGTCCAAATGACAGTCATCGGACTCATCAGCCCCGGACAAATGGGCGCTTCCCTCGGCGCCGCAGCATCCCACTCGGCCACGAGAGTCATCTGGGCGGGTGACGGCCGCAGCAAGGCGAGTCACACCCGCGCCTCGGATGCAGGCTTAGAAAATGGTGGCACTATTGATAGGCTGGTTAAAGATTCAGATATTATCCTGAGCGTATGCCCTCCCCACGACGCAGAAGATGTTGCCCAGCAGGTGCAACAGCGCGCATTCCCCGGCCTCTTTGTTGATTGCAATGCGATCGCCCCAGAGAAGAGTCGTCAGATAGCTGAACGGTTTGGGTATCAGAACTTTGTTGACGGTGGCATTGTTGGCGGGCCCGCCTGGAAAAGCGAGTCAGGCACACGGCTTTACCTTTCAGGAGACAGGTCAAAGGAAATAGCAGCCCTGTTCGATAATTCCCCTCTAGAGACCACTATTATTCCTGGCGAGATCGGCGCCGCTTCCGCCATGAAAATGGTATTTGCCGCCTACACCAAAGGAACTACAGCCTTACTGGCGGCAATTTTGGGCGTTGCGGAGAAAGAAGGTGTCAGGAATGTCCTGGAGTCTCAGTGGGGACAGACCTTTACAGAACAAACCTACCAACGTGTTGTAGCTAACTCTGCAAAGGCCTGGCGGTTTGAGGGAGAAATGCAGGAGATTGCCGCTACCTTCGAGAATGCCGGTCTTCCGGGTGGCTTCCACACCGCTGCGGCTGCTGTCTTTGAACGGCTCGCTCAGTTCAAGGATGAACCTGCGGTAGACATCGTTGAGTTACTGAAGGCGCTTAATCAGTCTCGCCATTAAGCCCTGAGTAGAAGTTCCTTTCTTAGCATAATTTTGCCCCAGGCATAAGCAGCAACACCAAACAGGACATTGGCGACCATCAGAGAAATAAAGATACCGATGTAACCCCAGTACCTATCGAACACAATCGCCATGGGGATATACACCACGACAGTTCGGAGTACGGACAGAATTGTCGGCGGCATAGGTTTGCCCAGCGCAATGAAGACAGACGCCGCAACCTGACCAACGCCCATCAATCCAAAACTGATCGGGACAATAATCATGAACCAGCCAGCGGCTTCTGTTAATTGTTCATCATCATTAATCAAGCCCACCAGGTTGTCGCCGAAGAGTCCCAAGACGATGAAACACACCACGCCCCAGAACAAACAAAATCGATAGGCTATCGATAAACCCTCTCGAACCCTGTCGTCCTGCTTTGCGCCCCAGTTTTGCCCTACAAACGGCGCAACGCTTGAAGCAAGCGCACCAAGTATCATCGTCACCAACATCTCAATTCGGGAAACGACCCCGAATGCAGCAACGATAACGTCGCCATGAGCCGCAAGTAGTGCAATAGTGATACCGATGCTGATCGGACCAATCAATGAGGAAAGCATCGACGGCAGCGCAATATGCATGATGGCCCTGGCAGACAGGAGCCACCCCTTGAAGACTTCTCTCGTCAGTAGAATATTTTCATTAGCCACCAGAACACCAAAGGCAATGACCCGGATAAATCCGATAATCAGGAAGCCATAAGCCGAACCCAATAATCCCTGGGCGGGCACGCCGAACAACCCGAAAATGAGGATCGGTGAGACAACCAGCTGAACCCCTGACGTGATCGTCATGATGTATCCAGGCACCTTGGCTATGCCAAGCGCGCGGAGCACCGTGCTACTCACCATCGGGATGGTAAATGAGACCAACCCGAATACAACCCAGATTTCGGCATAGGCCACCACCAGTTGTAACACTTCACCTTCTGCACCCATCGACGCATAGAGAAATTCGAGGAAAAAATAGGTCGAGCAACTGAGCACCAGCGTTAATGCCAGCGTGAGAAAAACCGTATGTGTGGCCAATCTCTTTACCCGTTCCCGATCACCTTCACCCTCGGCTCTTGCGATCAGTGACGAAGCGCCGATGCCAACCCCCATGGAAATACTGGTGAGCGCCATAATGACCGGGAACATAAAACTATAGGCAGCAAGTTCCCTCGCGCCAAGAATTCCGATATAGATCGTCTCAATCATTGAAGCAAGGATCATGGACGATATCCCCAGAAAATACGGGATCGTCATGCGGGTCAGTTGGGCGCCTACGGCCCCTTTGGTCAGGTCAAGAATAGCCACACTTCATCATCCTCAACCGTTTAACGATTGCCAAGCAATAAAATGATCGGTGTTATCATGAGATAACCAATTACTATCTACTATTGCTACTCTTCAGGAGTTCTAAAGATGTCTTTGAAACTAGGCGCGCATGTCGGTCAACAAAACATGACGATGGATACTATGCGGACGCTCTGGCGAAAGCTCGATGAAAAGGTCGACTGGATTTCCGCCTGGGATCATTTTTATGAAGCCCCACCCGCCGGCGGCACGATCGATCATTTCGAAGCGATGACAACGCTGGGAGCCCTTGCTGCTGAAACTAAAAATGCTCGCCTAGGATGTCTGGTTTTTTACGTCGGATACCGAAATCCCGCCAGCATTGCCAAGGCTGCAGCGACACTGGATCATATCTCCGGAGGGCGATTCGAATTGGGATTGGGCGCAGGCTGGCACGAACAGGAAGCAACAGCCTATGGCTATGACTTTCCAGGCGTCGGCACCCGCCTTGATATGCTGGACGAAGCGACAACAATCATTCGAGGGTTACTGACTCAGGAGCGGACCTCCTTCACGGGTAAGCACTATAGCGTCGACAATGCTTCGAGTCTTCCGTTACCCATTCAAGACAGACTACCCATATGGCTGGGCGGCCTCGGGGAAAAGAAAACGCTGAAGCTGGTGGCCAAACATGCAGATGGCTGGAACGCCGCCTATACCTCTGTGGAAAACTTTACCCGGCTTTCCGGCGTACTCGATACGTGGTGTGAGAAACAGGGCCGTGACCCCGCCACACTCCAGCGTTCAATCAACCTGATGTTTCACCTTGGTACCTCACAGGCAGAAGTAGACGCAGAACGAGAAAAACTTGTCACTGCCTGGGGCCCCGCCGCCAGGCGAGTTGAAGGCGGCGCACTCTTATGTACGCCCGCTGAAGCGGTTGATCGCATCAATGCTTACAAGGAAGCCGGTGCAGACATGATCAACATTGCTTTACGCGCACCCTGGAATGAAGAGGCATTGAACGCTTACCTGGATGAGGTAATACCTGCGGTAAAAGGCTAGTTTATTCCAACACTGACCATATCGGCCACGCGTGTAAATTTAACTCTGGGTCGTCCCTGGGCTTCGCCCTTACCGACTTCCACAGCATCAATGGTTTGCCACTGCTGGTAGCTGATTGCCTCTGGCTCTCGCTCCCCAACCAGCGCTGCCGCACCTTCAATGCTCGGATCTTCAGGCTCATTGAACCTGCCAGCCGCAAGGTCTTCAACCATGCAGGCCACCGTTTCCTGTGCACAGGTTTTGTTCGTACCAATCACGCCACTCGGGCCGCGCTTTATCCACCCGGCCGTATATAGACCCGTTACTGCATCACCAGATTCATCGACAACCCTGCCAGCCTCATTAAGAATCGTTCCCCAGTTCTGATGATAGGGGATATTCGGTAACGGCAAGCCCTTGTATCCCACAGAGCGGAATACCAATCCAACAGGAATAGTTTCTTCCCGCTCAGTCGCTCTTGGCCGAACCGAGCCATCGTCACCCTGGACCAGCTCATTTTTAACCAGCTTGATCGCGGCCACTCTGCCATCTTCACCGACTAAGTCCGTGGGTGATACCAGGAAGCGGATCGTCAGCAACCGCGACTTCCCGTCGACCGGACGCTGGGCATATTCCTGGATAAAGCCTACATTCTTCAGTGCGTTTTTATCTCCACTCTCATCTAGAATAGCTTGGCTAGCGGGGTCAACGACGGCTTCATCTGATGGCACTGTAACATCTGCATCATCGAACTCACCCATCTCTTTTATTTCAGGCGGCGTGAAGGCCGCCTGCGCCGGGCCACGCCGGCCCAGAATGTACACATTCTTTACCTTGCTGTTCTTTAGAGCCTCGAGTGCATGGTCGGCGATGTCGGTTACCGCCAGTTCATCGTATGTCTTACACAGAATTCGGGCGACATCCATCGCAACGTTGCCGATCCCCACTATCGCGACACTTTCCTGACTAAGGTCAAACTGGCGATCCGCAAAATCCGGATGCCCGTTGTACCAAGCAACGAACTCGGTCGCGGAAAAACTACCTTCAAGATCTTCACCCGGCACACCCAGGCTACGGTCAAATGGCGCACCCGTTGTAAACATCACCTGATGGTAGTGCTTCTTCAGGTCTTCAAGATGAATGTCTGACCCGTACTCAACGTTGCCATAGAACCGATAGTTTGGCATCTGTGCGCTTTTGTCGTAGGCACGTTGCACTGATTTGTCTTTTTGGTGATCCGGCGCAACACCAGCTCGGACCAAACCAAAGGGTGTGGGAAGCCGGTCATACATGTCGAGCTCTACGACTAGTTCTTTTTTCTTCAGAAAATTACTGACAGTATAGAAACCCGCTGGGCCCGAGCCAATGATTGCAACCCGGAGTGGGTTTCCTTCAGTACCGACTGCTGACATCCCTTTTTTCTCCCTGTAAATATCGCGTGAAAGATTAGCAGATTCGATCTTCAAAGTGCACGAAAACGCCTAACCACCATCTCCTCCAGCTAATTCAGGAACAAAATCTGTGTCGATTGATACTGCATTATGACGCATACTAGAACGAACGATGGGTGTCATACTGATACCTTCTATAACAATTAAAGGGCATCTCAGCTTGAGTGATATGGCAGTTGCGCCAGGTGCCCCATTGACCGCTGGGGATCGCTTTCTAGCCAGGCTTGGCATTCGCCCCGACGACAAGACACCCACCTCGCTGATGTTCAGCAACATGTTCATGTCTGGCATTGGCATCGGTATGATTCGTGTTTGCGCCTTCACGCTCTTCCTGAACTATTGGGCAGCGGAACAACTGGCGCTCATCGCAATTCTGATCGCAGCAGTTGGTATGCCAATGACGCTGCTGATCGATCGCCTGACTCACCGGTTCGCTGTGCGTAACTACTTGTTTACGATCATTGGGATCATTCTTGTGGGCCTGATTACGATGCGCCTGTTGCTAGGCGTCAGCAGCAGCCCATACCTGATCTTCACATTGCCACTCTTCTTCGAACTGGTGTATATGCTGTTTAGTCTTCAGTTCGTGGCGCTGCTATCCAGGCTGCTCAATGTGCGACAAACCAAACGACTCTCTGGGATCGCCCGTTCAGGTGAATTTTTGGCGGAGATGGCTGGGGGATTCCTCGTGGTGTTGCTGCTCAG